>NZ_LR130778.1:1651268-1962537 GCF_900538275.1 Petrocella atlantisensis | reverse complement strand
CATCAAAATTATCTATTGCTACGAATCCTTCTGATTGATTATTTGTGGGTGCTTTAACGCTAGAACCGTCCTGACTGCCACTTGCTGTTGCATGCTCTTCATAAGAACGCTTGCTTTCTGCAAAGTGTTGCTCTTCTACGACAACATCCGTTGTATATTTCTTAACACCGTCTTTGTCTGTATAGGAACCTGTCTGAAGTCTTCCTACTACGGAAACCATTTGTCCTTTTTTAAAATACTTTTCAGCAAATTCACCTTCGCGACCAAATGCCACGATGTTAATAAAATCTGCGTCCGGCTGTCCCTCTTTTTTAAAACGTTTGTTGACCGCTAGAGAATATCTTGCAATCGCTAAAGGTTCAGCACCTTGTGTGTATCTCACTTCAGGATCTCTAGTAAGTCTCCCCATAAGAATTACTTTGTTCATAGTCGTTACCCCCTTTTTGTTTTATGCTACTTTGCTAACGATTAAGAAACGTAAAATTGATTCCATAATACGAATACGCTTTTCTACTTCTGCTGGCACTTCTGAAGTTGCTTCAAAAGTAATAAAGTAGTAAAAACCGTCACGCATTTTTTGGATCTCATAAGCTAATTTACGCTTACCCCAGTCGTCTACATTGACAACGTTACCACCAAATTTTTCGATATAACCTTTTACTTTTTCAAAGGCTTCAGTCTTTGCTTCTTCTTCCAATTTGCCATTAAGTACTAATGCTAATTCATAAGTATTCATCTTGGCACCTCCTTCTGGTCTTTGGCCCACTCCTAAGTCGTCATGACTATAATGAGCAAGGATATTATTTTATAATTGTAGATAGGCATAGCTATCCACATACAAGAATACATGATACCATATTAAGTACTTATTTGCAATGAATATATTTAATCTTTCGTTATAAAAGTTAAAAATATAAACTTAATTTTAGGAAGGAGGCTTAAGGAGATACTATTTATCAAAACTTCTTAAATTATTAAAACTTTTTTTAACACATTCAATACTCTGAGTATTGCACACGTCTTGTTCTACAAAAACCCATTCAACCCCACATTCGATAGCCGTCTTCAGATAAGATTTAATGTCAAGACATCCTTCGCCGATTTCTGCAAAAATAGGTTTCTCATCTTTTATCATATCTTTCAAGTGAAGATAGATTAATCTAGAATTTTTCTTTTGCATATATAGAACGGTATCCAAACCTGCATAGGAGGTCCAAAACGTATCCAACTCCAGTTTTAAATATTTTGCCTTATAAATAAGTATATCCAAAATATATTCTCCATTGATTTTTTCAAATTCAAAATCATGATTATGGTAGCAAAGCTGAATTCCATTATCTTTACACTTTTGGTCAATTCTGGCAATTGATTCTGCGGTTTTTAAAAGAGAATCACGGTCCAACCTGTCCTCTAGTTCCAAATAAGGTATTGTAATTGTATCCATACCTAATATTTTAGCGTATTCAACTTCTTCATCAAAATCACTTTCCATCCTCCTGAGAGAAACATGTGTATTAACAGCTTTTAACTGCAAATCATCCATCGCTTTTCTGAGAACTTGTGCGCTTATGCCATAATATCCGGCAAACTCGAGCCCCTTATACCCAATTGCAGCAACTTTTTTTATTGCACTCATGAAATCTTTTTCACATTCATCTCTTATAGTATATAATTGTAAACCAATGTTAATCATTATATTTTCCTTCCTATTTGGTCAAGCCTTTAGTACTTTTTTATTGCGAAAAATATTTACCTTTCGGTACTGTTCAATCTTTTATCTCTTTTATATTCTTTTCAAGCTTGACTCTTGGTATCATAACCAGATGTCCACAGCCCTTACACTTAAGCTTAAAATCAATGCCTGTCCTTAGAACTTCCCACTCAAATGAACCACAAGGATGACCTTTTTTCAGACGCAATACTTGCCCGACTTTGATGTCCATTATACACCTCTCTTAATTCTATAATTTGAAACGTTATGTCTAAACACATATAAGAAAACTAGAATCTATCACAATAAATACGTTCTGATGGCATACCATTTCGTTCTAACACAGCAAAACAAGCATCAATCATGCCCGGTGAACCACATAGATAAGCCTCATGCTCTTCAAGATTCTTACTATGCCTGTCAACCACATCGGTAATCAAACCTACTTCGCCCTGCCAATGGTCTTCTTCATTCGGTTCAGATAAAGCCGGAATGTATTGAAAATTCGGAAATTCTTTTGCCAACTCTTGAAACTCTTCTGTATAATATAAGTCCTTAGCTGTCTTAGCACCAAAGAAGTATTTGACTTTACGGTTCATCCCATGGTCTCTTAAATAATAAAGAATAGACCGAATAGGTGCTTTTCCGGATCCGCCGGCTATACATATAATATCCCTGTCAGAATGTTCTTGTAGAAAGAAACTACCAAAAGGACCAAGTAATCTGATCCGGTCACCAACCTCTAATGCTCTATGAACAAAAGTTGTGGCTTCACCTTTGGGAACCAGTCTGATAATCAATTCTAGAAAATCTGTTTCTTTAGGATTTGAGGCTATAGAATAGGCTCTTTGTATTTCAAGACCAGGTACCTCAATTTGTGCATATTGTCCCGGTTTAAAGTCTATGGTCGTTGGTTGGATCAACTTAAAACGCACCAGCTTAATATCATGGGTCAAATCCTCGATACCCATAACTTCCGTCTTAAATTCCTGAGCATTAAGCAAGGACTCCGGGATACTGATTTTTATGTCCCCTTTCACCTTACATTGACACGACAATCGTACTTGATCCTTACGTTCTTGAAGGCTTAATAATCCAGTCTCAGTTGCTAGGGTCTCTCCGCCACCTTCTGTTACCTTTACTTTACATTGTCCACATGTTGCTTTACCACCACATGCAGATGGAATGAATATCTTATTGGCTGAGAGATGATTTAGTAACGTATTATCACCTGTTACTGGTATGGTTTTTTGATCGTTTATTATTATCTTCTTCTCACTTTTGCTACCTAAAAGGACATCCAAAAGTGCTATCAAAATCGCTATGATGGTTAGTGTGACCACTAAAATAATCGGAACATTCATATCTATACCTCACAATCTGATCTAAGATATTGCAATTATGCTTATTTATCTCTAAAAACCAACAACACCAATAAATCCCATGAATCCAAGAGATATAATACCTGCAATAATCATGACGATGCCTGCACCTTGTAAACCGTCAGGCACTTTGCTAACCAATGCCATCTTTTCCCTTATAGCTGCAATGATGGTAATCGCAAGCGCCCAACCTGTTCCTGAACCAAAACCAAAAAATACTGTTTCAAAGAAACCGAAGGTTCTGTTAACCATGAACAAAGAAACGGCAAGCACTGCGCAGTTTACCGTAATAAGCGGAAGAAATATCCCGAAAGCATTATAAAGCGCCGGCAAGTATTTGTCTAAAAAAATCTCTAGAAATTGAACCGTTGCAGCTATCGTAATGATAAATATTAATAAACTGATGCTCTCGGCATTGTTATTCTTAAGCAATTGATAGATGGGCCAATTGATGGTTGCTGTCAACGTAATAACAAGAATGACAGAAGCGCCCATACCTTTTGCTGTTTTTAGATTCTTTGAAATAGCAATTAAGGGGCACATACCCAATATATAGGTCAGTGCAATGTTATGGGTTAATACTGATGCCATAAAAATATTAATTAATCCTTCCATAAGCCGAACTCCCTTCTAAGATACTTTCTTTGATGTTTTTAGGATGCTGATTCTATATTGAGCTTAGCAATTGTTCTCATAATCCACATATAAATGGCCATAACGAAAAATGCTCCCGGTGCCATCGCCATAACCGTCCAGGTAACAAACCCGTCCCCTACTACTTGTATACCCAGTAATGTTCCAAAGGCTAATACCTCTCTTACAACGGATATAACAATTAATGTGAACATATACCCCAGGCCATTGGCAAGTGCATCTAAAGCCGAAAAATGTATGGGGTTCTTTATAGCAAAAGCTTCTGCTCTACCCATGACGATACAGTTAGTAATAATTAGTCCCGTGTAAGCACCTAAGGCTTTACTTAATTCAAAAAAATAAGCTTGTAGGAATCCCTGAAAGGCGATAACAAAGGTTGAAATCAAAACCATATAGGTAACCATTCTTACCTTGGCAGGTATGAACTTACGTATAATTGAAGTTGACATCGAACTTGCCAAAAGCACAAAAGTCACACCAAGACCCATAGCAATGGCATTTTCAACCCTATTGGTAACCGCAAGTGCAGAACAGATACCAAGAGCCATTGCATAAATAGGATTATCTTTAAATATACCTTTATTCAATAATTGATACCATTTCGTGTATTTTAATCTAATTAGTCTCATATTAGTTCACCAGTGCCTCCTTTTTTATGTCGTATTCTGCATTTAGAAGGGTTTCAAATGCTCGACTGGTTCCTGTTGCTCCGGTAATGGCATCTACTTCATTATTGGCATTTTCTTCATCATTTGCCTTTACCACCACAATATCAGGATCAAAAACTTTACCTTTATACTTTGCGAGATAATCAGCCTCGGCAATGATGCCACCCAGTCCCGGCGTTTCAGATTGTTCCATAATCTGAATGTCTTGAATGGTGATAAGGTCTTCTTCAAGTGTCAAAAATCCGGCTATTGGCCCCCAAAGACCTGAGCCTTCAAACTCAAACCCAACAGCACCTGAATTCGACTCATAAAAATCATAACCATTCTTTTCAATCCTTTTTATTTGATCACCAAATACATCTATTATTTCTGATGCTTCATACTCTATTTCAAATGCTTGTAATACGGATTTTTTGAAAGCTAGCTCTTCATTTACATTAATCTTATCCCTTGTATATGCGTCCATACCTACTAATATTCCTGAAGATACGAGACCAAGTATAATCGTAAAAAATATCATTTTCAATTGTTCTTTCATGTCATCACCTGCCTATTCCGATAAGGGTTTGTATTTCTTATCAATAATATACGTATCAATCATAGGTCTAAAAGCATTCATGAGAATAATAGCAAACATAACACCTTCTGCAAATCCCGAAAAACTTCTTATGACAATGGTCAAAATTCCAAGTCCAATACCATAAATGACTTGACCTGCTTTAGTATAGGGTGATGATACTGGATCTGTCGCCATGAAAAAGGCACCAAATAGCAAACCGCCCGTAAGAAGTTGGTACATAGGCTGAACCACCTCACTAGGTATAAAAAGATGCCCAATATAAGAGGCAACCACAACAGTTCCTAAATAAACAACCGGTACTCTCCAGTGGATGACTCTGGTTACTATGAGAAATAGCCCAGCAATAATAATACCTAGTCTAAAGGTTTCTCCCACAGATCCCGGAGCTGTCCCAATCATCAGATCCCAAAGTGAAAAGGGTAGTGCTTCATTAGCTCTTAAAAAAATAAGTGGTGTGGCAGATGTAACCGCATCCGGACTGCTTGGATTAATCCACATTGAGGACATATAAGTGGGGAAAGCTATGGTAATAAACAATCTGCCTACTAACGCCGGGTTGAAAATATTTCGACCTGTACCACCAAAAACTTCTTTACCAAAAAATATACCAAATGCCATTCCAACACCGGCAATCCAAAATGGTATCGTTGGAGGCAAAGTCAAAGGAAATATCAGGCCTGTCACTAATATCCCTTCATTAATATCCTCTTTTCTAAAAATGGCAAAAGCCCATTCTACAAGAAAAGCAATCAGATATGTGAATCCAATGAGATAGAGCATCCTAATACCATAATAGTATATAGCAGCAAATGTAGAAGGCAAAAGCGCAACTACAGCAATCAACATGAAGTACTTTAAGTTAATATTGCTACGTATATGAGGACTCTCTGTTGTGAGCTTATTTGACCCTTTAAATAAAGATTCAAATGTCAGTTTTATCGGTCTAAATATGAGGCCTTTATCATTTTTTCCCATCTGATTACACCTCCTTTATGCCTTTTAATTGATACATTTTGTGAGACAATTCCATTTCTTCAAGTTGCTCTTTGCCTTTTATAATACTACCAACCAAGTCTATTTTTGAAGGACAACCATAGTTACAAAGATTGCACTCTATACAATCAAAAATTCTTAAATCTGCCAAACGTTCATTTATCAGCCCTTGTTCAACATGCTTATGGAGTAAATGTGGTATCAAGCCGACAGGACATACATTTTGACATTGACCACAAGATATACATGCTCTGACAGGTCCGTGCAGACCTGTGTTGATACCATGTCCACCTTTAATACCCTCCGGTAACGCAATCAAAAGAGATGTATCCTTATCCAGTACATCCTCCTTAGAGAGGACCTGACCTGTCATAATACTGTTTTTTATTAGGCGAACTTGCATTCCTTCATTTAGATATTGATAGGTTAGTTCACTTATTGAAGTCCCAAGTGGTAGGTTAAGTATCTGGTTATCCTTCCATCCCGGACCCGCCAACGCAACCCATGAGTGACTTATTGACTTTTTTTCTTTATCTAGATGATAAAGCTGTGTAATCCTATGTGGCTCCATTATAATAACACCAATATTGGCTGAAGGATAGCCGATTGGGTATTTCATTTCCAATAAGGTCGGTATAAGTAATTCCTTTTTATTTATAGGATATTTTCCCACAACTGTAGATACTTGTACTCCATCTATATTCATGATTTCTGATATTACTGTCTCATACTTCTTAATCTTATCCTTACAAAATACAACATGGATTGGAACATTTGGTAGTTTTTCTCTTAAGATCTTAAGACCTTTTATAAAGCCCTTTGCATTATTATCCTCAAAATAAATATCCATTGGAAAATCATAAGGTTCCACCTGGGTCATATTAATAAGAATCTTACCAATACTTTCTTTTTGAATATACATATCCTCATCAGGTAATGCTTGATCTACACTCTTTTTTAATGTCAAATCAAATGACTTAAGATAGTCCATAATATCATCACTATAGGTAATCTCATCTTTAGCAGCTTCTAACATAGAACTTGGCAGAAAGTCTACGACCTTTGCTTGAGGTTGACCTTCAAACTTTTTAAACCGATACCCGCCGTTAAATTTTTTATGTGTGATCTTCATGTTTGGCCTCCCTAATATAATTTCTAAATACTAATCTCACTACCTTTAATTTATTATATTTTTAATGGTTATGTGTCAAAATAATATAGTTGAAGTTTTAACCATAATTATACACTATAATTAAGATAAAGTTAATAAGTAGTTGTTAAGTATGATTATTCTTAACTCTTTATTCAGCTCTTGCCAACACCGACCATGAAGTTCTTGGAGAATTAAAAAACACCTCTGCCATTGGATCTTATCCAATATCAAAGATGTTCTTCTAGTTGCGGAGAGAGGATTTGAACCTCTGACCTTCGGGTTATGAGCCCGACGAGCTTCCAGACTGCTCCACTCCGCGTTATTTTTTAAGGCGCCAACCAGATTTGAACTGGTGATGAAGGTGTTGCAGACCTCTGCCTTACCACTTGGCTATGGCGCCATAATAATGCTCTTACATTATAGTGCCTTACTTTTTTGTTGTCAAGTTGTAAACCTTGGCTTGACTTATTTTCTCATCTGTATAGCAAAAAACACAACCTGGGTCGTGTCGTTGTTTTGAGTGACCCGTATGGGAATCGAACCCATGTTACCGCCGTGAAAGGGCGGTGTCTTGACCGCTTGACCAACGGGCCTTGTTGTGTTTACAGACCCTTCGGTCATGTTTTTCTTCCTAAGATCCAGTAAATTTATTTTACGCTGTATATAAAAGCGCTAAGTTCCTCTAACTCGTAAAAAACAGACCCTTCGGTCATGTTTTTACTCCTAAGATCCACTAAGCTTATTTTACGCTGTATATAAAAGCATTAACTTCCTCTAACTCGTAAAAACAGACCCGTTGGTCATATTTTTACTCCTAAGATCCAGTAAATTTATTTTATATAGTAACTCCCCGAGCTGGATTCGAACCAGCAACCCTTCGGTTAACAGCCGAATGCTCTACCGTTGAGCCATCGAGGATTATTGTCTTTTCGCTATTTATGAAGGTTATTGTCATTTTCAGTGTTTGTATTTCATTTACAAACACTGAAAACCGCATAAGAGATTGTTAACATCGACTTGTTACATGCACATATTTTAATCTTAAGCTCTAATCTTTATAATCACTTTCTTAGTTCAAGCCCTCGACCTATTAGTATTAGTCAGCTGAACACGTTACCGTGCTTACACCCTAACCTATCAACCTGGTAGTCTTCCAGGGTCTTACTCCATTTCTGGATGAGATATCTTATCTCGAGGGGGGCTTCACGCTTAGATGCCTTCAGCGTTTATCCCTTCCCAACATGGCTACTCTGCTATGCCTTTGGTAAGACAACAGATACACCAGAGGTCAGTCCATCCCGGTCCTCTCGTACTAAGGACAGCTCCTCTCAAATATCTTGCGCCCACGACGGATAGGGACCGAACTGTCTCACGACGTTCTGAACCCAGCTCGCGTACCGCTTTAATGGGCGAACAGCCCAACCCTTGGGACCGAATACAGCCCCAGGATGCGATGAGCCGACATCGAGGTGCCAAACCACTCCGTCGATGTGAACTCTTGGGAGTGATAAGCCTGTTATCCCCGGGGTAGCTTTTATCCGTTGAGCGATGGCAATCCCACATTCATACCACCGGATCACTAAGTCCTAGTTTCCTACCTGCTCCACCCGTCGGTGTCACAGTCAATCCATCTTATGCCTTTGCACTCTTCGAATGGTTTCCAACCATTCTGAGATGAACTTTGAGCGCCTCCGATACACTTTCGGAGGCGACCGCCCCAGTCAAACTCCCCACCTGACATTGTCCCCACACCAGATAATGGTGCTAGGTTAGAAACCCAATACTACAAGGAAGGTATCCCAACAACGACTCACTACAGACTGGCGTCCATAGTTCAAAGTCTCCCTTCTATCCTGTACATGTAATATCGAATCCCAGTATCAAGCTAGAGTAAAGCTCCACGGGGTCTTTCCGTCCTGTCGCGGGTAACCGGCATCTTCACCGGTACTACAATTTCACCGGGCGCGTTGTCGAGACAGTGCCCAAATCGTTACGCCTTTCGTGCGGGTCGGAACTTACCCGACAAGGAATTTCGCTACCTTAGGACCGTTATAGTTACGGCCGCCGTTTACTGGGGCTTAAGTTCGCACCTTCGACTAAAGTCTAAGCACTCCCTTAACCTTCCAGCACCGGGCAGGCGTCAGCTCATATACTTCACCTTTCGGTTTTGCATAAACCTGTGTTTTGCTAAACAGTCGCTTGAGCCTATTCTCTGCGGCCTACTTGCGTAGGCACCCCTTCTCCCGAAGTTACGGGGTCATTTTGCCGAGTTCCTTAACAACGCTTCTCCCGTCGGCCTTAGGATTCTCTCCTCATCTACCTGTGTCGGTTTGCGGTACGGGTACGTATGAAGCAATAGCGGCTTTTCTTGACAGTATGGATTTAGGAACTTCTCTACTTTAATTTCGATCCGCATCACACTTCGCCTTTTAGTTGACGGATTTGCCTATCAACCAAGCTTTGTGCTTGCACTGGTTTTTCCATTCCCAGATTTCCCTATCCTTCTGTGTCCCCACAGTTCTGTTCATACGTAGTACTAGAATTTCAACTAGTTGTCCATCGGCTACGGCTTTCGCCCTCACCTTAGGTCCCGACTTACCCAAAGAAGATCAGCTTTACTTTGGAAACCTTAGATATTCGGCCGAGAAGATTCTCACTTCTCTCTCGCTACTCATTCCAGCATTCTCTCTTCTTAACTCTCCACTGCTCCTTACGGTACAGCTTCGTCGTGTTAAGAATGCTCCTCTACCAAAACACTTATCTAAATAAGTGCTTTCCACAACTTCGGTGGTGCATTTTAGCCCCGGACATTTTCGGCGCAAGATCTCTCGACTAGTGAGCTATTACGCACTCTTTGAATGCATGGCTGCTTCTAAGCCAACATCCTAGTTGTCTGTGAAATCTCACATCCTTTTCCACTTAATGCACACTTTGGGACCTTAGCTGGTGGTCTGGGCTCTTTCCCTTTTGACTATGAAACTTATCTCCCATAGTCTGACTCCTGAAAAACATCTATATGGCATTCGGAGTTTGATATGCTTCGGTAGGCTGTGAGGCCCCCTAGGCAATTCAGTGCTCTACCTCCATTAGACTATTTCAAGGCTAGCCCTAAAGCTATTTCGAGGAGAACCAGCTATCTCCGGGTTCGATTGGAATTTCTCCGCTATCCACAGGTCATCCCCGCATTTTTCAACATGCGTGGGTTCGGTCCTCCATTACCTTTTACGGTAACTTCAACCTGCCCATGGATAGGTCACCCGGTTTCGGGTCTACTCACACTGACTTAACGCCCTATTAAGACTTGGCTTCCCTTCGGCTCCTGACCTTAAGTCATTAACCTTGCCAGTATAAGTAACTCGCTGGACCGTTCTACAAAAGTACGCGGTCGCACCTTAACGTGCTTCCACTGCTTGTAAACATAGGGTTTCAGGTTCTTTTTCACTCCCCTCCCGGGGTTCTTTTCACCTTTCCTTCACAGTACTATGCGCTATCGGTCACTAGGTAGTATTTAGGCTTGGGGGGTGGTCCCCCCTGCTTCACACAAGGTTCCACGTGTCTCGTGCTACTCTGGATCCTGCTGGCTAAGTCGACTTTTCACCTACGGGGTTTTCACCCTCTTTGACGTGCTTTTCCAAAACACTTCGGTTAAATCTTCTTAATACCGTTTGCAGTCCACAACCCCAAAGGACTAGGTCCTTTGGTTTGGCCTCTTACCCTTTCGCTCGCCGCTACTTAGGTAATCGATGTTTCTTTCTCTTCCTTCGGGTACTTAGATGTTTCAGTTCCCCGAGTTCCCCCTGCATGGCTATGTATTCACCATGCAGTGACTGGGATCTTCCCAGCCAGGTTTCCCCATTCGGTAATCTCTGGATCATCGGCTATTTGCGCCTACCCAAAGCTTTTCGCAGCTTATCGCGACCTTCTTCGGCTCCTAGTGCCAAGGCATCCACCCTATGCTCTTATTAGCTTGAACTAATAATTTGATTATTGCATTAACTTTCTTGATTATTACTAACCCATTAAGTCTTTGCTCAATCTTTGCTTAAGATTAAAATATATTCATGTAATTCTGTAATTAGAAAGCGTCTTTCTTCTTACAACATTATATTTCGATGTCTTGTATCTTCATACATCATGACCTATGATTTATGAAGTTACTTCATATATGTTACTTGGGAGTAACACATACAGTGATTTGCTTTCGCTTATCAAGATTACAAATCACTTCAACAATATGTCTTCACTTTCGTGCTTTCATATCGTCTAACGACTTGCCTTCACTACTTCTACCACGCTTTTTCATAACGCTTTAACCTCGCGTTATGCCTAAGCTGTATCCGTACGTGCTTTCAAGTCATCTCTCTTATGCAGTTTTCAATGTTCGTAATAGCGCTACGCTATGACCCGATTACTTTTATGGGTCTAAACAAGATATGAAGCTATGAACTTCAAGCTTTGCTCCCGGTCTTTCCGGATATCTCTTATATGAATTCTCCAAAGTTGCCTCTAGAGTTCTTTGTTTTAAATCTGGCAGCCACCTACTTTCCCAGGTCGTCTCCAACCAAGTATCATCGGCCGACATACGCTTAACCATCGTGTTCGGTATGGGAACGGGTGTTTCCATATGTCGCATCGCCACCAGAATATTTTCTTCGATCAATCTTTGCGTTGATCCATTAACTTCGACTACGGCTTTCCAAGCTGCGTTTTTTTCGCAGCTTGTTCTTCCTAGTCTACGTAAATGCATAAACTTTGACCACTCAACAGCAAACCAATCTATCGCTTTCATTTATCACGGTGAGGTTTTTGATCTCCATCATGTGAGCTTTGCTCACTTTTAGCTTCAGAAATAAATTTCTTCCACTTTCTTCCTTAGAAAGGAGGTGATCCAACCGCACCTTCCGATACGGCTACCTTGTTACGACTTCACCCCAGTCATCGATTTCACCTTAGGCAGCTCCCTCCTTGCGGTTGGGTCACTGACGTTGGGTGCTTCCGACTCCGTGGTGTGACGGGCGGTGTGTACAAGGCCCGGGAACGTATTCACCGCGACATTCTGATTCGCGATTACTAGCGATTCCAACTTCATGTAGTCGAGTTGCAGACTACAATCCGAACTGGGATGGCTTTTATGGGGTTTGCTCCACCTCGCGGCTTCGCTTCCCTTTGTTACCACCATTGTAGCACGTGTGTAGCCCAGATCATAAGGGGCATGATGATTTGACGTCATCCCCACCTTCCTCCGAGTTATCCTCGGCAGTCTCTCTAGAGTCCCCACCATAATGTGCTGGCTACTAAAGATAAGGGTTGCGCTCGTTGCGGGACTTAACCCAACATCTCACGACACGAGCTGACGACAACCATGCACCACCTGTCACCTTTGTCCCGAAGGAAAGAACCGGTTAAGGTTCGGTCAAAGGGATGTCAAGACCTGGTAAGGTTCTTCGCGTTGCTTCGAATTAAACCACATGCTCCACCGCTTGTGCGGGCCCCCGTCAATTCCTTTGAGTTTCAATCTTGCGATCGTACTCCCCAGGTGGAATGCTTAATGCGTTAGCTGCGGCACCGAGGTTCGACCCCCGACACCTAGCATTCATCGTTTACGGCGTGGACTACCAGGGTATCTAATCCTGTTCGCTCCCCACGCTTTCGTGCCTCAGCGTCAATCACAGTCCAGTAAGTCGCCTTCGCCACTGGTGTTCCTCCTAATATCTACGCATTTCACCGCTACACTAGAATTCCACTTACCTCTCCTGTATTCTAGTAAAGCAGTTTTAAGTGCAGTCCCGAGGTTGAGCCCCGGGCTTTCACACCTAACTTACTTTACCGCCTACGCACCCTTTACACCCAGTAATTCCGGATAACGCTTGCCCCCTACGTATTACCGCGGCTGCTGGCACGTAGTTAGCCGGGGCTTCTTAGTCAGGTACAGTCATTTTCTTCCCTGCTGATAGAAGTTTACGATCCGAAAACCTTCATCCTTCACGCGGCGTCGCTGCATCAGGGTTTCCCCCATTGTGCAATATTCCCCACTGCTGCCTCCCGTAGGAGTTTGGGCCGTGTCTCAGTCCCAATGTGGCCGATCACCCTCTCAGGTCGGCTACTGATCGTTGCCTTGGTGAGCTATTATCTCACCAACTAGCTAATCAGACGCGGGTCCATCTTATACCACCGGAGTTTTCACACGGCATCATGCGATGCTGTGCGCTTATGCGGTATTAGCATCCTTTTCAGAATGTTATCCCCCAGTATAAGGCAGGTTACCCACGCGTTACTCACCCGTCCGCCGCTGCCCGGTAGATCACTCATCCGAAGAATCACTTTCTACCTTCTCGCTCGACTTGCATGTGTTAGGCACGCCGCCAGCGTTCATCCTGAGCCAGGATCAAACTCTCATGTTTAATCTCTTGCTATAGAATACTCGCTGGTCTTTTTTTGACTTGAGCTTACGCTCTTGTTACTAAAAAACCAAGCTTGCTTTTGCTACATAATGAATTACATAGCGTCCGTTTTAAATTACTTTTTGATAGGTTGGTTTACTGTTCAGTTTTCAATGTTCAGGTCTTTTACAGCCCCGTGTTTCTAAGGCTTTCCTTGTTTCTTTCACTTCGTTACCTCTTGGGGCAACAGAGAGAATTATATCATCCACCATCTTATAAGTCAACACTTTTATTTATCTTTTTCCTCTTCTTCTTTTCCTTTTTCCTATTACTTCTTTAACACTACATATGGTGGTTTTGGCTCTTTTTACACACTTTGTGATACAAGAGCATATAACCTGTTATTAAATATGCTTCCCCATTACTATACTCGAACATAAAATTATGAGTGCAGCCAAATCTTGGGATTTATTCATTTCTTCTAATTATACTGAAGCAGTAAGTATTCATTTTTCTGGTCTTTCCCTTCGGACGATCAGGCGAAAAATGAACACTTACTACTTCTAACAGCTTAAGGTTCTTGAAAATGTTCCTCTCGGCTAAGACTAGGTTCGCATCTCATGGCCATCGCCAACATCGACCATGAAGTTCCTGGAATCAGTGTGTATGAACGGAGTAAGGCAACAGGAAGTTGCCTGCCGACTTTTGGTGCAGGACGCACCAATTGGAGGCCGTAGTCATACATACTGTGGAAGGGTTTTCATGGGACTCCTTTATAATGTCTTAATTAAAAGACTTCTTCCACATTAACTTCATTAATCTTCATTTTAGATTTCACACCTTCAAAGGTTGCATATATAACCGGTATAACAATCATGGTTAAAAATGTTGCTGCTAACATACCACCAATAACCGTAATCGCCAATGGTGAGAATCTTTCTGATCCTAGAGCAAGCTGAAGGGCTAAGGGCATCATACCTACAACATCTGAAAGTGCTGTCATCATAATAGGTCTATACCTTGCTTCGACTGCCTGAACCACAGCAACATTCAACTCAATACCTGCATTCTGATTTTCTATAGCTTGATTAATCACTAATATTGCATTGTTAACAACCGTACCCGCTAATAAAATAAAACCTAAAAGAACGGGCATAGAGACAAACTTTCCTGTGAGTCCAAGAGCCGGTGCAATTCCAATAATAACCAGTGGTATAGAAGCCATAATTGTAATAGGATGGATAAATGACTTAAACTGTGGGACCAAAACAAGATAAATGAACACAACCGCCAAGCCCAGTAAGAGAAGCATATCCTTCATTGAATCACCCATCTCTTCATTGTCACCGGTAAGTCCAAGGGTGTAGCCACTTGGTAATGGATATGTCGCAAAAATATTCTCTATATCTTTCGTAATATGACTAAAAGCTCTTGTCGTGGTATAACCTAAAATATCAATGGTGTATTCCAAGTCTTCTTTTGTGATCAAATTGGCTCTTTGACCTATATCTACAGAAGCCAACTCTCGTAAAGGCACTTTGATACCCATGGGTGTTTGAATATAAACATTTAACAAGTTGTCAATAGATTGTGTGTATCTATCCATATATTCAACCGCAATATTCACATTATCAATTTCTTCAAAATCCACACTTGTGGCGTTAATACCTTCAATTGCATTATAAATCTGTTTTGCAACAACAGCATTGGATAGCCCCAACTCTTGAATACGTCCATCATTCATACTTATATTCACTTGCAGGTTATCCATGTTAAAACTTTTATAAATATTGGTTGTGCCTTCGACTTCTTTGATTTTGACTTCTAAATCTTCTGCAATCTCGTAAAGCAGTCTTTGGTCAGGTCCACTGATTCTTATATCGATCGGTGCTGTTGAACTGCTGCTGGCTGTTCCGCCCTTTTCTTTTACAACAAATCTTTTGATATCCGGAATCTTGTCTATCTCTAGTCTTAGTCTTTCCTGGAATTCCCAGATCGTCTCTTCTCTTTCCTTTCTCGTATTTAGATTAATGGTCATACTGGCTTGGTTGGTTCCCATAATTCCAAAATCACTGATCATATTGCTGTCTTTTTCATAACCTATTTGAGTGTCATAGCCGATAACGTTAGCCTCATTACTTAGAATTTTCTCAATATTTCTTACGGCTTCAATTGTATCTTCAAGGGCTGTTCCCGGTTCCATTTCAACAGAGACATAACTGACTCCACCATCAAATTTGGGTAGCATTTCAACGCCATTTCTAACAATAAACGTTGCACTAAGAATAATTGCAATAAGGATGCTGGCATACATAATGACTTTATGCTTAAGTGAAAATCTCAATATATTCATATAAAAGCGTAATAAGCCATCCATCATTTTGTTAAAAGGCACTGTAACGATACTAAGCAGTTGTTCCGTTTTTCTAAACTTGAGCTTATTTAATAAGACGGTAAATAAAGGTATTATAATGAGCGCGATTAGAATCGAGGATGATATTGCAAAAATAACGGTTGTAGCCAAGGGTCTAAACATCTCTCCAACAAATCCTTGAATAAACAGGAGCGGAATGAGAACAATAAGTGTTGTTGTTGCACCCGCTATACTTGGCATGGTGATTTCCTTCGTTCCATCGATTGCAGCCGTAACAATATCTTTTCCCAGTTTATGGTGATGTGTCATGATGTTTTCAACAACAACAATGGCCCCATCCACGACAAAACCGATACTCAGTATTAAAGCTGAAAGGGTCACCATGTCCAGTTTCATGTCAAATAGTTTCATCAGACCCATTGTGGACATGAAGACCAGGGGCATGGAAATGGAAATTACCATGGCTTGGCTTACATTTGTAATAAATAAAAGTATAATAATCATTGTGAAAAATAGAGCAACAAGCACACTTGCTGTCATGTTATCAACCATCTGTGATGTAAATGTTGAATCATCCTGAGCCAACTCAAAGTCTATAAAGGCATATTTTTCCTCTAAAATATTTAGTTCACTTCTTATATTTTCTACGACTTCTACTGTGTTAGCATCACTTTTTTTGGTGATCATAACTGCAATTGCTTCTTTACCATTGTATTTATATGAACTTTCAAGGGCTTCAATAGACATCTCAACATTCGAAATATCTTCTAAAAATATTGTATTCCCATCTGCTAAGGGTATCTGTATCCTTTTAATATCCTCTAAGCTTTGATAACTTTCTTCAACCCGAATTAGAATTTCTTTGTTGTTTTCAATGAGTTTTCCACCAGGCGCTTTTATATTATTTAACTGTAAGGTACTTGCTACTTGGTCTATCGTTATACCGTATGCATTCAGTTTATTTTGGTCCAACTTAACTTGTACTTCACTGATATTACCTCCAAATATATTAATAGAGGCTACACCTTCAACCAGTTGAAAGTCAAAACCGATTTCATCTTCTGCCAACTGTCTGATATCTTTTAAATCAACGGATTCACTGCTAAGACTAATGGTTACAACTGGCTTATCCGCCGTACTAAACTTCAGTACTTTTGGCTCTACCATGTTAGATGGTAAATTTGCCCTTATTCTATTAATCGTATTTTGAACATCAATCGCCGCTTGATCTATATCGATTCCGTAGTTAAACTCTAACTTAATGGAAGCAACATTATCTTGACTCGTAGATTTGATTTTGGCTATACCCTCTAGGGTTCCAAAAGCATTCTCCATGGGCTCAACGATATCTTTAACCACATCTTGGGCAGATGCACCTGGATACTGTACGATAACCGTCGTCATGGGAGCATTAGTATCTGGTGCTAGCTGGGTTTTTAATGTGGTTTTAGCATAAAGACCTAATAAAAGAATACCTATGGCAAAAGCCAAAACAAAATATTTATTTCTAATAGAAAATTCTCCAATATTCATTAAATATCCTCTCCTTTTAGTACATGTACCTTGGCTCCGTCATATAATTTTGTCAAATTATTCATGGCAATATCTTCACCTGTTGTCAGGCCTTCTAGCACTTGTACTTTGTCTCCTACAACCAACCCCTTAGTTATTTCTTGCTCTCTTGCCCTATTGTTTTCAATGATGTATACAAAATCTTTATCTTTTAAAGATTTTATGGCTCTTTTTGATATAATAATTTCATCTTGAATTTCTTGAACGACAAATTCTACCTGGGCACTTGTACCAACAACAATATTACCTAGGTCCAAAGCGGTTAGATCCATTTGAACTTCGCCTACTCTCGTATTTCCATTTAACCTAGGCATAATCCTGGCAATGCTTGTTTCTCTTTTTTCGCTTATACCTGTTATATTAAGTAATGCTTTTGTTCCGATATCAATCTTATTTAAGTCTTGTTCAGATATATTGACTTTTACCGTTAAGTTCTCAGTATCATCAATGATAGCAAATGGTTTACCTACGATTGCCATATCGCCGATATCATAGTAAAGAATTCTCACTTTTCCTGCACGACTTGCAATGATTGTAGCATCTTGAATACTGATTGCTAATTCATTTACATTCCCTTGTAACTCATCGATTTGCGCTGCTAATGTATCTCTTTGACTAACTAATTTTTTATAGCCCTCTGCAAATGTAGCATTCAACTCATCTAATTGAGCGTTTAGCACGTCTCTTTCATGCTTAACTTTATCATAATCTCCTTCGGCCACAGCACCTTGTTCCAATAACATTTTAAACTTATTTTCTTGTTCATTTAAATAACTTAAGTTTAGTTCTAAGGTGTCAATTTTTTTGAGTATAGGGTTCGTTATATAATAGTTATCCACTTCTTGACTTACATAAGAATAGTTCACCTGTAAAGTCTCAATCTTTTTTTGTAAGGTTTCCATCTTTGCTACCCATAGACGATCATCTAGTCTTGCAACAATATCCCCTTCTTTGACAAGACTTCCTTCTTCTATGTTAAGGAAGGTGACCTGTGCGCCCACCTTAGGTGATAATACAAGCGTATTTCTAGACTCAAGGGTTCCTATATAAGATATTCCTTCTACCATACTATCTCTACTGACTGTAACCACTTCTGTTGGTATCCCCAAATCTAATTGATTTTCCTGTGTTGTTAATACATCCGGATTTTTCCCTGCGGATATGACTTTAAAACCTATAAAAACAGCAACTATCATTATTACTACAATCAACATATAATACTTTTTATTTTTCATCGAATGACGCCTCTTTTCTTTTTTTATTTATAATATGAATGAATACTCATTCATTCTAGGGTAAAAAAAATTAGTTTTGTATCCCTTTCGTAATTAAAGAGATAATTTGACTTTTGACTTCATTTTGCCAATTAACTTCCTTCTTCTCCTGGCTAATATACACACTTCCCTTGATCAATTGGAAAATCAAACGAGCAACGATAGGCGCATCTATATTACCAATTTGCCCGTTTTCTTGAGCTTTTTTCAACATCTCTGCGAGCATATCCGGTAATTTTGAACTATACGTTCTCATATTTTTAGTTTTTGACATCAATGGAGAAAGATCTTCTTGTACCAATACCTTACTAATGCTCGGGTTTTCTTGAAGCTCATTAAAATGATAATCTAAAAAGGATTCTATCACTTCTATAATCCCTAATGAATGCTCTTGTAGTCCTTCAAAATATTGAATCCTCTTATTGTGTTCAACATCAAAAATATAGTCTAGAATTTCTTCTTTTGTTTTGAAGTAAATGTATATGGTGCCTACTGCTATATTCGCTTCAGCGGCTATCATCTTTACTGTTGTTGAATAATAACCTTCTTTGCTAAACACTTCTGCTGCACTTTGTCGAATTAATTCTTTTTTATCCAATTTCATAACCTCCTGTGCGAATGAACGTTCATTCATATCTTAAAATCATCATATCATGCACCTTGGTCTTTTGTCAATAGGATGCACCCATTAAAAAACACCTCTGCCATCGGATCTTATCCAATATCAAAGATGTTCTTCTAGTTGCGGAGAGAGGATTTGAACCTCTGACCTTCGGGTTATGAGCCCGACGAGCTTCCAGACTGCTCCACTCCGCGTTATTTTTTAAGGCGCCAACCAGATTTGAACTGGTGATGAAGGTGTTGCAGACCTCTGCCTTACCACTTGGCTATGGCGCCATAATAATGCTCTTACATTATAGTGCCTTACTTTTTTGTTGTCAAGTTGTAAACCTTGGCTTGACTTATTTTCTCATCTGTATAGCAAAAAACACAACCTGGGTCGTGTCGTTGTTCTAAGTGACCCGTATGGGAATCGAACCCATGTTACCGCCGTGAAAGGGCGGTGTCTTGACCGCTTGACCAACGGGCCTTGTTGTGTTTATTTTACGCTTTCTTGTAAAAGCGCTAAGTTCCTCTAACTCGTAAAAACAGACCCGTTGGTCATGTTTTTACTCCTAAGATCCACTAAGCTTATTTTACGCTGTATATAAAAGCATTAACTTCATCTAATTCACAAAAACAGACACTTCGGTCATGTTTTTACTCCTAAGATCCACTAAGCTTATTTTACATAGTAACTCCCCGAGCTGGATTCGAACCAGCAACCCTTCGGTTAACAGCCGAATGCTCTACCGTTGAGCCATCGAGGATTATTGTCATTTTCAGTCTTCATTACAAACACTGAAAACCGCATAAGAGATTGTTAACATCGACTTGTTACATGCACATATTTTAATCTTAAGCTCTAATCTTTATAATCACTTTCTTAGTTCAAGCCCTCGACCTATTAGTATTAGTCAGCTGAACACGTTACCGTGCTTACACCCCTAACCTATCAACCTGGTAGTCTTCCAGGGGTCTTACTCCATTTCTGGATGAGATATCTTATCTCGAGGGGGGCTTCACGCTTAGATGCCTTCAGCGTTTATCCCTTCCCAACATGGCTACTCTGCTATGCCTTTGGTAAGACAACAGATACACCAGAGGTCAGTCCATCCCGGTCCTCTCGTACTAAGGACAGCTCCTCTCAAATATCTTGCGCCCACGACGGATAGGGACCGAACTGTCTCACGACGTTCTGAACCCAGCTCGCGTACCGCTTTAATGGGCGAACAGCCCAACCCTTGGGACCGAATACAGCCCCAGGATGCGATGAGCCGACATCGAGGTGCCAAACCACTCCGTCGATGTGAACTCTTGGGAGTGATAAGCCTGTTATCCCCGGGGTAGCTTTTATCCGTTGAGCGATGGCAATCCCACATTCATACCACCGGATCACTAAGTCCTAGTTTCCTACCTGCTCCACCCGTCGGTGTCACAGTCAATCCATCTTATGCCTTTGCACTCTTCGAATGGTTTCCAACCATTCTGAGATGAACTTTGAGCGCCTCCGATACACTTTCGGAGGCGACCGCCAGTCAAACTCCCCACCTGACATTGTCCCCACACCAGATAATGGTGCTAGGTTAGAAACCAATACTACAAGGAAGGTATCCCAACAACGACTCACTACAGACTGGCGTCCATAGTTCAAAGTCTCCCTTCTATCCTGTACATGTAATATCGAATCCCAGTATCAAGCTAGAGTAAAGCTCCACGGGGTCTTTCCGTCCTGTCGCGGGTAACCGGCATCTTCACCGGTACTACAATTTCACCGGGCGCGTTGTCGAGACAGTGCCCAAATCGTTACGCCTTTCGTGCGGGTCGGAACTTACCCGACAAGGAATTTCGCTACCTTAGGACCGTTATAGTTACGGCCGCCGTTTACTGGGGCTTAAGTTCGCACCTTCGACTAAAGTCTAAGCACTCCCTTAACCTTCCAGCACCGGGCAGGCGTCAGCTCATATACTTCACCTTTCGGTTTTGCATAAACCTGTGTTTTGCTAAACAGTCGCTTGAGCCTATTCTCTGCGGCCTACTTGCGTAGGCACCCCTTCTCCCGAAGTTACGGGGTCATTTTGCCGAGTTCCTTAACAACGCTTCTCCCGTCGGCCTTAGGATTCTCTCCTCATCTACCTGTGTCGGTTTGCGGTACGGGTACGTATGAAGCAATAGCGGCTTTTCTTGACAGTATGGTTAGGAACTTCTCTACTTTAATTTCGATCCGCATCACACTTCGCCTTTTAGTTGACGGATTTGCCTATCAACCAAGCTTTGTGCTTGCACTGGTTTTCCATTCCCAGATTTCCCTATCCTTCTGTGTCCCCACAGTTCTGTTCATACGTAGTACTAAATTTCAACTAGTTGTCCATCGGCTACGGCTTTCGCCCTCACCTTAGGTCCCGACTTACCCAAAGAAGATCAGCTTTACTTTGGAAACCTTAGATATTCGGCCGAGAAGATTCTCACTTCTCTCTCGCTACTCATTCCAGCATTCTCTCTTCTTAACTCTCCACTGCTCCTTACGGTACAGCTTCGTCGTGTTAAGAATGCTCCTCTACCAAAACACTTATCTAAATAAGTGCTTTCCACAACTTCGGTGGTGCATTTTAGCCCCGGACATTTTCGGCGCAAGATCTCTCGACTAGTGAGCTATTACGCACTCTTTGAATGCATGGCTGCTTCTAAGCCAACATCCTAGTTGTCTGTGAAATCTCACATCCTTTTCCACTTAATGCACACTTTGGGACCTTAGCTGGTGGTCTGGGCTCTTTCCTTTTGACTATGAAACTTATCTCCCATAGTCTGACTCCTGAAAAACATCTATATGGCATTCGGAGTTTGATATGCTTCGGTAGGCTGTGAGGCCCCCTAGGCAATTCAGTGCTCTACCTCCATTAGACTATTTCAAGGCTAGCCCTAAAGCTATTTCGAGGAGAACCAGCTATCTCCGGGTTCGATTGGAATTTCTCCGCTATCCACAGGTCATCCCCGCATTTTTCAACATGCGTGGGTTCGGTCCTCCATTACCTTTTACGGTAACTTCAACCTGCCCATGGATAGGTCACCCGGTTTCGGGTCTACTCACACTGACTTAACGCCCTATTAAGACTTGGCTTCCCTTCGGCTCCTGACCTTAAGTCATTAACCTTGCCAGTATAAGTAACTCGCTGGACCGTTCTACAAAAAGTACGCGGTCGCACCTTAACGTGCTTCCACTGCTTGTAAACATAGGGTTTCAGGTTCTTTTTCACTCCCCTCCCGGGGTTCTTTTCACCTTTCCTTCACAGTACTATGCGCTATCGGTCACTAGGTAGTATTTAGGCTTGGGGTGGTCCCCCTGCTTCACACAAGGTTCCACGTGTCTCGTGCTACTCTGGATCCTGCTGGCTAAGTCGACTTTTCACCTACGGGGTTTTCACCCTCTTTGACGTGCTTTTCCAAAACACTTCGGTTAAATCTTCTTAATACCGTTTGCAGTCCACAACCCCAAAGGACTAGGTCCTTTGGTTTGGCCTCTTACCCTTTCGCTCGCCGCTACTTAGGTAATCGATGTTTCTTTCTCTTCCTTCGGGTACTTAGATGTTTCAGTTCCCCGAGTTCCCCCTGCATGGCTATGTATTCACCATGCAGTGACTGGGATCTTCCCAGCCAGGTTTCCCCATTCGGTAATCTCTGGATCATCGGCTATTTGCGCCTACCCAAAGCTTTTCGCAGCTTATCGCGACCTTCTTCGGCTCCTAGTGCCAAGGCATCCACCCTATGCTCTTATTAGCTTGAACTAATAATTTGATTATTGCAACACTTTCCTGATTATTGCTAATCCATCCAGTCTTTGCTCAATCTTTGCTTAAGATTAAAATATATTCATGTAATCGTTAAGGGTCAAAGCTATTTAGTTGAACTTTTACATATAATATATAGTTACGAATGTATCTACGTAATCTATATCTTGTATGTACTAGTGAAACTTAGGTTTGATTCTCTAACGATCTAATTCTGTAATTAGAAAGCGTCTTTCTTCTTACAAAGTTATATTTCGATGTCTTGTATCTTCATACATCATGACCTATGATTTATGAAGTTACTTCATATATGTTACTTGGGAGTAACACATACAGTGATTTGCTTTCGCTTATCAAGATTACAAATCACTTCAACAATATGTCTTCACTTTCGTGCTTTCATATCATCTAACGACTTGCCTTCACTACTTCTACTACGCTTTTTCATAACGCTTTAACCTCGCGTTATGCCTAAGCTGTATCCGTACGTGCTTTCAAGTCGTTTCTCTTATGCAGTTTTCAATGTTCGTAATAGCTCTACGCTATGGTCGTGCTTGCTTATGTCACTTCTTGATGTTTACGACCGAGTGGAGATAAAGAGACTCGAACTCTTGACCCCCTGCTTGCAAGGCAGGTGCTCTCCCAACTGAGCTATACCCCCGGGTGTTTACTTTATTTTTTGGCTGTAGTTATAAAAAGTACAAAACTCTTTCGAATCTTATACAGTGGGCACAAGTGGACTCGAACCACCGACCTCACGCTTATCAGGCGTGCGCTCTAACCAGCTGAGCTATGCGCCCAAAAAGGATTTTTCCTTTTCGAAGTCCAACATGTTCTTATGTAATCTCTAAAGTTGCCTCTAGAGTTCTTTGTTTTTTAAATCTGGCAGCCACCTACTTTCCCAGGTCGTCTCCAACCAAGTATCATCGGCCGACATACGCTTAACCATCGTGTTCGGTATGGGAACGGGTGTTTCCATATGTCGCATCGCCACCAGAATATTTTCTTTGATCAATCTTTGCGTTGATCCATTAACTTCGACTAGGGCTTCCCAAGCTGCGTTTTTTTCGCAGCTTGTTCTTCCTAGTCTACGTAAATGCATAAACTTTGACCACTCAACAGCAAACCAATCTATCGCTTTCATTTATCACGGTGAGGTTTTTGATCTCCATCATGTGAGCTTTGCTCACTTTTAGCTTCAGAAATAAATTTCTTCCACTTTCTTCCTTAGAAAGGAGGTGATCCAGCCGCACCTTCCGATACGGCTACCTTGTTACGACTTCACCCCAGTCATCGATTTCACCTTAGGCAGCTCCCTCCTTGCGGTTGGGTCACTGACGTTGGGTGCTTCCGACTCCGTGGTGTGACGGGCGGTGTGTACAAGGCCGGGAACGTATTCACCGCGACATTCTGATTCGCGATTACTAGCGATTCCAACTTCATGTAGTCGAGTTGCAGACTACAATCCGAACTGGGATGGCTTTTATGGGGTTTGCTCCACCTCGCGGCTTCGCTTCCCTTTGTTACCACCATTGTAGCACGTGTGTAGCCCAGATCATAAGGGGCATGATGATTTGACGTCATCCCCACCTTCCTCCGAGTTATCCTCGGCAGTCTCTCTAGAGTCCCCACCATAATGTGCTGGCTACTAAAGATAAGGGTTGCGCTCGTTGCGGGACTTAACCCAACATCTCACGACACGAGCTGACGACAACCATGCACCACCTGTCACCTTTGTCCCGAAGGAAAGAACCGGTTAAGGTTCGGTCAAAGGGATGTCAAGACCTGGTAAGGTTCTTCGCGTTGCTTCGAATTAAACCACATGCTCCACCGCTTGTGCGGGCCCCCGTCAATTCCTTTGAGTTTCAATCTTGCGATCGTACTCCCCAGGTGGAATGCTTAATGCGTTAGCTGCGGCACCGAGGTTCGACCCCCGACACCTAGCATTCATCGTTTACGGCGTGGACTACCAGGGTATCTAATCCTGTTCGCTCCCCACGCTTTCGTGCCTCAGCGTCAATCACAGTCCAGTAAGTCGCCTTCGCCACTGGTGTTCCTCCTAATATCTACGCATTTCACCGCTACACTAGGAATTCCACTTACCTCTCCTGTATTCTAGTAAAGCAGTTTTAAGTGCAGTCCCGAGGTTGAGCCCCGGGCTTTCACACCTAACTTACTTTACCGCCTACGCACCCTTTACACCCAGTAATTCCGGATAACGCTTGCCCCCTACGTATTACCGCGGCTGCTGGCACGTAGTTAGCCGGGGCTTCTTAGTCAGGTACAGTCATTTTCTTCCCTGCTGATAGAAGTTTACGATCCGAAAACCTTCATCCTTCACGCGGCGTCGCTGCATCAGGGTTTCCCCCATTGTGCAATATTCCCCACTGCTGCCTCCCGTAGGAGTTTGGGCCGTGTCTCAGTCCCAATGTGGCCGATCACCCTCTCAGGTCGGCTACTGATCGTTGCCTTGGTGAGCTATTATCTCACCAACTAGCTAATCAGACGCGGGTCCATCTTATACCACCGGAGTTTTTCACACGGCATCATGCGATGCTGTGCGCTTATGCGGTATTAGCATCCTTTTCAGAATGTTATCCCCCAGTATAAGGCAGGTTACCCACGCGTTACTCACCCGTCCGCCGCTGCCCGGTAGATCACTCATCCGAAGAATCACTCACTACCTTCTCGCTCGACTTGCATGTGTTAGGCACGCCGCCAGCGTTCATCCTGAGCCAGGATCAAACTCTCATGTTTAATCTCTTGCTATAGAATACTCGCTGGTCTTTTTTTGACTTGAGCTTACGCTCTTGTTACTAAAAAACCAAGCTTGCTTTTGCTACATAATGAATTACATAGCGTCCGTTTTAAATTACTTTTTGATAGGTTGGTTTACTGTTCAGTTTTCAATGTTCAGGTCTTTTACAGCCCTGTATTTCTAAGGCTTTCCTTGTTTCTTTCACTTCGTTACCTCTTGGGGCAACAGAGAGAATTATATCATCCACCATCTTATAAGTCAACACTTTTTGGAATCTTTTTTTACTTATATTTCTATATATTTTCACTTTACTATATATAGTCTTTTTTACACTTTTTTATCCCCTATCTAGTGTTTCACCTCTTATGAAGTAAAACAAAAAAACACCCCAACAGGGTGCCAAATTAGATACTTCGCTTTTCAACATTTATTACAAACACTGAAAACCGCATAAGAGATTGTTAACATCGATTTGTTTCACATGCACATATTTTAATCTTAAGCTCTAATCTTTATAATCACTTTCTTAGTTCAAGCCCTCGACCTATTAGTATTAGTCAGCTGAACACGTTACCGTGCTTACACCCCTAACCTATCAACCTGGTAGTCTTCCAGGGGTCTTACTCCATTTCTGGATGAGATATCTTATCTCGAGGGGCTTCACGCTTAGATGCCTTCAGCGTTTATCCCTTCCCAACATGGCTACTCTGCTATGCCTTTGGTAAGACAACAGATACACCAGAGGTCAGTCCATCCCGGTCCTCTCGTACTAAGGACAGCTCCTCTCAAATATCTTGCGCCCACGACGGATAGGGACCGAACTGTCTCACGACGTTCTGAACCCAGCTCGCGTACCGCTTTAATGGGCGAACAGCCCAACCCTTGGGACCGAATACAGCCCCAGGATGCGATGAGCCGACATCGAGGTGCCAAACCACTCCGTCGATGTGAACTCTTGGGAGTGATAAGCCTGTTATCCCCGGGGTAGCTTTTATCCGTTGAGCGATGGCAATCCCACATTCATACCACCGGATCACTAAGTCCTAGTTTCCTACCTGCTCCACCCGTCGGTGTCACAGTCAATCCATCTTATGCCTTTGCACTCTTCGAATGGTTTCCAACCATTCTGAGATGAACTTTGAGCGCCTCCGATACACTTTCGGAGGCGACCGCCAGTCAAACTCCCCACCTGACATTGTCCCCACACCAGATAATGGTGCTAGGTTAGAAACCAATACTACAAGGAAGGTATCCCAACAACGACTCACTACAGACTGGCGTCCATAGTTCAAAGTCTCCCTTCTATCCTGTACATGTAATATCGAATCCCAGTATCAAGCTAGAGTAAAGCTCCACGGGGTCTTTCCGTCCTGTCGCGGGTAACCGGCATCTTCACCGGTACTACAATTTCACCGGGCGCGTTGTCGAGACAGTGCCCAAATCGTTACGCCTTTCGTGCGGGTCGGAACTTACCCGACAAGGAATTTCGCTACCTTAGGACCGTTATAGTTACGGCCGCCGTTTACTGGGGCTTAAGTTCGCACCTTCGACTAAAGTCTAAGCACTCCCTTAACCTTCCAGCACCGGGCAGGCGTCAGCTCATATACTTCACCTTTCGGTTTTGCATAAACCTGTGTTTTGCTAAACAGTCGCTTGAGCCTATTCTCTGCGGCCTACTTGCGTAGGCACCCCTTCTCCCGAAGTTACGGGGTCATTTTGCCGAGTTCCTTAACAACGCTTCTCCCGTCGGCCTTAGGATTCTCTCCTCATCTACCTGTGTCGGTTTGCGGTACGGGTACGTATGAAGCAATAGCGGCTTTTCTTGACAGTATGGATTTAGGAACTTCTCTACTTTAATTTCGATCCGCATCACACTTCGCCTTTTAGTTGACGGATTTGCCTATCAACCAAGCTTTGTGCTTGCACTGGTTTTTCCATTCCCAGATTTCCCTATCCTTCTGTGTCCCCACAGTTCTGTTCATACGTAGTACTAGAATTTCAACTAGTTGTCCATCGGCTACGGCTTTCGCCCTCACCTTAGGTCCCGACTTACCCAAAGAAGATCAGCTTTACTTTGGAAACCTTAGATATTCGGCCGAGAAGATTCTCACTTCTCTCTCGCTACTCATTCCAGCATTCTCTCTTCTTAACTCTCCACTGCTCCTTACGGTACAGCTTCGTCGTGTTAAGAATGCTCCTCTACCAAAACACTTATCTAAATAAGTGCTTTCCACAACTTCGGTGGTGCATTTTAGCCCCGGACATTTTCGGCGCAAGATCTCTCGACTAGTGAGCTATTACGCACTCTTTGAATGCATGGCTGCTTCTAAGCCAACATCCTAGTTGTCTGTGAAATCTCACATCCTTTTCCACTTAATGCACACTTTGGGACCTTAGCTGGTGGTCTGGGCTCTTTCCCTTTTGACTATGAAACTTATCTCCCATAGTCTGACTCCTGAAAAACATCTATATGGCATTCGGAGTTTGATATGCTTCGGTAGGCTGTGAGGCCCCCTAGGCAATTCAGTGCTCTACCTCCATTAGACTATTTCAAGGCTAGCCCTAAAGCTATTTCGAGGAGAACCAGCTATCTCCGGGTTCGATTGGAATTTCTCCGCTATCCACAGGTCATCCCCGCATTTTCAACATGCGTGGGTTCGGTCCTCCATTACCTTTTACGGTAACTTCAACCTGCCCATGGATAGGTCACCCGGTTTCGGGTCTACTCACACTGACTTAACGCCCTATTAAGACTTGGCTTCCCTTCGGCTCCTGACCTTAAGTCATTAACCTTGCCAGTATAAGTAACTCGCTGGACCGTTCTACAAAAAGTACGCGGTCGCACCTTAACGTGCTTCCACTGCTTGTAAACATAGGGTTTCAGGTTCTTTTCACTCCCCTCCGGGGTTCTTTTCACCTTTCCTTCACAGTACTATGCGCTATCGGTCACTAGGTAGTATTTAGGCTTGGGGGTGGTCCCCTGCTTCACCTGGGTTCCACGTGTCTCGTGCTACTCTGGATACTGCTGGCTAAGTCGACTTTTCACCTACGGGGTTTTCACCCTCTTTGACGTGCTTTTCCAAAACACTTCGGTTAAATCTTCTTAATACCGTCCGCAGTCCACAACCCCAAAGGACTAGGTCCTTTGGTTTGGCCTCTTACCCTTTCGCTCGCCGCTACTTAGGTAATCGATGTTTCTTTCTCTTCCTTCGGGTACTTAGATGTTTCAGTTCCCCGAGTTCCCCCTGCATGGCTATGTATTCACCATGCAGTGACTGGGATCTTCCCAGCCAGGTTTCCCCATTCGGTAATCTCTGGATCATCGGCTATTTGCGCCTACCCAAAGCTTTTCGCAGCTTATCGCGACCTTCTTCGGCTCCTAGTGCCAAGGCATCCACCCTATGCTCTTATTAGCTTGAACTAATAATTTGATTATTGCAACACTTTCCTGATTATTGCTAATCCCTTCAGTCTTGCTCAATCTTTGCTTAAGATTAAAATATATTCATGTAATCGTTAAGGGTCAAAGCTATTTAGTTGAACTTTTACATATTTTCTATGTACTAGTGAAACTTAGGTTTGATTCTCTAACGATCTAATTCTGTAATTAGAAAGCGTCTTTCTTCTTACAAAGTTATATTTCGATGTCTTGTATCTTCATACATCATGACCTATGATTTATGAAGTTACTTCATATATGTTACTTGGGAGTAACACATACAGTGATTTGCTTTCGCTTATCAAGATTACAAATCACTTCAACAATATGTCTTCACTTTCGTGCTTTCATATCATCTAACGACTTGCCTTCACTACTTCTACCACGCTTTTTCATAACGCTTTAACCTCGCGTTATGCCTAAGCTGTATCCGTACGTGCTTTCAAGTCGTTTCTCTTATGCAGTTTTCAATGTTCGTAATAGCTCTACGCTATGACCCGATTACTTTTATGGGTCTAAACAAGATATGAAGCTATGAACTTCAAGCTTTGCTCCCGGTCTTTCCGGATATCTCTTATATGAATTCTCCAAAGTTGCCTCTAGAGTTCTTTGTTTTTTAAATCTGGCAGCCACCTACTTTCCCAGGTCGTCTCCAACCAAGTATCATCGGCCGACATACGCTTAACCATCGTGTTCGGTATGGGAACGGGTGTTTCCATATGTCGCATCGCCACCAGAATATTTTCTTTGATCAATCTTTGCGTTGATCCATTAACTTCGACTAGGGCTTCCCAAGCTGCGTTTTTTTCGCAGCTTGTTCTTCCTAGTCTACGTAAATGCATAAACTTTGACCACTCAACAGCAAACCAATCTATCGCTTTCATTTATCACGGTGAGGTTTTTGATCTCCATCATGTGAGCTTTGCTCACTTTTAGCTTCAGAAATAAATTTCTTCCACTTTCTTCCTTAGAAAGGAGGTGATCCAGCCGCACCTTCCGATACGGCTACCTTGTTACGACTTCACCCCAGTCATCGATTTCACCTTAGGCAGCTCCCTCCTTGCGGTTGGGTCACTGACGTTGGGTGCTTCCGACTCCGTGGTGTGACGGGCGGTGTGTACAAGGCCCGGGAACGTATTCACCGCGACATTCTGATTCGCGATTACTAGCGATTCCAACTTCATGTAGTCGAGTTGCAGACTACAATCCGAACTGGGATGGCTTTTATGGGGTTTGCTCCACCTCGCGGCTTCGCTTCCCTTTGTTACCACCATTGTAGCACGTGTGTAGCCCAGATCATAAGGGGCATGATGATTTGACGTCATCCCCACCTTCCTCCGAGTTATCCTCGGCAGTCTCTCTAGAGTCCCCACCATAACGTGCTGGCTACTAAAGATAAGGGTTGCGCTCGTTGCGGGACTTAACCCAACATCTCACGACACGAGCTGACGACAACCATGCACCACCTGTCACCTTTGTCCCGAAGGAAAGAACCGGTTAAGGTTCGGTCAAAGGGATGTCAAGACCTGGTAAGGTTCTTCGCGTTGCTTCGAATTAAACCACATGCTCCACCGCTTGTGCGGGCCCCCGTCAATTCCTTTGAGTTTCAATCTTGCGATCGTACTCCCCAGGTGGAATGCTTAATGCGTTAGCTGCGGCACCGAGGTTCGACCCCCGACACCTAGCATTCATCGTTTACGGCGTGGACTACCAGGGTATCTAATCCTGTTCGCTCCCCACGCTTTCGTGCCTCAGCGTCAATCACAGTCCAGTAAGTCGCCTTCGCCACTGGTGTTCCTCCTAATATCTACGCATTTCACCGCTACACTAGGAATTCCACTTACCTCTCCTGTATTCTAGTAAAGCAGTTTTAAGTGCAGTCCCGAGGTTGAGCCCCGGGCTTTCACACCTAACTTACTTTACCGCCTACGCACCCTTTACACCCAGTAATTCCGGATAACGCTTGCCCCCTACGTATTACCGCGGCTGCTGGCACGTAGTTAGCCGGGGCTTCTTAGTCAGGTACAGTCATTTTCTTCCCTGCTGATAGAAGTTTACGATCCGAAAACCTTCATCCTTCACGCGGCGTCGCTGCATCAGGGTTTCCCCCATTGTGCAATATTCCCCACTGCTGCCTCCCGTAGGAGTTTGGGCCGTGTCTCAGTCCCAATGTGGCCGATCACCCTCTCAGGTCGGCTACTGATCGTTGCCTTGGTGAGCTATTATCTCACCAACTAGCTAATCAGACGCGGGTCCATCTTATACCACCGGAGTTTTCACACGGCATCATGCGATGCTGTGCGCTTATGCGGTATTAGCATCCTTTTCAGAATGTTATCCCCCAGTATAAGGCAGGTTACCCACGCGTTACTCACCCGTCCGCCGCTGCCCGGTAGATCACTCATCCGAAGAATCACTCTCTACCTTCTCGCTCGACTTGCATGTGTTAGGCACGCCGCCAGCGTTCATCCTGAGCCAGGATCAAACTCTCATGTTTAATCTCTTGCTATAGAATACTCGCTGGTCTTTTTTTGACTTGAGCTTACGCTCTTGTTACTAAAAAACCAAGCTTGCTTTTGCTACATAATGAATTACATAGCGTCCGTTTTAAATTACTTTTTGATAGGTTGGTTTACTGTTCAGTTTTCAATGTTCAGGTCTTTTACAGCCCCGTGTTTCTAAGGCTTTCCTTGTTTCTTTCACTTCGTTACCTCTTGGGGCAACAGAGAGAATTATATCATCCACCATCTTATAAGTCAACACTTTTATTTATCTTTTTTTCCTCTTCTTCTTTTCCTTTTTCCTATTACTTCTTTAACACTACATATGGTGGTTTTGGCTCTTTTTACACACTTTGTGATACAAGAGCATATAACCTGTTATTAAATATGCTTCCCCATTACTATACTCGAACATAAAATTATGAGTGCAGCCAAATCTTGGGATTTATTCATTTCTTCTAATTATACTGAAGCAGTAAGTATTCATTTTTCTGGTCTTTCCCTTCGGACGATCAGGCGAAAAATGAACACTTACTACTTCTAACAGCTTAAGGTTCTTGAAAATGTTCCTCTCGGCTAAGACTAGGTTCGCATCTCATGGCCATCGCCAACATCGACCATGAAGTTCCTGGTGGAAGCCATAATCATATAAACTCTGGAAGGGTTTTCATGGGACCCCTATATAATATTTTTAATAAAAAAGGCTCTAAGCTATCAAGCTTAAAGACCTAATTGGTTATATATATAGGAATCATCTAAGATTTTTGAAGACAACACCTTACTTCAACGCGTTACCCAAATTCATAATAAAATACTGTATTGGATTATTATAATAGAAGAGTTTTGTAAAAATCGAGTTTTCTATTAATTCTGACAAAGTTTCTGTAGCCTGAATCGATATAATAAAAGATAGTGACATCGTCGTCACCCATACAATAAGGATACCAATCACAAGCCCAACAGCAAACCCACCCAACTTGTTCATGGATTTAACAATCGGAAGCCGTGTTAAAATATCTAAAACTATCACCACAGCATTTAACAAGAGGGACACAATCAAAAATACAATCAGAAAAACAAAGGCATTAACTGCCATTGTAGCAATGGAACCACTAATATAATCACCTAATCCATTGGCTTCTAATTTTTCATTGATCTCGGGTGTATTGTTTTTTTCAAGAAATCTTAAAATGTTTCCAGGTAAATTAATAGCTCCGGATACAATGACTTCTTCCAACTCTGTATCCTGGTCACCCATCAAATTCTCTATCTTAAGCAGTTCTACCGTTTTTTCACCAATCATTTGGTCAAATGAAGTATTGTTTATAATCAACCCACTGACTTGCGGTGAGATTAATAAGGTCAATACTAATGCCACTATAGTAGACGTTAGTCCAAATAAAGTTTTTACAAAGCCTTTAATCATTCCATTTATAGCGCAAAAAAGAATGATGGCTATGAGTATTATGTCTAATGTATTCATCGATAGCCTCCAATTGTCAACGGATCTAAATATCTTTTAGTTTAAGTATCTCAAAGTCATATTCATATTCAATTAAATATCGGTTATTACTAATTTCATATATACTTATTACATCCTTGTGCAAATTAGTTTCCCAGACTTTGCGTTTTCCGATGTATTTCATAACACGAGACCCTTGAATCACAAAAAGTGCATCCTCTTGCGTGGATAGATTGGTCACCGGTTCTTCAAATGTTAGTTCAATTTCAATTTCACCTTTTTTTGAAAAAACCATGACTTTTTGACTTAGAACCTCCCCTTCAGGGTTAAGCGCTTCGCCAAATTTTAGAATCAATTGCTCATTTAAAGCATCTACCTCTTCAATTTCTACATCGAGAGGTATGGACTTAATAAGCTCAGGTAAGGGATCAATATAATAAAAAGATAGAAGATTGTCCCCTATAACAACTGCATGCTCATTATCCAAAAAATTGATTCTAGCTGCTAAAGTCCCATTAAGGCGTTCATGCCCAACCACACGGTCAGTAAATTCTTCGCCCTTACCGGAAAAATCTAAAAAGGTAATCATGGACTCAATAACATGCTGTGTGACATCTAAGTGGGAAGTCATCATGCGTGATGCATCTTTTGCAACCGCAACAGAAATAGGAAATCCATCTTCTTTAAAAATAGTTCTTCTTTCAACAACCACTTTACCTTGATAATCGTACATATTTATAAAATGCTTATTGTCTTCTTCTAAAATCAGAGCTAAAAAACCAACTTCATTCAGGCTGCCACTAACAATATTGTGATTTGTCTTAATGGTTGCAATATTTCCATCACCATCAAAAATATAAGCTTCTTTCCCAGTTATATTCACCACTGCCATATAAGGTGCTTCAACAAGAAAAAGGAGCTCATTCAGATGATAAGACTTATTCCAAACACTCTTTTGATCAAAAGTGTATTTGGTTAAGCCTTCTCTTGTTGCAATATAGTAACCATCAGACATGGTTGTTATATGAGATCCTTTGAGTGTGTCCAGTTTTCCAGACCCAATAGCTTCTAGATATATTGTACCCCTGTTAATTAAATGATAGTTTGGACGTATAAACAGGCCATAAATCAATACAAAGATTAACAATGCCAGAAAAAATATAATAGGCCTAGATTTTTTTTTATCTATCGTCATCATAATCTCCTATGGATTATTGCATCAGATCATTATAAGATTCAATGTAATGACTGGCAGAATTTTCCCAAGAAAATCGCTTGTTCATGCCACGTTCAACCAACAGTTCCCAAGTGTCTTTATTATAAAAATAACTGATTGCTCTTCTTATGCTTAGTTCAAAATCTTGTCCATTATAATTCTTAAATATAAAACCGGTTCCTTCTTCAGGATTATCAGTATAGTCCACTATTGTATCCACCAAACCACCTGTCTTACGAACGATTGGAACAGCGCCGTACCTTAAGCTATAAAGTTGAGATAGACCGCAAGGTTCGAAAAGTGAAGGCATTAAAAAGAAATCACAAGCACCGTAAATCTGTCTCGCATGCTTTTGATCAAACTGGATGGTGACATTGACTTTATCTGGATATTCTTCCATCAATTCTTTTAAACGTTTTTCATAATATTTGTCACCAGAACCTAAAATCATGAATTGTACATCTTCATGTAAAAGCTGTTCCATGGCATAAATAATCAAATCAATCCCTTTTTGCTCTGCAAGTCTAGTAACGACCCCAAATAATGGTACATTTTTTTGAGGCAAATCCACTTTTTTCTGCACCAATTTTTTATGCTCCAAACGCTGTGTTCTAAAGTTTGATGCTCCAAAATTCAACAATAAAGCAGGGTCTGTTTCAGGATCATACTTATCATAATAAATGCCGTTTACAATACCTCTTATTTTATAGCTATACTTTCTAAGAATACCATCCAGCCCATAGCCAAACCAAGGTGTCTGAATCTCATTTGCATATGTTTTACTAACAGTCGTCACTAAATCACCATAGACAATTCCCGCTTTCATAAAGCAAATTTTACCATAATATTCTATGGCTTCAACCTTGAAATATCTAGGTGATAAATTAAGTGCATCAAGTGTATCTCTTTCAAAAACACCTTGATATTGTAAATTGTGTATGGTAAAAATAATCTTGATTTTATTATAGAAATCAAGGTTAGAATATTCTTCTTTTAACAGTAAACCGATTAAAGCTGTTTGCCAGTCATTCAAATGAATGATGTCCGGCTTTAAATCTAGAAACATCAGCATTTCTAAAGTAGCTTTACAGAAGAAACCAAAACGTTCACCGTCATCATCGTAACCATAGAAAGTATCACGGTTAAAGTAGTCATCATTACCAATAAAGTACGTGGTTAGACCGCCCTCTACTAAGTAATATACATCTGCTACATTGGCCTTACCACCAGCTTCTACGATAAAGCTAAAGGATTTTTTTATAGGAAAGTTTTCACTGATTCCTTTGAATTTTGGCATGACCCTCGTTGTTTCAACATTTTGAGCCATAAGGGCATAAGGTAAGGCTTCCGCAACGTCAGCCAAGCCGCCGGTCGCAGCATATGGAACGATTTCCGGTGAAACATACAAAACATTTAGCTTATCCGCCATAGCAGGTCCTCTACTTTCATATCAATCTATTTACTTAATCATTCATGCGTAGTATTTGTCGCATCTTGTTGGCTGTATGGTCAAAACTAAGTTTTAAGAAGTTAAACTAAGTTAAACTATATAGTTTTGACGCCGAACCATATTGAATATTATATCATAAATCTAATGAAGATAACAATGAATGTCCATTATATCTAATTTATTCTTCTACAAGATACCCCTTTTGGCGTAACTCATTTTCTATAACGTCTAATATACTTTCTGATTTTGCCTCTACTGTATGATAATGATTGCCTTTTGTTAGCGTCATAAGTGGAACAAACTCTTTACTTAAGGTTCTTATTAGAAAATCGTTCACTTGTCTTCTTGAACCTAGATGCATATCCACTGATATCTCACCATATGCCAGATGACTCACTATGGTGTTTAACAATAAACCGCCATTGTCTACTACAATATAGAGTTCATCCTCGATAGCATCTTCGGGATGTTTTACACAAAAAACTCTCTTATAGGTATCTGTTTTAACCTTATAAATCCGATACCCTTCAGAAGTGGATATGATTTCGACCCCTTGTGCTCTCAGCAGGGCTATGTCCTGCACAATGACCTGACGACTGACTTCAAACATCTTGGCCATTTGTGTCCCCGTTATAGCTTGGGTACTTTCCCTCAAGACTTCCATAATCCTATCTCTTCTTTCTAATCCATCCATATTTCACCTTCTCCTTTTGTCATGTGTCGTTGGCTATATTTCATCTAACGGGAATCTTATGATGAATTTGACGCCATCGGATGTATTGCGTACAAAATAACTGATCCGGTGGTGATCAAATACCTTACCTGCAACCGCAAGTCCTATACCCGTTCCTTCTTTTCCTTCACTGTTCTTACCTTTATAAAAGCTTCCAAATATCTTTGGAATATCTTCATCCTCTATGAATGGTCCGGCATTACTTATGGTAACCGTCACACAACGATCCACCAGTGACGTTTCAAACCCTATTTCTGACCCCTTATCAGCATATTTGATCGCATTATTTAGAATATTTCTTATAGCTTGTTCCAACTTAATCCGATCGCCCTTAAACATGACTGAGGTTTTTAATGATTTATAATGAAGACTTTTGTCAGATTGAATCAGAAGGGTTTGATAGGCTTCCTGTATATGATCGAAAAACTCTTTTAAATCCATGTCTTCTTTTGTAATAGAAAAAGTACCTGCTTCAAGCTCTGATAACTGTAACAAGTCTTTTATCATATGACTCATCTTATCACTTTCTTCATATATAATCTTATAGTAATCTTTACGCTCTTCCTCAGATTCAACAACACCGTCTTCAAGGGCTTCAATATAACCGTGAATAATAGACAACGGTGTTTGAAGTTCATGTGATACTTGAGCTACGAATTCTTTTCTAAGAACATCCAACGCCTTTTCTTTACTTAATTCATATTGTAATGCTTTAATTGTGGCGTCGAGCCTCGTGGCCAACGCATTGAAGGTGGCGCCTAATTCTCCAATCTCATCTTTTCTATCTTCTTCATATTGCACATCAAATTTGAGTTGACGTAGCTCATTTGCCATTAATGTGAGTCTTTTAATGGGACGGGTCATATTTGTAGATATAACACCTGCCATCAACATCGCAATAATCAAGATAATGATACCCACATAATTCATAAAGGCACTAATGGCTTCTATCGTCTGGTCCATTGCCGTTATCGGAATTTGTAACATGACGACACCGTCACTTGAAAGACGTTCACTATAGACGAGCCACCGTGTTTCTTTGACCGGATAGTTGGTCTCAAGGACGTAGGCCTTAACTCCATTCACTTCAATGTTTTTTATAATTTTTCCCTTTGAATATTTTAACACATCCTCATCCGATATAACAATACCTGCTTCTGCGTCATATATACTGATTTTACCTTCAAAATTATAACCTAAGTATTCAAAATCTTGAATTCTGTCTATGGGTGATGGACTCACTTGAATAATGGTTTCAATCTGTTGTATGGTTTTTTGCATAGTAGTTACTTTCTGTCTGTAGTAATAAGGTTCAATAAAAAACTCCATACTCAACCACAAAATCAAAAAAATAATAAGGACTAGTCCTAAAAAAGCTATAAATAACTTACCCCTAATTGTTTTCATATTTACACCTCAAACCTATAGCCTACACCTCTTACGGTTTGTATACGATCACCTTCAACGCCCATTTTCTTTCTTAGTCGTTTTATAACCGTATCCACTGTCCGATCGTCTCCGAAATAATCAAATCCCCAAACTCTATTAAGTATCTGTTCCCTTGATAGTGCTTGATTGGCATTGTCTACGAAGTACATTAAGCAATCATATTCTTTTGGGCTGAACGTCATATCTTCTCCATCAACCAATATGCGTCTTGCACCTGTATCAATCGACAATACACCAAATTGCATTTTTTCATTAGTGGAAGTTACGTTGGTTCTTTTTAACAAAGCTTTTATCCTTGCCATCAACTCTCTCGTACTAAAAGGCTTTGTGACATAGTCATCAATACCAACCTCAAATCCTTGAAGTTTATCGTCTTCTGCTGACCTTGCCGTTAACATAATAATCGGAACTTGACTTGTTTTTCGAATTTCTTTACTCACTTCATAGCCGTTCTTAAAAGGCATCATGACATCCAGAACCACTAAATCAATGGTTTCAGTATCAAAGATTTTTAGCGCTTCTACACCGTTAGAAGCTTCATGAACATGAAATCCTTCTAAAAACAAATATTTTTTTATAAGCTTTCTTAATTTTTCTTCATCCTCAACAATCAGAATGTTTATCTGATACATTCCATCACTTCCATTTTCTATTTAATATTCATTTCTTGTGCATTTTAACTATCTCTACTATACCAAATTATTGTGACAAAATTATGACGAAATTTGTCCTTTATTTCAACGTTATTTTGTGTTATATTGATTGAACTAAACCATATTTTTTGTTAAAATAGGGTTGACTGATAACCGACTGATGAAGGGAGAAGTTATTATGAAGTATATACGACCGTATTGGGACACTGCGCTTGCCCTTTTACTTTTATGGTGTATTATGAACGGTTCCTTTGGACTATCTACTCTCATATCGGGTTCTATTGCCTCGCTTATTACCGTCATCATGGTGCGACTTTTATTCTCTAATAATGATCATGTTAAAAATTATCGTGTCCCCCTCTATCTTTTCTTGTGGTTTTTTTTCGTCTTAATTTATCAAATCATCAAATCTGCCATCTCGACAGTCATCTCAATATCAAAAAATAATATAGATCCAGTGATTATTGAACTCGACACATCTATCAATAACCACTGGTTTCAATGTCTTGTGGCAAATAGTATAACCTTAACACCAGGTACGGTTACCATTGATAAGACCGATCACCATCTCGTGATATTATGGCTCTATCCAACCACCCATGATAAAAAAGCACAGGCTGGTGCTATCTTTGGTCCTTTTGAAAGGATACTTAAGAGAGGAGACAACTACTAATGTCATATTTGATGTATGCTTTGTTACTCTTGTCATTACTATGTCTTCTTCGGGTGCTTATTGGTCCAACCATTTGGGACCGCATTCTAGGCTTTAATCTTTTTTCAGCTATATTTATTCTTATCATTTTACTTTATACTGTCACTGAAAACCAGTCCTATCTAATAGATGTGGCTTTGGTTTACACCCTTCTTGGTTTTATTAGTATTGTATTTATTACAAGGTTCTTGCAAAAGAAAGGGGATATATAATGGCACTTCATGAAATCTTAGGTATGGTTTTTATTACCATTGGTATCCTATTTATAATCATTGGTATATTCGGTTTATATCGTTATAAAGATTTTTATACGCGTGCAAGTGTTTCATCCTTAATTGATAGTGCAGGCTTTTTGTTCATATCCTTTGGTATCATTTTGTATAAGGGAATATCTACTTTTTCATTAAAAATATTTTTTTTAATTTTGTTAACCTTACTGCTCAACCCCTTAGCCAGCCATTTTACTGTTAGAGGTGCCTATTTAAGTGGTCATAGACCTAGGAAGGAGCACTGACATGCTGTACATTGTTCTATTCTTGATGATTGTTTTCGCCATAGCATCCATTCAAACCAGCAGTTTGAGACATGCCGTTATTTACTTATGCGTCTTCTCGTTACTATGTTCTTTTGCTTATGTGCTCTATCAGGCCCCTGATGTCGCTATGGCAGAGGCTGTTATCGGTTGTACTTTGTCAACCGTTTTGTATCTGGTTGCCATAAAAAAATACCGTGTTTTTCGCGTATATTATTCTGGACATGTTACTTTACTTGAAAAACAACCTGAATTTAATGTTCTTAAAAATAATCTCACAACAATGATGGACAACTTTTTAAGAGAGCATGAGCTTGAACTCGATTTGATAGACACTAAAGAAACCTTTGATGAGATCCATGGTAATCATGATTATGACGTCATAGTTGAGCATGACAATAAGGGCATAACTATGTTCGGTTCCCAGTCTAATTATCTCTATGACGGATTGGTAACCTATCTTATTGATCATAATGCTTTTGATATTGATTACGAGTACATTCTTGAGGAAGAAGGGGATGAACTTCTATGAGACGTAAAATCACTGCTGCTTTTATTATCGGCATATTTCTACTTATTATTTCTGTAAATGTTATACCTCTTGAGACGAGTACGGATCTATTTCATTACTATATAAATAATTTCAAAGCAGATACGGGGGCTGGGAATAGTGTCACTGCCATCTACCTAAACTATCGTCTCTTTGATACTTTTTTTGAAACCTTACTCTTACTTGTATCGGTTATTGGTATCATTTATTTTTCTAGACATGAAGGTGATTATTAATGGGAAAACATTCAGAATTGTTTGCACAAACTATGGGGCTTGTATACCCCATCATCATACTTTATGGTTTTTATATCATCTATAACGGACACCTGACACCTGGTGGTGGTTTTCAAGGTGGTGCTATTCTAGCCGGTGTTTTTACCATTCAATATCTAACGACAGATACTAAAAATGTTAGTCTTGATATACTTAACCGTGTTGAAAAAACCATTTATCTGTTGTTATTGCTTACCGGTATTCTGATTGTATTCTATATGAATCAGGAACTTACCCTTATCCAAAAAAGCTACTATCTTCTACTGATGAATACCCTAATTGGTGTAAAAGTCAGTTGTGGTTTAACCGTAATTTTTTATCGATTTGTTCTTTTTGAAAGTAGGTAATTCTATGGAAAGATTATTTAACGGCGAGTCCATCAGTATCTTACTCTTCCTTATTGGTGTCTATGGACTACTGGCAAGACGGAATATTATTAAAACGGTTATTGCTTTGGCCATTATGCAGTCCGCTATCATACTCTTTTTCTTAACCATCAATTACGAGGATGGACGCATTCCGCCCATTGGAGATGTAACCATACATACTGCTGTAGATCCTGTACCACAGGCCTTAATGATTACAGCAATTGTTATTGGTGTGGCTGTTACTGCCGTAAGTCTGACTATGTTTATAAGCTTATATCATCATTACGGGACTACAAATTGGTTAAAGGTCATCAATAAAAGGCGTGAAGATTAGACGAGGTGATATATGTCATTATTTTGGTTAGTCGTTCTCCCTATCATAACGGCATTAATTGGTTATTTAAGTCATTATAAAAGAATTTATATATTAGTCGGTATTGCCCAGCTTTGTACTTTAGGCGTGGCACTCTTAACATTTATTCAGGTTATTACATCCGGACCAATCACTCAGGCACTAGGTGATTACCAAGGATCTATCGGAATCAATCTGGTTGCTGATCCCATCAGCAGTTTTTTTGTGGTTCTTACTTGTTTCTTATTTACGGCCATGTTATTGTTCAACTACCATAAATCATATATGAACCGACTTTTCTTATTTCTTTTCCTAACTCTACAAGGTTTAATTGTTGCTGTTTTTCTATCCAATGACCTATTTGATATTTATACTTTGCTTGAGGTTTCGACGGTCGTTGTAAGTATACTCATTATGTACAAAAGAGATAGCCAGTCCATTTATGACGGTATGGTTTATCTCTTAACCAATCTTGTTTCAATGGCATTTTTTCTATTTGGACTTGGCTATATTTATAAGATATTTGGCACTTTAGATCTTACCGCATTAAAAGCTGCCATACCTTATGTTGAAAATACAGATACCTTAATACTACCTTATGCCTTTCTTATTACAGCTATTGGACTTAAATCTGCGTTAATGCCTTTATTCAGTTGGTTACCACGGGCACACGGAACCCCTTCAGCACCTTCAATAGTTTCAGCAGTTTTATCCGGTATTTTTGTCAAGGGCGGTGTCTATTTATTCATACGGTTCCAAGATACTTTTAAATTGGGCCTAGATACCTCCCACATTTTTCTATTAATAGGTTTTGCAACCGCTGTAATCGGTTTTATTTTTGCTTTGTCACAGACGGACCTCAAATTACTCTTAGCTTATTCTACCGTCAGCCAGATTGGACTTATTGTTTTTGGCCTCTCACTTGGTTCAGATTATAGTTATTATGGTGCTGTCTATCATATCATGAACCATGCTGTTTTTAAGGCGACCTTATTCTTGACTGCCGGTATGATTATTGAGAAATATGAAACTAGGGATATTCGGAAAATCAAAGGGCTTTTTAAACGCATGCCTTTTGTAGCCATAATTGTGGTCATCGCCATCATGGGTATAACCGGTGCCCCTCTTTTTAATGGTAGTGTTTCAAAATCTCTCATTCAAAAGGGTATCTCTTATCAATCTTATCTGGAATACGGACTCCTCTTTATTAACCTTGGAACCATCATCACCTACATTAAGTATGCTACTATATTAACCGGTAATCAGCAGAAGGGTCACTCTGTTAGATGGAATCAAAAAGTTGCTTTAAGCGTATTAGCTTTTGCCTGTATTTTAGGTGGGCTCTTGGGTCAGTGGTTTGTTGGCATCCTTTTTGACTTAGATATAGATTTAAGTTTCTCGGATCTTGTAAATAAAGGCGGTGTCTATTTAATAAGCCTCCTTATAGGGTATATTTTCTTCAAATATTGGTATCCTAAGATACATTTTTTTAAGACTATGCGTGAAATCGAACTCAGCTTTAATGAAATCATCTTTACGATTGTTTTTTTCTTTGGAAGTTTTTTGAGTTTTTTACTTGTTACTTATTAAGGTTGAGGTGTCAAAACTAGGGCAAGGAGGCGCAAAATGTTTTTATTTTGGTTGGTTCTATTACCTATACTTTCCTCAATAGTTGCTTATTTGAACAAACGTCAACTTACCGGATATTTACTTGCTCTCACCCAATTGTTATTGTTTCTCATGGCTTTATATACCGCCTTTAATGTCTACACTTTTGGTGATATCCTCTACAGTTTTGGCGATAATACGATAGATATGGGTATCAATCTGGTAGCAGACAAAATCAACATTATATTTATCCTTTTGTCATGCATCTTTTTCCCCATTATGTTGCTTTTTAATTATCACAAGTCATATATGAACAAACTCTTCCTCTTTCTTTTTTTAGTACTTCAAGGTCTAATCAATGGTATCTTTCTATCTAATGATTTATTTAATTTGTATGCTTTAATTGAAGTTTCTACAATCACCGTTAGCATACTTATCATGTACAAAAAAACCAGTCATAGTATTTATGACGGTATTTTATATTTACTTATTAATCTTGTATCTATGGCTTTCTTCTTACTTGGTGTCGGATATATCTATAAGATTTTTGGAACGCTTGACCTGACCCTCATTAAACATCAGTTGACTTATGTTGTGAGTGTACCCAGTTTGATTCTACCCTATACGTTGATCATAACACCGATTGTCTTAAAGTCAGCATTGTTACCCTTACCAAGAGCACATGGTACACCTTCTGCGCCTTCCATTGTGTCCTCAGTGCTTTCCGGTATATATGTAACCAGTAGCCTTTATCTCTTCATTAGAATTCAGGATACTTTTTCCTCTGCAATTCATACCGATTCACTTTTTCTGAGTTTGGGATTCATAATTTCCATACTCGGTTTTATCTTGGCCCTTTCTCAAACGGACTTACGCTTAATACTGACTTATTCAACAATCAGTCAGGTTGGACTTATTGTTTTCGGTCTTTCATTATCATCCGATTATAGTTATTATGGTTCTATTTACCACCTTCTTAGTCATGCTATTTTTAAGTCGACTCTTTTTCTAACTGCTGGTATGATTATTGAAGAATATGATACTCGGGATATAAGAAAAATAAGGGGACTCTATAAGCGTATGCCTTTTGTAACAATTATTATATGTTTTGCACTCCTTGGTATTAGTGGTGCGCCACTATTTAATGGTAGTATTTCAAAGTACTTAATCAAAAAGGGTAGTGGTTCCATCCAACTATTGGAATATGGTCTTATTATCATCAATATTGCAACCATTACTTATCTGATGAAATACACCTCAATGTTTTTTGGTAATTCTAAGAAAGCAAAAACACCGCCTTGGAATCAGAAAATAGCACTTATATCTTTGGCTGGATTATGTCTTCTTGGCGGTATTGGCGGCCAGTTTTTAATTAATTGGCTTTTTGATCTTAATATTCAAATTGAAGCTCTGCAATATGTAGAGAAGTCCTTAGTTTATTTTATGAGCTTAGGTATGGGTTATCTATTCTATGAATATATTTATAAGAGGTACCATTTCTTCCAAACCATTCGCCAACTTGAATTAAGCTTTAACGAGCTCATTCTAATCATTACATTGTTCTTTACAGGATTACTCTCTTATTTGCTACTTGTACAGTAAAATACTACTTTAATGAAATGAGGATTATTATGTATCGTTTATGGGGAAAAATTATGATAGATAGTCGATTCCGGTCTGACTATGTTTTTGAACTTGAAGATGGGGACATTGCAAGTCCGACTAGTTTAAAAAAGGGTCTGGAATTCTTGACTTTGCATTTTGATATTGAGATGCCTATGTGGCTATCTGATAATGAAAAAGACTATGCACGCTTTAGAAAAACTCGGTTCTATAATGATCATTTTATCGAAACCATTGATTTTGATTATTTTGAGATTGAGGTCATTGAGGATAAGAAGAAAAAGCATAAAAAGGGTGATTTTTAGTAACGCTTGTGTTTCTTACTAAGACAAAGAGTCTTGAGTGCATATCCTATGCCCTAAGACTCTTTTCAGTTCTACTCTTTATTTTAATTTATGATTATCGATAATGGCCACTGGCCCTACGATCCACATGGTAGAAGACCACATCCCCTTCCATTAGGCTGATACCGGCTATGTTTGTTTTATAGCCTTCTTTTGCCCATGCGTTGCCAAGATCTGCTGTTTTATAGGTGTTATAGGCCTCTAGGGTCTCTAGGTCTTTTAAGCTCTTGATGTTGTGATAGCCTTTTATGTCAAAGTTCACAGCGATATAACCTTTTGTAATAAAGGGGGCTTCTCCTATTTTTAGACGGCTGTATGTGGATAGATTCAGTCCCTTTGGTACAACCACCGTTTGGCTTGGTAGATAGAATTCTCCATACCATTTCTGTCTTGCTTCTAGAATGAGACTTTGGGGCAGTTCTTTAGGGCTCTGACTGCTGGTACCGATATAAAGCTTTTGGGCTTCTGTTAACAGCAACTTGTCTTTATAGGCCAGGTCTTTTTGATACTGACCGGTGAAGATCTTTAGATAGTCGGCTTCTGTGAAGCCGTTGTTTCTTTTCTGGGCGCTTAGGACTTTGACGGTGTTTTGTATGGTTTCTTCTTGTAGCTTTCTTGCCGGATCGTTGAGGACCATGGTGTTTGTCATGGTGTCTTTGTCACTGCCAAGCTTTATAAAGCCTTGGCTTGTTTCATAGTACAGATCCACCGGCTGTCTTGTGCCACTTTCATCTATGTGATTATAGCTTGGGGTGATGAGTAGGATATCATCATTACCGGTCATGTCACCGTTGGTTTCTAGGCTAAAGCGAATCTTGTACCCCAGCTTAACGGCTTGATCTGACATGCCTTGTTGGTTGTTTTTACCGGCCATGACCGGTAAATCTGCTGCTCTAAAGGTGCTGTTTGCTTGTTTGAAGTGGTCTACCCAAGCCGGATCGGTGATGCCTGTGATGGTGAAGTTCGAAAGTGTACCTGAGAGCTCTACAGGTATTTCTGCTACGGCTTTATAGGCCTCTATGTCTTTGTTGTAAGCGAAGTTATGAGGGGCTAAAAGACTTGGCAGGTTAATGGGCAAACTTCTGAATTGGACCTGTCCGGTGGTGGTTTCTCGGTTATGACTGGGCAGATAGTATGTAGCTTCTGCGTTTGTATTTGTATTTGTATTTGTGTTTAACTTTACATCATGCCATATGCCTGCCGGTATGAAGGTTCCGGTATCATCTGTGCCGGTATAGACATCAAAGCTAAACCGCACTTGTTTGTTTGAGGTGGTCTTCTCATAGCTTCTGTTGCCATAGCCGGGTATATTCAGGTGCTGTCCTGTGGCTGGGTAACTTAAGGTGAAGGCTTCTCCTAGTACGAGCTGGGTTTTGTTTCTTTCCGGTCTTAGGGTCAATACGTCTTGTAGCTGGGTGGTGATGGTAGGATAACAGACCACCGGTGTGTGTACGGTAACTGGGTTACCTGGGATGTGGGTGATATGGGTCTGTGGCCTTGCACTGTTTATGTCGTAGTTTAATTGATAGACCAGTTCTGCTCTTGAAGGCTGGTCTTTTTTGTTGGCTAGGGTACTTAAGATGATCTGACCTGTGGCATATAAGGTTTCGGGTTTGGTTTTTGGTGCCGGTGGTAAGGGTTCAGGTACGGTGATGGTTTTGGCGTTTATGGTGATTTGTCCGTCTTTGGTGACGTAGTGGTCAATCATGGATTGGGCTTTGCCCATAAAGTTATAGCCTTTGGTGACTTTTCCTACAGAAGCACTTCTGTTGGTCGGGTGCTTTAGGATGACGCCCGGACTATGACTGGTGGTGACCTGATAGTTTTTGGGATATAAGGTGATCTTTTCGTCTTTTAGACCGTAGTTATAGATATGTGCTTTATCAATGGTATAGAGGTAGTAGTTGTCTATGTCCAGGTAACTATAGCTTCTACTGACGTTGATGCTTCTTGAAAAGGAGGTCTCTGTTCCGTCTTCTTCTTCATAGCTGCCGCTGATGGTGGCGACGAAGGTCTTGGTGCCTTCTACGGTCTTTGGAGTATAACCGGCTCTATAACTGTCACCACTTAGATGGGCATATAAGGCTTCTCCTGTTGGGATGCCTTGTGTTACATCAAAGATCTCTTTGCCTCTTGCTACAGAGCCGATGACCAGGTCCCCTATACCTGGTAGGACACTCATGTCACCCGGTAGGGTGATGTCTTCTACCACCGGTGTGATATGATGTTCTACCCTTCGTACTTCTGGGTTACCCTTTACTTTGACTTCTAGGGTGATGGTGGTGGCCGCTTCTATCTGAAGTTCTAGACCTGCTGCCTTGATGCTTAGATGATCATAAGGGGTGGTATCTTCGTGATGGAGACTACCGTTCACCAACCATCTTAGAGACTCGGTCACTTCTTCTTTGCCTATGTCCGTGGTGTTAAGGAGGCTGATGGGTAGCGGACGTTCTTCTGCTAGAACCACATCATCGGTATGATCCATACCATCATAGAGGATCTTAAAGTCAGGGACAAAGTGGTAGAGTGGGTTTAGGGTGATACTGGTGTACCAATCTCCGTTACTGTGCCACAGGCGGACAACCCCTCTTGAAACCTTGGTGGGTGGTATGATGATACCGGCACGACCAAGCCATACATCGGTACCTTCTGCCTTTGCCATATCCTCGTCAAAGAGTGGTCCATATTTGACTTTTAGAGCTGCGATGATCTGATTGGCCAGTTCATCTCGGTCGGTTGGGGTGAGGGCATCTTTGTAATTGAGAGAAAGGTAAGATGCGAGGGCTTTATTATTTTTCAAAAATATTTCCGGATTTTGTACCCATTTCCACCTGCCCATAATCTGTGTTTTAGGTACACTATCTGGAGTATAATAAGGATTAGGCACCGGTTCCGGCATGATATTATAACCAATGAATTCCCACTGACTGTTAGGAATATCTTGATAGGCCTGCAGCTCATTGATGAACTTATATTTTCCTGATGGTGCCTTTGTTGAGAATATGCCATATTCCTGCCATATATCTTCGTTAGCATCGATTTCTACAAATTTATTTATTTCTGCATCGTAAATTCTATAAAAAAAGTAATCTCTATCCATCAATTCATTCATCTCAATATTAGCATCTTTTAAAGCTCCCTCTAAATTCATTTTCGGCTTAAAAATATCAATAAAATTGGTTGTCTGACTTGCGTACGATGTTTTAACCTCTGATAGATTAATAAGTAAAATCGAATAAATTATCATAATTGATAATATTACTATCTTCTTCATTATTCATACCACATTTGAACTGTAACATCCAAGGAACGTTCAAATTTTGACCCTTTCAATTGCCTTTCATCAACTATTGCTATTTTATAATTGTCCATACTGTACCATTTATACTCTTCATCTAACAATACACGCCAACCTTCTTTGAACCTAATATAATCCATAAGTATCTTGACATTTTCCGGTTCTAATCTTCTTAGTAAAAGTCGTTCTAAATCTTTAAGTTGGTCTACAGGTTTTCCATTTTCTGTATATTTAATAATAACGCCTAAATGATCATCCCAATCATAACTACCATGTTTGTCATAATAAATTTTATCACTTTCAATCATACTCAAGTCTGCTGCAATGTTCTTCTCATCACTTTCTTTAACCGGATCCACCCATAGCTTACCACCTTTGAAGTGGTCGGCGTAGTTGGTGCCTTTGCTTGTATAGGGTTTTCTTGCACCTTTATCAATGATACGCCTGATGACCGCTATACCTTCGGCCCTTGTTAAGGTCACCTCTGGCTTGAAGGTACCATCGGGATACCCTGTAATGATGCCCAGTTCATAGACTTTCAACACATTTTCTTTATGTTTGCCCTCTACCATATAACTATCTATGAGAGACCCTTCTATTTCTTTTGTCTTGGTATAACTTGTGGTCTCAAGATCTTCTATGGCACGACTGACTAAGGTGGCCATCTCTTCTCGGTTAATCCTTCTTCTATAGTTATCAAAATCACCCGACTGAACATAACCAAGTTCTATGGCCTTATCGATGTGGTTCTTAGCCCAATAACCTTCTTCATCCTGTAGAATGTTATGTCCAGCTGCTACAACCAGACACTTGATAAACTGGTCCACTTGGAGAGGATTCGCTGGCTTGAATGTTCCATCGGGATAGCCTTTTAGAATATCTCTTGAATCTGCACTGATGTGACTAAGATCCGCTTTAAACCAATCTTTATCACTTACATCCGTGTAGGATGCTGCTTGGACTGAGTTACTCACCAGTCCGACCACCAAGATGATTGTTGTTAGTAAACTTTTAGTCATCATTTTATTCTTCATTTTTATACGCCCCCATACTTAAAATTTTAGAAATTTATTTTTCTATACCTATTTAGTATAACTTTGATAAGTATGGGTGTAAAGCTTTTTAAGGTATTATTATATATTTATATGGTGTATAGTGTAATTATTTACATTTATGGGGATTACTGTCAGGTCATAATATATAGTTAATATAGATATGGCTCTAATACTTACAATTTACGCGTCAAAAAAGAATGGCACTTAGTTCAAGGCCATTCTTTCTTATCTACCTTATATCATTAGAACAATAATAATCTTAATTAATTCTCTTCTGTTATTAGGATACATTCATTTAAATCAAACACCTTAGCAAAGGCATATTTATTTTTTTTGGAAGTATCCATCAATGCATAGACCAGTTTTGATTGTGTTTTGACAACCTCTTTTTTTCTAGCTTCTCTTAAATCGTATGTGTAGATAGCACCATCTTCAACATATCCATTTGCACCAATAAAAGCTTTATCAAAATGCAAATCCATAATCATTTTTTCTGTCAAAACTCCTAATACTGATTCAAGATCATCTCGTACTTCACCACCTAGAAGTATTGAGCTTGCACCTCTTATCGGTAAATGATCAAGCATTTGGGTACTGCTACTTACAATCGTTATTCTTTTTCTATCTAAATACTTTAACATCGCAACGGTTGTTGTGCCGGAATCTACATAAATACAGTCGCCATCCTCAACTAAATCAGCAGCTTTTTTAGCAATTATCTCTTTGGCTTCACTGTTAATTAGCTTTTTCTTTGTAACCGGCTCATCATAACCTCTTGTATTTAGACGCACAGCACCGCCACGCATTATGATGACTTCGCCTTCTTTTTCCATTGTCTGCAGATCTCTTCTAATCGTTGATAATGAAATACCAAGCTCATCAACCAAATCTTTCATATGCACAACATCTTGCTTTGTTATATATTTTAATAACTCTTCTCTTCTTAGCTCCGGAATCATATGCCACCTCCACTACTTGATTAGATTCATTATATTGAATAAATCAAATAAATTCAAGTCATCGGAGAACTAATACCTACTTAGATTCTAAATCATCCAGATAAGGCATTGCACATTGGGCACCAACCTTGGTTATTGTTATCGCTGCTGCTTTTGATGCTAGAATACATGCTTGCTCATCTGTATAGCCTTGATATTTGGCATATGCAAAAGTCCCTATATAGGAATCACCAGCTCCGGTGGTTTCAATAACATTTGAAACACTGGTCACCGGGATAACTTGGTAGCCATCATCACTACACAATATGCTGCCATTCTCACCTAAAGTAATGATTACAATACCTTTGACCAAGTCTTTTAACCTCTTATAATGGTTAATTGCCGTTGTTACGTCATCGATTCTTTCTCCGGCATAGAATGTCGCTTCTGATTCATTAACCACTAAGCAATCCACCAAACCTAGCACGTCCACTGATATAGTCTTCGCCGGTGCTGCATTCAATATAATGTAAACACCTTTTTCATGAGCCATTTTAATGGTCGCTTCAATAATTGGAATAGGAATCTCCATTTGCAATATGAGCATCTGACTCTTATCTATGACTTCTTTAATCTTAATTAAATCATCTTGACCAAAATCATAATTAGCACCCGCAACGATCGTGGCATATACGCTACCATCGTTTAGTACATGTACAATACCAACACCGGTAGCACAACTACTTTTCTCAATATATTGGGTTGCTACGCCATACCTACTCAGATTTTTTACTAGAATCTCTCCAAAGTTGTCGTTACCGACTTTACCTAAGATAATGGTGGGTACACCAAGTTTAGCACACTGTACTGCTTGATTAGAGCCTTTTCCACCGCCCTCATAAGTAATACTTTCAGCTGTATATGTCTCACCTTTATATGGTAATCTTTCTTGATTAATTAGCATATCATAATTAAGACTTCCAATAACAGTGATATAACCTTCTTTCATTATGCCCTCCGATCATGCCGTTTGTTTTATAAGCTTCCAAGTTTTGAATTTCTCTTGAACAATATCCAAATACACTGCTACTATGATAATGACACCTGTTGCAATATATTGCCAAAAAGTATCAACACCAAGTACCACTAGACCAACTTTTAAAGCCTGTAATAATATTGCTCCAAAGAAAGTTCCAAGCATTGTACCTTTACCACCTGATAAGCTTGTTCCTCCAACTGCGGCTGCGGCTATGGCATTTAACTCATATCCTTGGCCAGCTGCAGGTTCTCCTGTTCCAAGTTTGGCCAATAATACCATTCCTGCCAATGCGGTAGAAACGCCACATAAAGCATAAGCCATGATTTTATTAAAATCTACGTTAACACCTGATAATAATGTTGCTTCTTCATTACTTCCTATGGAATATAAGTATGTTCCGAATTTGACATATTTTAACAATACGAACCCGATTGCTGTTGCAATCAAAAAAATCACTATAGAACTTGGAATCACACCTCCAATATCGCCATCCATCATATTTCGGAAATAGGATGGGATATTTAGAACCGGCCAACCACCGGTAACTAGATACGCAATACCTCTATAGACACTCATCATGCCCAAAGTAGCAATAAAAGGTTGTAGTTTCATCTTGGCTATCAAAAAACCATTAATACCGCCTAGAAGTAATCCTATAGCAATACCCAATATAATAGCCACTACCGGATGAAGACCACGTACAAGGAAATTCCCCATAACAACAATAACAATTGCCATTGACGATCCGACTGTTAAATCGATTCCGCCTGAAATAATGACCAAAGTTATACCGATTGCTAACAGTCCATTGATGACCGATTGATCAATAATATCTAATAAATTAGCAGGGGTTAAATATAACGGCTCTATTATACCAAAAACTGCTATAAGTATCAGTAATGCAATTATAATCCCAAGTTCCCTTGAGAATTTTTTCCATATGTTTTTCATCTTCATCCCTCCATTGCCAAATGCAGAATTCTTTCTTCACTCAACTCGTCATGACTAATCTCGCCAACCATCTTACCTTCTCGCATAACAATAACTCTGTCACTCATCCCAATGACTTCAGGTAGTTCTGAGGACACCATAATAATAGCTTTCCCAAGTGAAGCCATTTCTTCCATCAGCCTATAGATTTCAGCTTTTGCGCCTACATCAATGCCTTTTGTTGGTTCATCAAATATAATGATATCAGGGTTTGTCGTTAACCATTTTGCAATGATTACCTTTTGTGCATTTCCACCACTTAGACTACTTGTATAATACTTAGGATCCTTAGGGTTAAGATCCATTTGTTCAATATAATACTCACAATTTGTCTTCATTTTGTGCTCATCAATAAAAAAACCAATATTGAATTTATCCATGGATGCCAATGCAATATTTTGTTCATTGGTAAAATCTTTGATAAATCCCTGTGTTTTTCTATTCTCGGGTATAAGTGCTATGCCATATTTTAATGCTTGCTTTGAATTTTTTATAGTTACTTCTTCTCCATTAATATAAATCTTACCGTCTATATCTGGATCCGCTCCGAAAATAGCTCTCATAACGTCAGTTCTTTTTGCTCCAACCAATCCTGCAAATGATAAAATCTCCCCTTTGTGAACTTTAAAACTTATATCCTTAAATACGGTTGACCTTAATCCTTTTACTTCAAGTGCAACAGTAGATGTAACACAACGAGGATTATGTCTAACCGCAAATGCTGAAACATTTCTTCCAACCATGTTTACAATCAATGATTCTTTTGTGATTTCATTAACATTTAGAGTGCAGACATACTTACCATCTCTTAAAATACTCGCCCTATCTGCAATTTTGAATACTTCATCTAATCTATGCGTTATAAACAGTATTGTTATACCATTTGCTTTTAAGTCTTTTATAATTTCCAGTAAACGAACAACCTCTCTTTCACTAAGTGCTGATGTCGGTTCATCAAAGGAAATAACTTTAGAGTTATGGAACAATGCTTTTGCAATTTGAATCATCTGCATTTCGCCTGTACTTAGTGAATCGATTCTGTCTTGGCTTTTAAAACCACATCCCAAACGCTTCAGAATATGATCTGTCGTCTTATACATTGCTTTAAAGTCAATGAGTATACCACGTTTTGGCTCATATCCAAGGGCTATATTTTGGCCAACGGTTAATTCCTTGACTAGATTAACTTCTTGATGCACTTTTGATATTCCAAATTCAATTGCATCATTGGCACTCTTAAATCTAATTGGGCGACCTTCAAATTCGATTTCGCCTTCATATTGCGTGTAAATACCATGAAAAATATTCAAAAGTGTGGATTTTCCTGCGCCATTTTCACCCAACAATGCATGCACTTCACCTTTTTCAATTGTAATATCAACTTGATCAAGCGCCCTATTCCCCGGAAACTGTTTTGTAATATTTGAAAAATGTATCATGCTTTCCATAGATCATGCTCCTTATTTAACATTAGCCGAAAACATTGTCGTCTTCGGCTAATGTTCATTTAATATCTAACTTAATTACTCAAACGTAGGTTCTTCCCATGAAATTATTTCTTCAGCATTCATTTCCACGTTAGTACTATCAATTAATGCTTGTGGTGTCCAAATAACTCTTGGTACATTTTGACCTGACATAAGTCGTAGTGTCACTTCAGTAGCAATCTGTGATTTGTATAGTGGAAATGAGTCAATGGTTGCATCGAGTTCACCTTTACGTATTGAATCATATGCTTCACCAATTCCGTCAACACCAACTACTAGAATATCTTTACCAGATGATTTTACTGCTTCAACCACACCTAATGCCATTGTATCATTATTACAAAAGATTGCTTTTAAATCCGGGTACTTTTTAATCCAAGTATCTGCCAAGTCTTTTGCTTTTGAACGATCCCAATCTGCATTTTGCTTAGCTACAATCTCAATTCCTGAAGCGTTAGCTGCAATATATTGTTCAAAACCAGCTGTTCTCTGTCTTGCAGCAAATGCTTTTGGCATACCAATTACAATAGCCACTTGACCTTCACCACCAAGTTTGTTTGAAATCCATTCTGCTGCTAACTCACCATTTTGTATTGCTTTAGGTCCTACAAAAACATCAGCATTTGCAATCAAACCATCATTGACATTGACAACAGGAATGCTCTTTTTGGCTGCGTCTTCAACGCCCGGCACTAAATTACCATCCGAAATAGGTGATAGTAAAAGACCATCATAATCCTTATTAATCATATCCTTAACAATTGAAAGCTGCCCTTGTTCATCACCTTCACCTTGAGCAGACGTAACATCAATTGTCACATCATTTCCATTTGCCTGCAATTTACCTTCGAATACTTCATAACCTTCTTTTAAAGTTCTCCAATATTCATTTTCAAAGGCTTTTGCTACAGCGCCTAATTTAATCGTTCCTTCAATCTTTGGAATTGCACCTAGTTCGCTTCTTAATTGACCGATTTCAATACCTTGTTCCTCATCCGGGTTGAATACAGCTGACTCTTGTGTTTCAGTAGTCGAATTATCTGTAGATGTTTCACCTGTTGGCGATGTATCTACACATCCGGAAATAATTGCCATTGTTAATACTACACCTAATACCATTGTTAAGATTTTTTTCATAATCACATTCTCCCTTTCAATACATCATAATTTTATCATTATTTTTGCAACATCGCTACAAACATATTTACTACAGATACTGCATCATTAGTTTCAATAATTTGACCCATTTTCTCAATACCAAACTGACTGATCATCTTATCAATTTGATGACACATGGCTACATTGGCTTCACACTCACCTTTAGCTTGTTCACGTTTTGGAAAAGTATCAAAATAGATAACGCCATTAAAGTCGTATTTTTTCAAGTAATAAAATACTTCTAATGTCTTCCAAAAATGTACACTACCAACCATAAGTCCATCATCTGTAGAACCTTCGCCGTCATTCAAATGCATATTAAATAGTTTGTTACGCTTTAGTAACCATGATACAGCAAAAGCAGGGTTTTCCTTTTTCATCAGCATATGACAAAAATCCAATGTAATACCAAAATTTTCTTTGTCGACTTCTTTCAATATCAACATTGAGACGCCAAAGCTATCAATCAAACAATGTACACGTTCCTCATAAGGCTTATATTCAACACTTACCGGAATTGATGAATAATTACATATCTCTTTAAATGCTTCAACAACTTGGACCCATACTTTGTTATAACTCATCTGAAATGAATAATCAAAACCATCAAAACCTAACCATATGATTATCTGACTTCCATTTAGAAGTTTACATGTATCCACTGCTTCTTTACATAACATAATTGCCTTAGATGAGATCTCAATATTGGCATTTCCAAATTCACCATTTAGAAATTCATCTCTAAATCTCAAATTTATAGCATTACATTTCAAATCGTTTTCTTCTAGCATTACCAATACTTCCTTAATCGAATAGTCTTGAAAATGCTCCGGATAATTCAGATCTATATAATCAACACCTCTGATTTTTCCGATTTCAGTAATTGCCATTTTTAGGTCTTTATTAGCGCGCATAAACGAATTAATTCTTGTCGCATATTTCATATTAGCCCTCCTTTCATGACTAAGATTACTCTCTATTTCATTTTGTGTCAATACATTTCATTATTATTCATATTATTTCATCTATTTTCACAGTTTTCTTTGTCGTTATTTGTGCACAATTTTATATATAGATTCAATCTTATCTTATGCATATCAACCAATTGTGTATAAAGCCACCTTTAATTTGCTTATACTTTATTGTTTTACATCTTAGAAATAGATCAGATTTTATATTGATTCCTTACATTTTTGTCATTGAGTTTCAGTATATTTCATTAACGGTCATATATTTTCAAAATGAGACTTGCACTGTGGTCTTAATACAAGAAAAGAAGCTTCGCTTCGTTATGAGCTCTGCTCATATTTCTGAACGGTTCGAAAGGAAACTTCCTTGATAGTTAATGCGATGCTTCAACGCATTAACATAGCATTGTCTTTCCTAGAGAACAAGAAAAGAAGCTTCGCTTCGTTATGAGCTCTGCTCATATTTCTGAACGATTCGACAGGATAGGTCTTTGACGTATTCTGCCACGCTTCAAGGCTGAATACTATAGTATGACTTTCCTGGAGAATAAAAAAAAAGTGGTAACATAAGATTTTCATCTTATGTTACCACTTTCGTAATTGACATATTGTACTTACTTTTCTCTTATGCTTCCGGTATTATGATTGCTGCTATAAGATAAGCTAAGAAGCCGCCTCCGGTCATCCAGAACAATACCATAACCAATCTTACCAATGTAGGATCTACATTAAAATACTCAGCTAAACCACCACATACGCCAAACAGCATCCTATCTGTTCTTGAACGGTATAATTTTTTCTCCATATAATTCACCTCACCTTAATATAATTCATATTATACAGTAAGTATAAACGATAAAGCTTAAAATCATCATTGAAAATGATTAGAGTATGATTAAGGCATCAAAACTATTTAGTTGAACTTTCATATATAAGATATAGTTACGAACGCACCAACGTAATCTATAGCTTATGTATGATTTAGTGAAACTTAGTTTTGAGGCTTTGATCAATGATTAAGGCATCAAAACTATTTAGTTGAACTTTCATATATAAGATATAGTTACGAATGCAACTACGTAATCTATAGCTTATGTATGATTAGTGAAACTTAGTTTTGATGGCTGAATCATGATTAAGGCATTTTCTCAATCTCGTGAAGATGCATACTTAGCTTTTTCGCCGTCTCAAGATAGAAATCATAGGTCTCTTGATTGTACTTAAGTCGTTTTAGTGTCTCACAGGGTATCAAAATGCCTTCTTCTCTATAAGCTATCCCTTTTTTGCTCAAATATACTTCAATCATACGGTCATCATTACTGTTATGCTTACGCCTAATCCAACCATCCTTTTCTAACCTTTTTAGTAAAGGACTTAAAGTGCCCGTTTTAAGATGGAGCGCTTTGCTGATTTCCTTAAATGACAAACGATCATGCTCCCATAACAATACCATGACAATGTATTGTGGGTAGGTCAACTGGTATGGTTTTAAAACCTCTTTATACAATCGCGTCATTGCTCTTGAAGCTTGATACAATTGAAAACATAGGTGTTCATTAAGTCCAAATTCTGACAAGGGAATACCTTCTTTCATATATGGGTATATAACGTATACCTAACTATCTCTTCATCATTCATTCACCATCTGTAAACTACTTTTGATGAGAAATCTAGATAATTAATCGTGCAAGATAGTTCTATTATATAGACATATGATTCCCTTGTCAATAATCGTTCTCATTTAGTTGGTCAGTATACTTACTATTTTAGCTTCTTCATTAGCTCTTCTCGTAACTCCTCATAACCCGGTTTGCCTAATAAAGCAAATACATTCTTCTTATAGGCTTCAACACCTTCTTGATCAAATGGATTTACACCAAGTAAGTAACCGCTGATGCCACAAGCTTTTTCAAAGAAGTAAATCATCTTTCCAAAGTAAAAAGGTGTTAATTCAGGCAAACTGATGACCACATTGGGTACACCACCATCAACATGAGCCAATAAGGTTCCTTGGAATGCTTTTTGGTTAACATAATTGAATGTTTCACCGGCAAGATAATTCAAGCCGTCTAGGTTCCCTTCATCTTCTTTTATGGCTACATCTTCTTCTGGCTTTTCAATGGTGACAACCGTCTCGAAAATATCTCTTCGACCATCTTGTATATACTGGCCCATTGAATGGAGGTCTGTTGAAAAATGTACAGCAGCAGGGAATATACCTTTTTGATCCTTACCCTCAGACTCACCAAAAAGTTGCTTCCACCACTCTGCCACAAAGAACATGACCGGTTCATAGTCTACTAGGATTTCAGTTGTTTTACCCTTATTATATAGTGCATTTCGAACGGCAGCATACTGATAACAAGTATTTTCCCCAAGTTTCGGATTACCATATTCTTCTCTTCCTGAGGAAGCACCTTCCATTAAGGCATCAATATCGATACCTGCTGCTGCAATCGGTAGCAATCCAACCGGTGTGAGCACAGAGTATCTACCTCCAACATCATCGGGAATAATAAAGGTCTCATAGCCTTCAGCTGTTGCAAGCTGACGCAAAGCACCTCTTGACTGATCGGTTGTAGCAAAAATACGATTCTTGGCTTCTTCTTTGCCGTATTTATCTTCAATCAGACTTTTTAAGACTCTAAAAGCGATGGCAGGTTCTGTTGTTGTACCTGACTTACTGATAACATTGATGCAGATTTCTTTATTCTTCAAATAGTCAACCAGTTGACTTAAATATGTACCACTGATATTATGACCGGCAAAAACGATTTGCGGACCTTTACGATTTTCCTTGTCCTGAAGGTTATAAAAAGCATTCGATAAACCATCAATGACCGCTTTTGCACCTAAATAAGAACCACCGATACCAATAACAACCAATACATCCGCCTTTTCTTGAATGGTGCTGGCCGCTTTTTTTATTCGATTGAATTCTTCTTTATCATAATTTAAAGGCAAGTCAATCCAACCCAAAAAATCATTCCCAAGGCCTGTTTTTTCATGAAGCATTTGGTGTGCTGCTTCGACCATTTTTTCAAAACCTTTCAATTCATGATCCAGTACTGAACTTCTTGAATAATCTAATCCTAATTTCATACTTTATCCTCCTATGTCTTTTATATTGTTTCATTTGTTGCATTTATAAAAAATGCCTTTATCCTGTTAAAATGTCAAAACTATTCCGTTCAATATTCATATAAGGTTATAGGGTCAAAACTATATATTGTATGCGAAAGTTCAACTTTATAGTTTTGACACCTTAATCATATAAATAAATGAATTTTAATAAATCTTATTTTGACCCTTCGTTAATTATATAGAATATATGATTCTATGTAAAGGCTTACATAAGGACATACCCTACTACCAGACATTACCATAAGTCATGACCACCCAGATTATTGCTATAGCCAAAACACAAATAATACCAGCTTTAAAAGTGGGATTAATCTTTTTCTTTTTAGTATTTTTATTATACATCGTCATTTTTTTCCTCTATTTCACAAAAATGCATTGAACTATAATAGAGACGTATACACGTCTCTATTATAGTTCAATACTATTCATATGTAAATTGTCTGTACCGATTATATCTTTTATTTACTAAAGTCGTTTCATCCAACAGCGATAGCTCTTCGACTTTCTCAATTAAAGCTTTTTTCAAAACTGCTGCTGTTTGGTTAAAATTGACTTCAATGCCTTCTTCAGGTTCATCAATGATTTTTTCTATGACTTTAAGACCAAGTAAATCCTTTGCGGTAATTTTCATTTCATCCACAATGAGTGGCGCCTTTGATCCGTCTTTATAAAGTATGCTGGCAAAACCTTCCGGTGAAAGTATAGAGTAGATGGCGTTTTCTAGCATCCATACTTCATCAGATACCGCAAGTGCCAGAGCACCACCAGAACCACCTTCACCAATAATAATGGTTATAATAGGTACTTTGAGTGCTGACATCTCATAGAGATTCCTGGCGATTGCTTCACCTTGCCCACGTTCTTCAGCTTCAATGCCACAGAAGGCACCTTGTGTATCTACGAGACAGATAATCGGACGATTAAACTTTTCTGCTTGCTTCATGAGTCTTAGTGCTTTTCTATAGCCATCCGGCAAGGGGCTTCCAAAATTTCTCGCCATCTTATCTTTGAGCTTTTTACCCTTTTCTTGTGCTATAACCGTAACATTTATATCCCCAAGTTTTGCAAGCCCACCTACAATGGCCTTATCATCTGAGTATAAACGGTCTCCATGTAGTTCAATAAAAGAATCAAATATAACGTCCAAATATTCCAAAGAAGTCGGACGATCTTTTTTTCTAGCCTTTAATACGCGATCCCATGCCTTCATACTAAGATCCTCCTAACTATGCATTTTAAGAAGACTGCTTAGAGTACTTCTCATGTCTTCTCTATGAACAATTTTATCTACAAAGCCATGTTCCATTAAGAACTCCGCTGTCTGAAAACCATCCGGTAACTCTTGCTTAATGGTATCTCTAATAACCCTTGGACCGGCAAATCCAATCAAACTACCTGGTTCCGCCAAAATGATGTCACCTAACATAGCAAAGCTGGCTGTAACACCACCTGTTGTTGGGTCTGTCAAAACGGTTATATACAGTAAGCCTGCATCTGAATGTCGTTTTAGAGCCGCTGATGTCTTGGCCATCTGCATGAGTGATATAATGCCTTCTTGCATTCTGGCACCACCTGATGCGGTATAAATGATAACAGGTAAGGAAGCTTCCGTCGCCATCTCAACCAATAATGTTACTTTTTCTCCTACAACAGCACCCATGCTACCCATTAAAAATCTAGAATCCATGACGCCGATAGCAACTTCTCTACCTTCTATCATACCTGTACCCGTCATTATGCCTTCATGCAGCTTAGTTTTGATTTTTAAGGCCTTGATTTTTTCATCATATCCTTTGAAATTCAGAACATTGACTGTTTTAAGGTCAGTAAACATCTCTAAGAAAGTACCTTCATCCAGAACTGAATCTAGACGACTTTCAGCATCCATTCTAAAGTGCTTTTTACAGCTACCACAAACAAAATCACTGTCCTTTAATGCTTTTTTGTAAATTAATTCATGACAGTTTGGACATTTAATCCAAGATCCTGTTGGAACGTTGGCTTCGTTTGTATTCTTTGGATTGGGTGTCAATTGAATATAATGGGTTTTCTTGAATATATTTTTCATAAATGCCACCTAACCTATTTAACAAATTTGTCGCCTTGAATGTTCTCAATAAAACTTGTATTATAATTCCCAGAAATAAAATCCGGTTGATTAATAATTTCCATATGAAAGTCAATGTTGGTATCAATACCAGACACCACAAACTCACCAAGGGCGCTGTTCATCTTACGGATAGCATCTTCACGTGTATCTCCATGAACGATGAGCTTCGCCAACATTGAGTCATAAAGTGGTGGTACCGTATAACCGTTATAAATGGCTGAATCTATTCTAATACCATTACCGCCAGGCATATGTAAATAATCAATGGTTCCCGGTGAAGGTCTAAATCCTTTTGAAGGGTTCTCTGCATTAATGCGGCATTCAATTGAATGTCCCCTTAACACGATATCTTTTTGTTTTAGATTTAGAGGTTTTCCACCTGCAATTTCTATCTGTTTTTTAATCAAGTCAATACCTGTGATCATCTCTGTAATCGGGTGCTCTACTTGAATACGTGTGTTCATTTCCATAAAGAAAAATTCACCACTTTCTTCAAGTAAAAATTCAACGGTTCCGGCATTTCTATATTTGATAGATTTTGCTGCCTTTACAGCTACATCACCCATTGTTTTTCTTAGTTTTGGCGTAATTCTTGAAGATGGTGCTTCTTCCACAATCTTCTGATGGCGTCTTTGTATAGAACAGTCGCGTTCGCCAAGATGCACCGTATTACCGAAATTGTCTGCTAAAATCTGAAATTCAATATGACTAGGATTAACAATATAACGTTCCATATACATGGCATCATCATCAAAAGATGCTTTAGCTTCTTTTTGTGCCATGATAAAATTCTTCTCAAGTTCACCTTCATTTAAGATAATACGCATACCTTTACCGCCACCGCCAGAAGATGCCTTGACAATCATAGGATAGCCAATATCATTTGCTATCCTTTTAGCTTCTTCAATGCTTTTGACAATACCGTCTGAACCCGGTACAACAGGAATACCTGCTTCAATCATGGTTTTTCTGGCTCTTGACTTATTACCCATGGCTTCAATCATCTCTGACGAGGGACCTATGAGTATTATGTTAGAATCTTCACAAGCATGTGCGAAGGTCGGATTCTCCGATAAAAAGCCAAATCCAGGATGAATGGCGTTTGCTTTTGTTATGACAGCAGCACTAATGACTCTTGTAATATCTAGATAACTTTCTCTAGAATTAGCTGGACCAATACATATCGCCTCATCTGCCAATTGTGTATGGAGCGATTCTCTATCTGCATCTGAATAAACTGCAACACTTTTTATGCCCATCTCTCGACATGCTCTTATGATTCTAACAGCAATCTCACCTCGATTGGCAATTAATATTTTTTCAAACATACAAGCCTCCTATTTTAACCGACAAAGAATTTAAGTTCACATTCCGTAGCAATCTTACCATCTACTGATGCTGTCGCCTTACCGATGCCAATAGGACCTTTTGATCTAATGATTTCCACTTCTAGTTTTAGCACGTCGCCCGGTACGACCTTTTGTTTAAATTTTGCTTTATCAATACCTGCAAAATATGCAATCTTACCTTTATTTTCTTCTTTGGCCAATATGGCTACTGCACCTGTTTGAGCTAAGGCTTCAATAATTAAAACACCAGGCATAACCGGTTCTGCAGGAAAATGGCCTTGGAAAAAATATTCGTTAAAAGTAACGTTTTTTGTAGCTGTTGCACTTACACCAACAACCAATTCATCTACACGGTCTAACAATAAAAATGGTGCTCTATGTGGAATTATTTCTTGAATTTGCTTAATATCTAACATATCATGCTCCTTATAAGGGTTTTATTTTAAAAAGTTTTTGACCATATTCTACTGGTGTTTCATTCTGAGCCATGATTGCAACAATCTCGCCATCCACTTCAGATTCAATCTCATTCATAAGTTTCATGGCCTCAATAATGCATACCACATCACCTTTTTTTACCCTATCGCCTACTTTAACATAAGCACCGGCTTCAGGACTTGGTGCATTGTAATAGGTTCCAACAATTGGTGAGTCAATAGACAAAAAGCTCTCTTCTTCAACAGGTGTTGCTGTCACTGTTTTTTCTTCATAATATATGTTACCGGAGGGTGCTGGTGTCGTTTCTGTCATGTTTACATTATTTTGTATCGGTGTTGAAGGGATGGCTGGCTCATTAATTATTTTTCCGCCAATCTTATCAAATACCAGATGCGTCCCTTCATGAGTAATTTCTATATGGGCATATTCTGTCGTCTTCAAACTTTCAATTAGATTAAATATTTCTTTCGTTTCCATATTGGACATATCCTCCCAAACTTATTTTATTTATATTTTTTGAATAATAAGGTAGCGTTATGACCACCAAACCCTAATGAATTGGACAAGGCTACATTCACCTTTGCACTTCTTCCAACATTTGGTACATAGTCCAAATCACATTCCGGATCATGAATCTCTTGATTAATTGTCGGATGCAGATAATCCTCTTGAATGGATTTGATACATACAACGGCTTCTACACCACCGGCAGCACCTAACAAATGCCCAGTCATAGATTTGGTGGAATTAATGGCAACTTTTGATGCATGCTCACCTAGAGAAACTTTGATAGCTTCTGTCTCGAATTTATCGTTATATGGGGTACTTGTGCCATGGGCATTGATATAATCAACTTCTGATGGCAAAAGACCGGCTTCGTTAATCGCTAAAGTCATGGCTTTGGCTCCGCCCACACCACCAGGTGCCGGTGATGTCATATGATAAGCATCGGTCGTTGCACCGTATCCTGCTATTTCAGCCAATATGGTAGCGCCACGTTCTAGAGCATGGTCAAGCGCTTCAAGAACCAATATACCGGCGCCTTCACCCATAACAAAACCATCACGCCCACCATCAAACGGTCGGGATGCTTTTTTGGGATCCGGATTCGTACTTAATGCTGTTAAGGCACTAAATCCTGCAATACCCATAGGTGTGATGCAACTTTCTGTGCCGCCGGTTACAGCAACATCCATATAGCCAAACTTGATGTTACGAAAGGCTTCGCCAATAGAATGTGAACCTGAAGCACACGCTGACACAATACAATGAGAAGGTCCTTTTAAACCATATTTAATTGCAACATTACCCGCTGCCATATTAACAATGATTTTGGGAATAATGAGGGGTGCTACTCTTTGAGGACCAAATTCAAGCAAACGTTGCTCTTCTTCCTCAATCATACCAAGACTACCCATACCAGATCCGATAAAAGTTCCAATTCGGTCACAGTTTTCTTCTGTCACCTCAAGACCTGACATAGCAAGGGCTTCTCCAGCTGCAATCACTGCAAACTGTGAGAAACGTTCCATACGCTTCGCATCTTTTCTATCTAAAAAATCTTTAGGATTATAATCTTTTAATTCAGCTGCAATTTTGACCGGATAGTCGGACGCATCAAATTGAGTGATCATATCCACACCTGAAACACCTTCTTTTAATGCCGACCAAAATTGGTCCACATTATTTCCAATTGGTGTGATTGCACCAATACCTGTGACGACAACTCTTCTACTCATTCTTATACTCCTTCTCACATCTTTTTGTTCTTACTAAGATTAATATGTCAAAACTATGTTTTGGCGCTATAACCTTACTATATATATAACCCACCGTTAACGCCAATAATCTGTCCTGTTATGTAATCCGCTTTTTCTGATGCTAAAAATACAACTAAGTCAGCGATGTCTTTGGGCTCTCCAAGTCTATTTAGAGGTATGTTGGCAATCATTTCAGTTCTCGCTTGCTCGGGCATCTTATCGGTCATCGCCGTTTTAATAAATCCCGGTGCAATGGCATTCACTTTAATGCCCCTAGATGCAAATTCTCTTGCTAAGGTTTTAGTCAGGCCGATGACGCCTGCTTTTGATGCCGAATAATTCACTTGACCAACATTACCCATGACACCAACAATAGATGCGATATTGATAATCTTGCCTTCTTTTTGCTTAAGCATCTTTCTTGCAATATGCTTACAACAGTTAAAAGTACCTTTTAAATTGACATTAATGACCGCATCAAATTCGTCTTCGCTCATACGCATAATCAGGTTATCTCTTGTTATACCGGCATTGTTAACAAGAACATCAATTCTACCAAAAATCTTAAAGGCATCTTCCATCATTTTTTCCACGACACCAAAGTCACTAATGTCGCCATATAGAAGTTCACATCTGGTTCCAATAGCTTCGACTTGACTTTTAACTTCAAGCGCAGCTGCCTCATCAAAAACATAATTTAGAAGAATATCATGTCCTTCTTTAGCAAGTTCTAAGGCTATTACCTTACCTATTCCGGTATTGCCCCCTGTTATAAGTGCTACTTTATAATCTGCCATTACTTATCCTCCATGAATGTTTTTAGTTCTTCTAGTCCATCTATACTATTAACACTGATTACTTTTTTCTTGCGATCTATCTTCTTTATTAAGCCTGCCAATGTATTGCCTGGACCGATTTCTATGAAGGTATCTACACCTAGGTCAATCATTTCTAGTACATTGTTTTCCCATAAAACAGGCGACTTCACTTGTGTTATCAACAGGTTTTTGATCTGACTTATATCTGTAACCACCTTACCTGTTACATTGCTTAGGTAGGGCGTTTTATATTCACTGAATATAACAGACTCAAGCCTTGGTCTTAGTTTTTCTGCTGCACCGGCCATGAGGTCACTATGGAAGGCCCCGCTAACGTTCAAGGGTATAACTTTTATCTTTGCTGCCTCAAATAATGGATAACTTTTGTCCAGAGCTGCCTTCTCACCTGCAATTACAATTTGTTTACTGCTATTGTAATTGGCTATGGTTAAATAACCGTCAACTTGATTAAAGACTTCTAAAATGGCCGCTTGACTAGAACCTATAATTGCAGCCATACCACCATCTGTTTCAAGGGCAGCTTCTTGCATGTATTGCCCTCTTTTTCTAACAATATCAATAGCTTCATCAAAACTCAGTAATCCACTTGCAACGAGAGCACTGTATTCACCTAGACTCAAGCCGGCAAGATAGTCCGCTTTGACACCCATGTCTTCTATGACTTTTAATGTAGCTATGGATACCGATAGCAATGCCACCTGGGTATAGGCTGTATCATTAATTTTTGTATTTTCAGTGTTGCATAAATCGTATAAGTCAAAATCCAATAAGTCATTGGCCTGGTCAAACACTTTCTTACTTTCAATGTAATTAGAAATAATTTCCCGACCCATGCCTACATGTTGAGCGCCTTGGCCCGGAAAAATAAATGCAATCTTACCCATTTTTATTCTCCTTGATACATTCTTTTTAATTTAGGTAAAAAGAACCTCTATATTAAATAAAAGTTCTTTTTACCTTTTTTGTCTATTGTTTAAGCATTTGCCTCAGCATAGTCAAGAACATCTTGAACGGTCTTGATATTTGCCAGTTCTTCATTTGGTATTGCAACACCAAACGCATCTTCAATACTCATTACCAATTCAAAAAGATCCAATGAATCTGCACCTAGATCATCAATAAAAGATGCTGTTGGCACTACCTCTGCTGCTTCTACATCTAATTCTTCTACAATAATTTCTACTAACGCTTCTAAAGTCATTTTACTGCCTCCTATTTTATCTATTGTTTTTTGGGTTTTTGTTATCAAAAACACTTTATTTGAATCCTTGTAATCAGGTTAAAGTTTCAAAACACTTTAACCATTCAAGGCATCCATTCATTAAAATTGTATCAGACTACAGCCATATGTCAATCCCGCACCAAATCCCGCAATGATTACTTTTTTGCCTGTCAGCAAACCTTCTTCTGACATTTCCGACAATGCAATGGGTATAGATGCTGCAGATGTATTTCCATATGCCTCCATGTTGACATAAAACTTGTCCATATTGATTTTCATGCGTTTAGCTATTTTAGATACAATACGCACATTAGCCTGATGGAGCACAAAGTAATCCACATCTTCCTGTGTAATTTGATTCTTTGCCATCATTTCATAAAGAATCTCGGGTACCTTCTTACAAGCGAATTGAAACACATCCTGCCCATTCATCATAAGCTTATGCTCATTTTGTTCTTCATAAAAAGGTGTTTTATTACCAACATTTTTTGCATATAAACATTCAAACGCTTCGCCAATTGCATAATTAATAGAATCAATAATACCAAATTCATCATTGGCTTCTAAAATCACAGCGCCTGCACCATCTCCAAATAATACACAAGTACTTCGGTCTTCCCAATCTAGGATCTGGGACAACTTCTCACTTCCTATGACTAAGGCATTCTTGTATTTACCGGTTTTGATAAACTGGTCTGCAACATCTATACCATAAACAAAGCCTGAACATGCTGCATTGAGATCAAAGCACATAGCCTTACTAGCACCAATCGCCTTTTGAACAAGGCAAGCCATGGATGGTGTGGCATACTCACCTGAAAAGGTTGCCACAATTATGAGTTCAACATTTTTAGGGTCCAGTTCTGCTTTTTCTAGTGCTCTTAAAGATGCATAACCGGCCATCTCAAAAGAGGTTTCAGTAACTGCAATATGTCTATTTCTTATACCGGTTCTCGAGTGAATCCATTCATCATTTGTATCCATCATTGTTGATAGATCGTTATTGGATACTTTGAGCTCTGGTACATAATGCCCAATACCGGATATTCTTGCAATTTTCATAATTTACTCCTTAAATCAAAATCTCTATGCTTTCGTTATACATGGGTGTCTGGTTATAGATATGGATTGATTTGAGTTTAGAATAGTTTGATACTCAAAGTATATCACTTTTTGATGTTTTGTCAAGTTTTCTAACTAAATTCTAATCCTTTTATATGGGTAAATGAATAATAGATTGCTATACTAACTTTATCAACAAAAGTATGAAAGGAGTCCTCTTATGACGCAATCAGAATTTTTAACATCTTTGGATGCTGCACTCATTAAATATAAAGTAAAAGATCGATTTCGTATTATCGATCATTACAAACATCAGTTGGACCAAGCCGGATCAAATTCAGAGGATCTAGAAAAAATCTTGTCAAGGTTTGGTGATCCTGACCAAATAGCCGCCACCTACCGAAAAAAAGAAACATCTCAGCCTGTAGAACCTGTCGGTATTAAGTTTCTAAAAAGCCTCTTCATTGGAATAGGACTTCTGCTATTTAACTTAATTTTCGTATTGGGTATTTATGCAGGTATATGGGGCATTGTTATTGGCTTTCTAGGCGGTGGTATCGGTCTATTTTTTTCCGGTATAGCTTTCTTAGTTTCAACATTTTTCTCTCTACCGGGTGTGTTTCATTTACCTTTAATACTTATTGAACATCCCGTTTTAATGGGTAGCAGTGGTATTCTTTTAATCGGAACCGGTTCTTTTCTAATTATATTATCCATCTGGTTTATAAAATACTGGTGTATATTAACTGTAAAATATGTGAAATGGAATATTCAATTAATAAGAGGTGATCGTTATGAAAAATAGTTTTGATAGCAACATGGGCAAAGCACTATTAATCTCAATTTCTATTATAGCACTTGCAGCTTTGATTGTGATTAGTTATATGGATAAGCATGAATTGAGCTTCAAAGAATTTTTTAATTCAAATCTGGCTTTTAATGGTTTTGACAATGTCACTATGGATTTTGATTTTGATATGGATGGCTTGGAATTCGACAAAGACAACCCCTCAAGTCGTTTTAATACAAAACTACTACATGAGGAAAAAACTTTCGAGGCCTTTGATAGAATTAGAATTTCTGCTACTACTGAAGCCATAATCTTTGTGCATGAAGATCGAGAGGATATTAAGGTAGTTTTTGATCGAGAAGTGCCCGATACAAATAAATATATCATTGATTATAAGGCTAATCAAAATAATCAGGAGATAAATATCACTTCCAAACTTCGGCTAAACAACGTTTTCACCGATCAAACATATAACGGTTCTATTACCTTATATGTACCGGAAGATTATCAATGCGATATATTAACCATTGAGAAGACGGTTTCAGAATTAGATGGATTGGTTTTGCCTAATCATCTTAACAACCTAAATATAACTTCAAATGTTGGTGAGTTGAAAATTGAGCTCTTCCAGCCGCTTGACCAATTATATCTTAAAATCAATGCCGGTAACATTAATCTAAAAACCGAGGCAGAGGTCAATCAGTTGGAGCTATCCGTAAATACAGGAACTTTGCGACTCTTAGCACAAGAAGAAATACAAAGCTTTAAAGCTTCTAATAATTTTGGAGATTTGGATTTTGTTTTTAACAAATCTCCTCTTGATGCAACATTAACGTCTAATGCCGGTGATATTCGGTTGGATTTCCTTGAACCTGTTCATCAATTGGATGCTAATGTTAACATAGGAAGCCTAGATTTAATTCTACCACAAAATGATGAAAGCCACGTTTATAGCAATACTAAGTTAACAGATATCTCTAGTGATATACCCGTAGTATCTAATCGGAATGACGCTAATATTTTTCTTAGTGTTGATGTTGGTAGTATAAATGTTATAAGAAATACATCTCATTAAAGTAAGAACAACCTTTTACAGCAGGAAATTCCTTAACGCATACGTAAACCATACAGAATCAAAGAAGCCATCACATATGTGATGGCTTCTTTGATTCTATCTTTGATCTTTTATTAATAAATTAGTTAGCTCTGCATACTGATTAAGATTTAAAGCCTCGCCTCTAATTCTAATATCTAAGTTTAATACTTCAAGGGCATGAATGACCTGCTGTTTTTCAAATTGAGGCTGACTGTTTGTTAAGCTATTAATCAAAGTTTTTCTTCTTTGAGCAAAGCCACCTTTTATAATTTTAAAAAGTGTAGCTTCATCTATAACAGAAACAGAAGGCGTATTGCGTCTGGTCAACTTGATAACTGCTGAACCTACATTAGGTTTAGGAATGAAACAATCCGGTTTTACCATGGTTACGAGTTCCGTTTGTGCATAATAGGTTGTAGCTAAGCTAAGAGCACCATAAGCCTTAGTTCCTGGAACCGCATCCATTCTTTCTGCTACTTCTCTTTGGATCATGACAGTGATAGAAGATATTGGTAGCCTTTTTTCTAGTAAATTCATAATAATAGGTGTTGTTATATAATATGGAAGATTTGCTACAACCTTAATATGGTCAGCACCTTCTTCTGAAATTAACTTCATTATATCTAACTTCAAGATATCTTCATTTATAATCCTAACATTATCATAATCACTAAGTGTATCTTCTAAAACCGGTATTAATTTTTTATCAATTTCGACAGCTATAACTTTTTTTGACGCCTCTGCCATAGCTTGGGTTAAGCTCCCAATACCCGGTCCAATCTCCAGTACAACATCTTCTTTTGTTAAGTCTGCACCTTGAATAATCTTATCTATTATATTAGAATCTATTAGAAAATTCTGCCCAAATCTTTTTTGAAAACTAAATCCGTATTTATCAATTATGGCTTTAGTTTCACTTATGTTTGCAATTCTTTTGATCAATTTGTCCTCTTTTCTATGCCCATAATCTATTAGAAATTGATTCTGGTCGTACTCACGACTTCTTTAAAAACGGTCATAATTTTGGGGTCGAATTTTTCTGCTTCCTTTGACATAATTAATATCGCTTCTTTTTTAGAATAATCTTCTCTAAATGGTCTTTTTTCAAGCAGTGCATAAAAGACATCACAAATTTTTAATATTCTTGCTCCTAAAGGAATTAGCTCGCCCTTAAGCTTATCTGGATACCCTGATCCATCATAGTTTTCATGATGATGCATGATACTGCTTAAGACTTCATTTGAAACATGACTTGCTTGTATAAGCATTTGTGTGCTTTTGGTTGTGTGTTGTTTTACATACTCATATTCATCATTGGTAAGATCTCTAGAATTACCAAACACTTCATTGTCCATAGATAACTTACCCATGTCAATAAATAGACCTGATACAGCAACACTTTGGCATGTTTCCTCATCTAAGCCCATACTGTAAGCTACTTTTTCTGCAAGCTTACTAACTCTAATATTATGTTGAATAATTTCATAAGTTCCTTTTATGTTCATAAGACGCCTCCATTAGTATTTTACAGCTAGGTGTTACAATATTACAGGCTTATTATAGCAAACATATAATATTATTGACACTGTTATTTACATAGTTCGATTTATTTGATACAATTAAACTGTTCTATTTATTATAATATTATGATATTTAAGAAGTTCATGACAAAACTTGATGAGGTGTTATTATGGAATTAGAAACATATGATGAAATTGCTGAATTATTGAAAGTCCTAGGTCATCCGGCAAGGCTATGTATTGTAGATGGTTTGCTGAAAAATCCTGGATGTAATGTTACTTATATGCAAAGCTGTCTGAGTATACCCCAATCAACCGTATCTCAACATATAGCCAAGCTAAAGTCAGCGCATATTATTGAAGGTAAACGTGAAGGTCTAGAAATCAAGTATAAGGTTGTTAATCCAATGGCTATTCTTCTAATCGAAGTCTTACTTAAAAATCATTCATCATTCCCCTCTATATAGAGGGGTTTTTTTATTACCGTCTTATTTCCCAGGAAATATTATAATTAACTCTCAAATCTGGGTTTAGACCTTAATCATTTTTTTTGATAAACTTCTCATATACTTCACTTATAGCACTTTCATTATTCTCAGCTTCAGTTATATAGTCCGCTTTTTCTTTTACACCATCATGTGCGTTATTGACAGCCACACCAAGACCAGCATATTCAATCATGGATACATCGTTAAATCCATCACCAATAGCAACTACTTCTTCTCGGCTAATACCTAGGCTCTCAGCTAAGTTTTTAACCGCTAGCCCTTTATTAGCTTCTTTATGAAGCACTTCAACATAATGAGACTTGGAATAGAAAATATTAAAAGTACGATCAAATTTAGCCGTTAACTCAAGTCTTAATTTTTCTAATGCCTCCCCTGCAACGTGATTATACAGTACTTTTATGCTCTCTTCTACTTCTTTTAAGTCACTGACCACCTTCACTGGTAAGCCTGAGAGTTCTTCATATAGTTTGGTTTTTTCTGTGTATTTTTCAACAATAATCTCATCTGTATATAGCTGTGTATCAATGTTATGTTGTCTGCCGATGTCAATGAGTTCTTTTAGATATTCTTTTGAAATTGGTTTATAGAATAGTCTTTCACCATCAAATCGATCTATTGCCGCACCATTATAAGAAATTATATAGTCTTCTTTTTCATGAACACCTACTTCTTTAACATATTTCATCATTGAATCTTTTGCTCTACCAGAACAAAAAACTACATGAATACCCATGTTTTCCATTTCAATAATTGCTTTTTTATTTTCTTTACTAATCTCAAGTTGATCACTTAGTAATGTATCATCTAAATCTATTGCAAGTAATTTATATTTCATGATCTGCCTCTCTTAGGTCTTGTTCGTTAGTTCGCCTATAATTTTTCAATGGCTATTTTAATAGTGTCCTGCTCCTCTTTTGACAATGCTTGCTCTGTCTTACCTTTAATAATTTGTTTTGTGTACAGGTGACTGCCTTCTCTAGTATGTATAGAATTTAGTAAAAAACCATCTAAATTCTTATTTATCAACACTATAACAGCACTTAATTGACCACCCATGCCGCCAAAAGCGTCATATTTATGCATCGCAACACTTTCAAATGTCTTATTAAGATTTTCATAGATTTTTTTGATATCTTCTTTAATTATTACCTTGTCCTCAATTAAATCCATGATTTTTTCTTGATTACTAATCAAAACCCCTTCGATATTGATTTCCGAGCTTAGATGCGTAAAAGACTTATACTTCTTTTTTAGACGAGAAATCGTAATAATTTGTATTAAACTGGTTAATAGTAGTATTAAAGTGACAACTGAAAGAACTGCAATAATATCAGTCGTATAATCATTAATAAATTGATAAATGTCCATGTGTAATCTCCTATTGATTCGAAATAGTGTGCATTAATTCTAATATTCGGTTCAATTCATCTTTAGAATAGTATTCGATTTCAATTTTCCCTAACTGCTCAGTTTTTTTAATAATTGAAACCTTAGTTCCAAGTATTTTTTTAACATCATCCTCAATTTTTTTATAAATCGGATCAAGCTCTAAAATGCCTACATCCCTTTTGATTTTCTTATTAGGATTCAAATAATTCTTTATCAGTTTTTCGGTTTCTCTTACACTGAGTTTTTCATCAAAAACTCTTGTCGCAATATCGAGTTGAGCATTCTGGTCTTCTATAGCTAATAAAGCTCTAGCATGACCACTTGAAATCATCTCATCAATAATCATTTGTTGTACCTGATTACTAAGATTTAATAGTCTAAGTGTATTGGCGATCGCCGACCTACTTTTCGAAACCTTCTCAGCAATTTCATCTTGCTTAAGAGAAAACTCTGCAATAAGTCGTTGATATGCTAATGCTTCTTCAATTGCGTTAAGATTTTCTCTTTGAATGTTCTCTATAAGAGATACTTCTAGAATCATTTCGTCAGAATAATCTTTGATGATCACCGGTATTTCTTTAAGACCAGCTATTTTCGCAGCACGCCATCTTCGTTCTCCTGCAATGATTTCATAATACTTATCTTTTTTTGCAACAATGAGTGGTTGAATAATCCCATACTGCGAAATTGAGTCTGCCAATTCATGTAATGCATCTTCTTCAAAAACTTTTCTAGGTTGTTCTCTATTAGGTTCTATATTGGATATCCTTATATTTAAGGTTCCACCTTTACCATGATCTAATATTTCATCTTCAAGTTCGTCAGATATAAGTGCATTCAGTCCCTGCCCAAGTCCTCTTTTTTTAGCCATGTTATACTCTCCTCTCAATGACTTCATCCGCCAAAAGTCTGTAGCTTTCTGCACCTTTAGAGTTTGAATCGTACAGATTAATTGGTAAACCATAGCTAGGTGCTTCACCGAGTCTTACATTTCTTGGTATAATTGTTTGATATATATTTGTACGTCTCAGTTCCTTCTTCACTTCTTCTACAACTTGTATGGATAAATTCGTTCTTGCATCATACATTGTGAAAACCACCCCTTCAATTTCCAAATCAGGGTTAAGGCGTTTTTTTACTAAATTGATGGTATGCATTAATTGTGAGAGTCCTTCAAGTGCAAAGAACTCGCATTGAATAGGTACCAATACAGTATCTGCTGCAGTTAGCGCATTTACTGTTAGTATACTTAAAGATGGCGGACAATCAATGATGATGAAATCATACTCTGTTACAATACTATTTAGTAATTTCTTCATTATAAAACTGTTTTCTTTTAAACCAATTAACTCTACTTCTGCACCGGCCAATTCTACATTTGCCGGGATCAAAGAAAGATTGTCGTAGATGTTAACCATTACCGTTTCTTCTAAGGAACGCGTACCTAGGAGCAACTCATATGTTGTGTTTTTCAGTTTGGTCTTATCAATACCCAAACCTCTGGTTGTATTCCCCTGAGGATCTATGTCTAGTGTTAAAACCTTCTTATTTTTTTCTGCAAGACAAGCCGAAAGATTGATTGCTGTTGTTGTTTTACCAACCCCACCTTTCTGATTGGCAATCGCTATAATTCTACCCATTTTCTACACCTACTCTCATTTTCCTTTCTCATTATAGCACATTCACCTCAACTATTCATTATGTTTCACGTGAAACATTGCCAATCATTTAATAAATAATAACAAATTGTTTCACGTGAAACAATTTGGCGCTATAACTTAGGTATAACTCCATTAAATTCTACTTTAGTAGGAAAGGTCTTTGACGTATTCTGCCACACTTCAAGGCTGAAAACTAAACTATGACTTTCCTTGAGACAAGAAAAGAAGCTTCGCTTTGTTATGAGCTCTTCTGCTCATATTTTTGAACGGTTCGAAAGGAAAGGACCTTGACGTATTCTGCCACACTTCAAGGCTGAATACTAAACTACGACTTTTCTTGAGACAAGAAAAGAAGCTTCGCTTTGTTATGAGCTCTTCTGCTCATATTTTTGAACGGTTCGAAAGGAAAGGACCTTGACGTATTCTGCCACACTTCAAGGCTGAATACTAAACTACGACTTTTCTTGAGACAAGAAAAGAAGCTTCGCTTTGTTATGAGCTCTTCTGCTCATATTTCTGAACGGTTCGAAAGGAAAGGACCTTGACGTATTCTGCCACACTTCAAGGCTGAAAACTAAACTATGACTTTCCTTGAGACAAGAAAAGAAGCTTCGCTTTGTTATGAGCTCTACTCATATTTCTGAACGGTTCGAAAGGAAAGGACCTTAACGTATTCTGCCACACTTCAAGGCTGAATACTAAAGTATGACTTTCCTTGAGAACAAAAAAAAGCCTCTAAGATATTTCTTCCTAGAGACTTAGCTAATCCAATACGTTTATATATTTATTATTCATAGTTGATGCCAAACTCCTAAAACAACTCCACAATAGCATTCTTAATTGCAAACACTGCAGCTTGAGTTCGATCGGAAACTTCTATCTTCTTAAAAATATTAGAAACATGATTCTTAACTGTTTTCTCACTTATACAAAGTCTATGCGCAATTTCCTTATTAAGTAAACCTTCTGTAATTAATTTGAGCACTTCTACTTCTCTTTTTGTCAATCTTGTATTGTGTACCGCACCCGTTTCATCATTATTCATCTTCTTAAATAATAATGATGCCATATTAGGTTGAATATACGTCTCACCTTCATAAACAGATCGAATAGCACGTATCAGAACATCAGACTCAGAATCTTTTAGAACATAACCTTTGACACCTATTTCAACTGCTTTGTAAAGGTATTCAACCTCATTATGGATTGTCAAAATAATAATGTTAGCAACAATATCATTTTGCTTTAAGTATGTTAATACCTCGAGTCCGTTACGTTCTGGCATGTTAATATCTAACAACACCACGTCTGGATTATACTCAATAATTTTCTCTATTGTCTCATTACCATTTCCAGCTTGGGCAACTACAATAATATCATCTTCTAACTCTACTAATTGTTTTAAGCCTTCTCTTACCATAGAATGGTCATCGGCTATCATTATTCTAATTTTACTCATGTCTCTCCTCCTTACTAATTAAGGGAACTCTTATATGTATTGAGGTACCTTTTCCTGACTTTGATACAATTTTAAACTCACTAGATAAAAGATTAGCTCTTTCTCGCATCATAGACATACCAAATCCTTTATTATCTTCAAGTCGCAACTTCATATCACCAACTTCAAAACCAATGCCGTTATCTGTTATTTCTAGTTCAATACCACTGTCCTCATATGTCAAGTCCACACATACTCTTGAAGCTTTTGAATACTTCAAAACATTATTAAGTGCCTCTTGTGTAATGCGGTAAAGCGTTAAGTTAACAACAGGATCAATTTCTTCAGTTGCATAATCCTCACATTCCACTACATTGAACTCGATTGTAAATCCTAGATCATCACTCATTTTATCAATGAGACGTTCTAAAGTTGGTATTAAGCCAAGGTCATCAATTGACATCGGACGTAGATTATAAATCATTCGTCTGGTTTCATCAATGGTACCTCTAATATACATCTTTAAAGTCTGAAGTTCTAATTTTGTACGGTCTATATCAATATCCAACAGTTTAATGCAAAGTTCTGTCTTAATAATGAGATTAGAAAGACTTTGGGCTGGTCCATCGTGCATATCTCGAGCTATTCTTTGTCGCTCAATTTCTTGAGCTTCTATGACTTTAAGGCCCCAAATCTCCTTATTTTGAATATCATCAATTTTTTCAGTAATTTTTTTCAAATCACCAGAAAGAACGCTATACGCTATATCAAAATTGTAAGAAAGTTTTTCCGCCTTTTCTGATATTTTTCGTACATATTTTAAATGCAACTCGAGTTCATTTCTTCTTTTTATCAGATTCATTTCTCTTTCTTTTTCAACCGCTAAGTCTACCCTCAACTTATCAGTTGCTTCGTATATTTGCTGCATCTCCTCTTGACTGTACATATTAAAATTCTTATTAATCATTAAAAGTTTGGATTTGGATAACCTGTACTTCCTCTCCAAAGAATCAACGCGATCAATAAGGTCAGTGGCCTCAATTTTTAGTCGAAGGAATTCCTCTTCAAGCTCAAGATACTCTTGTCTTGCATAATCACTGATATCTTTTATCTCTTTAACACTGTCCTTAATAGAATCAATGGTTTTATCAATGATTTCATCCAACTGGTCAAACTGTTTCTTATACATAGCCACTTTCCTTTATTATATGTTTTCATATAATTATATCACTAATTTCACATGGTGTACAAGGTATTGATATATTATTACTTTAATTTTAAGTAATTAGAGGATTGCTATTGAAATAAAACTGTTTTTCGGCCATAATAGTAGTAGTCAACATATTCTGCTTGCTTTGAAGGGAGTTATTCTTTTGAAAAAAATTTCTCAGAAATTAGTACTTATAGGTTTTGCTACTTGCCTTTTATTCTTATATAACCGACTTATTTTCTCACTCTCTACTATAAAAGAAAAGCTATATCATAGTAGAGCACATTACTACCAATGGAAATTCGGTAAAATATTCTATACGGTTCAGGGAAGAGGTTCCAGCCTTCTTCTCATACATGATACTTCAGCTGATAGCTCTTCCTATGAGTATAATAAGCTTATCGATACCCTCGCAAAAAATCACCGCGTATATGCTCTTGATTTAATTGGTTATGGAAAATCTGATAAGCCCAAAATTACATATACTGCTTATCTTTTTGTTCAATTACTTCTTGATTTCAGAAAAAATGTTATTCGGGAAAAAACTTCCGTCTTAACAAGCGGAAGAAGTAATGCTTATGCAACAATGGCTTGCTTACAAAATCCAGAAGTCTTTAATAGTCTCATTTTTATTAATCCAGGTGATTTTGATGATCTCTCAAGAAATCCTAAACGTAAAGACAAGTTAAATAAGTTTTTAATTGAATTACCTGTTATTGGTACAACATTCTATAATATTATGTTTTCAAGGTTGATGATTCGACGAAGTCTAAAGAATAAGTTTTATAACCCCATTCATCTTAAATTAGCTTATATTGATACTTTTAGAGAAGCTGCTCATTTAAGTGGAAGTGCTTCTAAATATACCTATGCTTCTGATTTATGCCATTTTAATAACGTTAATATCAAAGAGGCGATATCAAAAATTAACAATAATATTTTTATAATTCAAGGTACACGCACCAATAGTGATTATGAAGCTCTCATCAACAACTATAAATCATTAAATCCTGCCATAGAGAGTTCCACTATTGATCGATCCAAAAATTACCCACATTTGGAAAAACCCGAATCAACTCTAGAAGTTCTTATGGTATATCTTCATTAAAAATAGAGTTAAGATGTCATAATATAAAGGATAAGCGCCCAGTCTACTTATAAGTAAACTGGGCGCTTATCCTTTATATTTACTGGCAACTCTTTTGAAGGCTATTTTGATCTATGATCATCCTTATATGCTCAATACCTGCTTCATAAAATGGTTCACCTATAGGTATAAAACCAATACTCTCATAAAATCCTTGTACAGATAATTGTGCATGAACTTCTACTTCTTCTGCACCGATATTAAAAGCACGGTCAATTAACATTCTTACTACCAAATCACCATAATTTTTCCCTCTATGATTTTTTAGAACCGCTATTCGTCCTAGTAAAAAAATCTCATTTGTAAAAACTAATCTTCCTGTTGCAACTGCTATGTCACCCTCCATTACAACCACATGATGCGCAAAATGATCATAAAAATCACGTTCGTGCTGGACGTCAACCCCTTGTTCTTCTGTAAAAACTTCATAACGTATGCTACCACAGAGTTCCAAAGCTTCCTTTCCAAATACATATCTTGCCTCTATCATTTCTAACTATCCTCCATAGGAATTCGTATACTAATTTCATACGCCTCTTCAGTCTGCTTGATTTGATAATTTATATCTATACCTGTATGTTTTACCATTTCCACTGCTTGCTTTATGGTGTTGGTAAATAAGCGAATATCTTTTAAATAACCTTTTACAACGACTTTTTCTGAAATGTTTTCGTTGTTTAGACTTTGTTCTACTAATATTTTATTAACAAGCTTTTCGCTCTGACTTACATTCAACTTATCATTAATCATACGCTCTACAAGTTTTAATTGATCGTCTTCATTTTCAAGTTTTAATAATACTCTTCCGTGACGTTCTGTCAAATCAGCGTTTAATAACTGATTTTGGACGTTTTCTGAAAGATTAAGCAATCTTAACTTGTTGGCTATTGTTGATTGGCTTTTTCCTAATTGATTCGCAAGTTCTTGCTGCTTTAGACCATAATTAGAAATAAGTTGAGCAAATCCTTTAGCTTCTTCAATAAAATTTAGATTCTCACGTTGCAAATTTTCTATTAAAGCCAATATGGCACTATCTTTTTCTGTAACATTAACGATTAATGCCGGAATAGTTGTCATTTCTAGTAGCTTAGCGGCTCTTAGTCTTCTTTCACCAGCCACAAGTTCATATTGATTCGCTTCAAGCAACCTTACACTAATTGGTTGCATAATACCATAAAGTCTAATGGACTCTGCCAACTCAGTCAACATAGCATCATCGAATCTGTATCTAGGTTGGTTTGGATTCGGACTTATAAACTCAACTGGTATCTGAAATACTTGATAGGATAAATCGGGATTCATAAAATAACCGCCTTTATACATATTGTTTACATTCATTTCATCATCATTATAGCATAGAAATTATTGCCTGGGAAATAATTATAATGGCCTCTTTAATGGCTTTCCTGCACGTCTTGGGTACTTTACATCTGTGATTGATTCTTTTCTAATGATGACAAAGCCTCTATTAGTAGAAGCATCCAATACAATATTGTCAACGACTGACTCAACTTTTCCACCAAGTATAGAGATGGCGTTCTTACTTTGTTCTAGTTCTTCTATGGTCTTATTCCCCTTGTAAGATATAAATAGTCCATTATTAGAAATAAAAGGTAAGCAATACTCACATAGAACATTTAATTGACTAACTGCTCTTGATACACAAAGATCGAATGATTCACGTAAATCTGTTCTTGCAAGGTCTTCCGCTCGCCCATGAACCGCAGAAATACCATTAAGATCTAGTTTTTCAATGACATGATCTAAAAATATAACACGTTTACTTAGAGCATCGAGCAAAACCACTTCTATGTGGGGGTATACAATTTTTATAGGAATACCGGGAAAGCCAGCACCTGTACCTACATCAATCAGTCGTTTTACATCCTTATAATCAATAACTTTTGTTGATAATAGGCTATCTACAAAATGTTTCATAAGTACTGCATCTTCTTCTAATATAGACGTTAAATTTATTTTATCGTTCCAAATACAAAGTTCCTTATAATAAATAGAAAACTGTTCTGCCTGTCGCTCGTTCAATTGTATGTCAATATTCTTGAATTTTTCAGTAATTTTATTTATGTTCATGATCATTTCCCATCTTATGTTTATATTGTTCCAAATATACCAGTAGTACAGATATATCTGCAGGTGATACACCGGAAATACGAGAAGCCTGCCCGATAGATATCGGTTTTACCATATTTAGCTTTTGTTTTGCTTCAATTCTAAGGCTATAGACTTCGTCATAATTGATGGATTCTGGTATATACTTGAGTTCAAGTCTTTTAAACTGTTCCACTTGTTGCTCTTGTCGTTTAATGTATCCTTCGTATTTTAGAGTTATCTCAACCTGCTCAACCACATCTTCTTCAAGAGGTACCCGTTCAGCATCTATAACTGCCATAGATATGTAGTCAATCTCCGGTCTTTTTAGTAATTCTCCTAAAACTGCACCTGATTTTAGAGGTGTACTACCTCTTTCTTCCAAATAGCTTAATACGACAGGTTTTACACCTACTGTAGTATTTTTTAATCTTTTTACTTCTTGCTCTATTGCTCTTCTTTTTGCACAAAATTTTGCGTAACGTAATTCTGTTATAAGCCCGACTTTATAGCCAATATCTGTCAACCTCAAATCCGCATTATCTTGTCTTAAAAGCAATCTATACTCAGCTCTAGACGTCATCATTCTATAGGGTTCTTTTGTACCTTTTGTAACAAGATCATCAATTAATACACCTATATAGCCTTCTGATCGACTAATGACTATCATTTCTTCATTCAATATGCGTTGGCCAGCGTTAATGCCTGCAACCAATCCTTGAGCTGCAGCTTCTTCGTAACCCGAACTGCCATTAAATTGTCCGGCACTGAAAAGACCTTTTATTTCTTTAAACTCTAAAGTAGGATGAAGCTGCAAAGAATCAATACAATCATACTCAATGGCATAACCGGTTCTCATAATTTGACACTTTTCCATACCAGGTATGGTTCTAAGCATTGCTTTTTGTACATCTTCCGGTAAGGAACTTGACATACCTTGTACGTACATTTCTGATGTATCTTCGCCCTCTGGCTCGAGAAACACTTGATGTCGATCTTTATCAGCAAACCTTACAACTTTGTCTTCAATTGATGGACAATATCTAGGTCCTGTTCCCTCAATAACCCCACTGTACAATGGAGACCTACTTAAATTTTCTCTAATTTTATCATGGGTGGACGCATTAGTATATGCAAGCCAACAAGGGATTTGTTTTCTTTCTATATCTGATGCTTTATTCTCAAATGAAAATGGTACCACTTTTAAATCACCGGCTTGCTCTTCCATCTTTGTGAAATCAATGGTATTACCGTCGATTCTAGCCGGCGTACCTGTCTTAAATCTATACATACTAATACCATGTTTTTTAAGTGCATCTGATAGATGGTTAGCAGCTTGAAGGCCATTAGGACCACTATTGATTTCTACTTCTCCATATATACATTTTGCTTTAAGATAAGTGCCAGTAGCGATAATCACTGCTTTACCTTCATATATGGTACCTGAAACTGTTTTTACACCTTTGACCTCGTGATCTTCAATTAGAATATCCACAACTTCTGACTGTCGAATGTGGAGATTCTCTTGTTGTTCCAAAGTCCTTTTCATTGTGCTGGCATACTTATGTTTATCTGCTTGTGCTCTCAAAGAGTGTACAGCAGGACCTTTTCCGGTATTTAGCATTCTCGATTGAAGATAAGTCTTGTCAATATTTTTACCCATTTCACCTCCCAAGGCATCGATTTCTCTTACTAAATGTCCTTTAGATGTGCCACCTATACTAGGGTTACACGGCAACATAGCTATACTATCTAAATTAACTGCAAATAATATGGTTTTTATACCACGTCTTGCGTTTGCCAAAGCAGCTTCACAACCAGCATGTCCGCCGCCAACGACAATTACTTCATATACTTCATTACTACCTGTCATTGTTTACTCCTATCTAATCAATGGTAAAAGACTATTTGCCCAAACAAAAACGACTGAATATTTCTTTTATCATATCTTCATTAACTGTGTCACCTGTAATAATACCTATATTTTCATAGGCATTTTTTAGATCTATCGACCAACAATCCTCAGGCATCTTATTATTAATCGACTCCAAAACTTCATTTAAGCTAATTAAAGCTTTTTCTAGTGCATTCTTGTGCCTTACATTTGTGATGTATAGATCATTATTCACATCAATTTCACCAAGATAAAACATATCCTTAATGGCATGCTCTAGCGCATCAATTCCTTCAACATTTTTAGCGGATATATCAATCATATAACCATGATCTAATACACCCTCAATACTCTTTCGATCAATTTTTTCATCCAAATCCATTTTATTAAACAAGCAAATAACTTCTCTATCTTTGATAAGTTCAATAATGTGTAAATCTTCTTCATCTAAGGCTCTAGAAGCATCTAGTACGAAGATAATCAAGTCGGCTTCCTCTAACTTCGACTTTGATCTTTGAACACCTATTTTTTCTATTTGATCATCTGTAACTCTTATACCTGCAGTATCTACTAGTTTTAAAGGTATACCATGAATATTCATATATTCTTCAAGCACATCTCTTGTTGTTCCGGGAATATCTGTTACAATCGCCCTTTCCTCTTTCAACATCGCATTAAGAAGAGATGACTTACCTACATTCGGCTTACCTATTATTGCTGTACTTATACCTTCTCTAATGAGTTTTCCACTATCATAGGTTCGCATTAATTCATAAATATCTTTGATAATTTTTTCAATATCCAATTTTACTTTGTCCTGATTAAGTGCTTCAATATCATACTCAGGGTAATCGATGGAAGCCTCTATATGTGCTATCAAATGAATTAACTGATTCTTGATCATATCCATTTTATTGCTCAATTGTCCATTAAGCTGATTAACGGATGATTTTAATGATAATTGAGTTTTAGAATTAATGATATCAATAACTGCCTCAGCTTGGGATAAATCAATACGACCATTCATAAATGCCCTTTTTGTAAATTCACCTGGTTCGGAAAGCCTAGCACCCATGGTTAAGACAAGCTTTAAAACATTCTCTAGCACCATTATACCACCATGACAATTGATTTCTACAACATCTTCACGCGTGAAGCTATGTGGACCCTTCATTACAGATACCATAACTTCATCAATAATTTCTTCTGTATTTGGCATTATAATATGTCCATAATGAATGGTATGCGTCTTTACTTGATTAAGTTTCAAACCTTTATGAACAGATTTAAAAATTTTATTTACGATTGATATACTATTATCACCACTAACACGAATTATTCCAATTCCTGACGGGGATAAAGCTGTTGCTATGGAACAAATGGTATCCGTCAACATATTAAACTCCTTATCTAATAAAACCCATGCCTTAGCATGGGTTTTATTTCTGTATACATCATTGCTTCTTTGCAACTCTCTTATGCGTGGTTTTTGGCCCAACAGACTCTTTTGGCTTATGTGCGTTTTTCAATGATGGTGTTATAACTACTTTTCTATAAGGTTCATCACCTTCACTATGTGTTTCAACATTTTTATTATTTTGTAATGTTGAATGGATAATACGTCGCTCATAAGGATTCATAGGTTCTAATATAAATTTCTTTTTAGTAATTTTTACTTTGTGTGCTAAGTTCTTAGCTAGAGTCTCCAAGGTTTCTTTACGTCGATCCCTATAGTTCTCAGTATCTAACTTAACACGCATATAGCTATCCGCTTCTTTGTTAACAACCAAACTGACTAAATATTGCAAGGAGTCAAGTGTTTGCCCTCTCTTACCAATCAAAACACCCATACTAGGTCCACTTAAATCAATAGTCATATTGTTATGTTCATCCAAAGACACTTGAATACTAACCTCAATATTCATTTTTTGAAATACTTCTTCTAAAAAATCATAGGCAACTTGTTCAACATTAATTTTCTTATATACTCGGACTTTTGCTAGCTTACTACTAAAAATGCTCATTAAACCGCTTGGTCCTTTTTCAATAACTTCTACTGTAACTTGATCACTCGTAGCGCCCATTTCAACCAGTGCTTCTGTTATAGCGTCTTCTACAGTTTTTGCCTGTTTTTCAACATACCTCATGAAGACCAATCCCTCCTATTTTTTCTCTTTATCCTTTAAATGACTATTAATGACCACTTGCTGTGCCCATTGGAAAATACTACTTGCCAACCAATATAAACCTAATCCAGCAGGCATTGTTGACACGAAGAATGCCGTAATAAGAGGCATAGTATATAACATGGATTTCTGTGTTGAGTTTTGTTCTGCTGAAGCCGATGCTGTACTTGACTTCATAACCATGAATTGTACCACAACATTTAATAATGGTAGTAAAACGCCAATAGACATCAAGTTTGGTTTGTCTGCCAAATTAATTCCTAGGAACATATACATTTCTGTGATTTTTTCTAAACTAGGCGTTATAAGATGTGCTACTGAGTTAAATTGATCAATAAAAATTGTCCATTGTTCTGAACTGAATTTTGCCAACACATCTATTGCCATTTGCACGTTCGTAATATCAAAATTCTTAACCATGACTTCACTGGCCCATTGTGTCAAAATACCTTCTGAACCTTCAACAGGTAAAACAATACGTACAATATCTTCATATATTAGACCGACACTTTTAATATAAGCCGGAAGATTTCTAAGTACTTGAAACAAAGCAATAATAATTGGAAACTGTACCAAAACAGGTAAACATCCACCAAAAGGACTTACACCATGTTCTTTATAAAGTTGGTTCATTTCCATTTGAAATTTTTGTTGTGACTCTGGGTCTTTTTTGTTTTTATATTTATCTTGAATTTTTTTTAATTCAGGTTGAATTTTTTGCATTTCCTGCATGGATTTTTGTTGTTTAAATGCAAGAGGTAACATTAAGGTTCTAACAATCAATGTAAATACGATAATACTAATACCTAATGATTTAATACCCATATTACTGAAAATATTATAAATTGTATCCATAATAATACCGAATAACTGAGCAATTGGTCCAATTATAAAAGTTGTGTTCTGAGTGAGTAAAACCATGTGATCTAAAAACATGAATGAATCCTCCTAATTATAGTTACCAAAAAATGCTTAACACGATTCTTTTATTTAAGTGGATCAAAACCACCTTTTGCAAAAGGATGACATCGTAATATCCTTTTGATAGACAAATAGCTTCCCTTAAAAAACCCATATTTTTCAAGAGCCTCCAAAGCATACATCGAACAAGTCGGTATGTATATACAACTGGATTTTGTCAGAGGAGATATGAATTTTCTATAAAAAAGAACGATACTAATTGCAATTCTTTTCATTATACCATCTTTTCTCAAATAAACGAATTAATCCTATTATATCGAATTATAGTAGGATTTTAAAGTACTAATATTTTATTTAATTTTACCAAGTGTATCAAGGCACTTTCAATTTCTTTATAGCTCTTATCTTTTGCTGTACTTCTTGCAATAATTACAATATCATAACCTAAGCCAAAAGACTTTATATTCAATCTATAGGCTTCCTTTATAAGTCTTTTAACACGATGTCTAATCACACTATTGCCTACTTTTTTGCTTACAGAAATACCAAGTCTATTACCATTTTCATTTTTCTTGACCACATACATAATTAAAAGTTTGTTGGCTTTTGAATTTCCAGTTTGATAAACTTTTACAAATTCTTTGTTTTTTAATGCAATTATTTTTTCACTCATAATTGAGTATAAGAATAAAAGGCCACATAAATGCGGCCTATGCTGACAATTGCTTTCTGCCTTTAGCTCTTCTTCTAGCTAAAACATTTCTACCGCTCTTATTTTTCATTCTTTTTCTAAAACCGTGTTCTCTACTTCTCTGTCTCTTTTTTGGCTGATAAGTTCTTTTCATTGATATGCACCTCCTTATATAATTCGTAAAAGCTATATCAAATTAATGACTTTGATTAATTTGTTAAAAAAAAGTTGCTTCAAAAGCACCATTTCAATTATAGTCACAAAAGTCTTAAGAGTCAAGAAAAAAAAACCTTAAATATTTTTTATTTAGTTTATCCACATAAAAGGGCTGTTTAAAAGAGAGATTGTGGATAACTTGTTTAAATCTGTTTATCCACATCTTCTTATATTTATGTGGATAAAGCCATGTTTTAATTAAAATACTCTGTTTATTAATATTTCAATTATCTACCAAAACCCTTTTAATTGGACCTACTAACAATTTTGATAAATTATGAGTGTATGATGTGTATAACATATATTTAAATTAATTATACACACTATCCACAGTTTTTTTTATTCATTCATACACATTTATAACCTTTTTCTATCAAAAACTTCAATTGAAATCCTTCAATTGATAGAGTATTATATATACTAGACTTCATCTCATTGGATAGAACTCTACTTTAATTTTTTAAAGAGATCTTCCTTTATTATTAATAAAAAGTTATTAACAGTTGTGAGCCAATACTAATAAAATCCGTATTGCGTACTTAGTTTAATCATGTCATTGGAGATCTCCAGTGACATGATTAAACTAATGTCTACAAGTTATATATCTTTTAAACATGGTTAAGGTGTCAAAACCAACATACTAATATATTAAGAGAAAAAAGCCTACTACTACTATACTATACTATAAAAGGGGGTATTTTAATGGATCATCCAATTATCAACAAGTGGGATGACATAAAAAATCTTTTAAGATACGAATCGGATATATCCATTATATCTTACAAAACATTTTTAGAAAAACTAGAACCCGTAAAAGTCATGGGTGACCTTATCGTTCTGGAAGCAGACGATCAAATGGCTAAAAATGTCATTGAAAAAAAATACTATAAATCCATTCAAATTGCAATTAATGAAGTCATGGGAAAAGTCTATGATATACAATTTGTATTACCTAATCAAAGTTTAGATTTTGATACAAAAACAAATTCAAATAACAATTTGATTGGCTTTTCAAACAACAACACCAGTGATCAAAAGAACTTAAATGCTAGGTATACTTTTGACACTTTTGTTGTAGGTAATAACAACAAGTTTGCGCATGCAGCTTCATTGGCAGTTGCAGAAGCACCTGCTGAGGCCTACAATCCACTATTTATTTATGGTGGCGTTGGTTTGGGTAAAACACACTTAATGCATTCGATCGCTCATTTCATATTGGATGATGATTCTAAAGCAAATGTTCTTTACGTTTCATCTGAAAAATTCACCAACGAACTGATCAATTCAATTAGAGATGATAAAAATGAGGAATTTAGAAAAAAATACCGCAGTATTGACGTACTCCTTGTCGATGATATTCAATTCATTGCCGGAAAAGAGAGAACGCAAGAAGAATTTTTCCATACTTTTAATACTTTATATGAAGCAAAAAAGCAGATTATTATTTGTTCTGATCGACCACCTAAAGAAATTGAAACCTTAGAAGAACGTCTTAGATCAAGGTTTGAATGGGGTTTAATTGCTGATATTCAAGCCCCTGATTTTGAAACTAGGGTTGCAATATTAAGAAAAAAAGCTGAAATTGAAAATCTGGATCTTCCAGATGATGTTATGCAGTATGTTGCAAATAATGTTAAATCCAACATTAGAGAACTTGAAGGCGCTGTAAACAAAATTTTGGCTTATTCCAGGCTTCTATTGCCAAAAGAAATTACAAAAGAGATGGCTGAAGCAGCTTTAAAAGACTTAATCTCTCCACAAGAGGATACAAAAGTAACATTTAAAATTATTCTAGAGATTGTATCTGAACATTATAATGTTACACCAGCTGATATCATATCTAAAAAAAGACCAAGAGAAATTGCCTATCCAAGGCAAATTGTTATGTACCTATGTCGTAAATTGACCGATATGTCATTACCAAAAGTTGGCGAAGAAATAGGTCGGAGAGACCATACCACCGTGCTTCATGGGTATGAAAAAATTAAAACTGAACTTGTTACGGATATGACTCTAAAAAATACAATTGATATCCTGACAAAAAAAATCACAGGAAAATAATGATTAAAGTGTCTAAACGATATAATTGAACCTTCTCAATATGTATTTGATATGCTTTTATCAAAACTTAGTTTTAGCACCTGTGTATAACATATCTGTAAACTCATGTATTGGCTGTTGACGGTTACATAACAACTATGAGCTTGTGGATGAAAAAGAATAACTTTTTTATCTGTACACAGGGTTGTTAAGCTTTAAAAAACCTTGTTTTCCATAGGCTTAGAGTACTTATACACATATTCACACCCCTTACTACTATCATTACTATAAAAAATCATATATTTTATCTTTTGCACAGGAGAGGAGTTAATCACATCATGAAAATTAATTGTCATAAAAATGACTTGCTTAATGGCGTTAATACATCCCTTAAAGCTGTTTCAACTCGAACGACTTTGCCCATCCTTCAATGTATACTTCTTCAAACAACACAAAATGAATTCAAGTTAATTAGCAATGATTTAGAAATCGGTATCGAAAGTCATGTAAAGGCAAATATCATTGAGTCAGGAAGCGTAGCCATTGATGCAAGAATATTCTCGGAAATAGTAAAGAAATTGCCAGATGCCATGGTAGATATTACAGTCGATGAAAGTAATATGACCACCATTATTTGTCAAAAATCTATATTTAATATACCGGGTCAACCCGGTACTGAATTTATTCAATTGCCTCAAGTAACGAAAGATACAAGTATCTCCATAAAGCAAAGTGTTTTGAAGGATATGATCCATCAAACCTTGTTTAGTATTGCGATAAAAGAAATTAAGCCTATATTGACAGGTGAGTTGATTGAAATCAAAGATAATGCATTAAGTATTATATCAATGGATGGTTATAGAATATCTATAAGAAAAGTAGAATTTATGGATGATTTTAGTGATACTGCTGTGGTTGTACCTGGAAAAACTTTGAGTGAAATAAGTAAAATACTATCTAGTGATGAGGCTGATATGTTATCTATTTATTTTACAGATAAACATGTCCTATTTGAGCTTGAAGATAGTATCGTTGTATCTAGATTACTAGAAGGGGAGTACCCCAAATATGCAAATCTTTTTTCTGGTGATTATGAAACACTGATTACTGTGAATCGTAAGGAATTGATGATGAGCATTGAGAGAGCGGCTTTGATTGCTAGGGAAAGTAAAAAAAGTCCTGTCAAATTTGAGATAAAAGAGGATACATTATTGATTACTTCAAATACGGAACTTGGTAATGTCCATGAAGAATTGATGATTGTAAGAGAAGGCCAGCCTATTGATATTGCTTTTAATCCTAAATATCTTTTAGATGCACTCAAGGCAATCGAAGATGAAGAAATATGTATGCAGTTTACCAATGCATTGAATCCTTGTATTGTTCGACAAGTAGAAGGTGAAGACTATAAATACTTAATATTGCCAATTAGATTGAATGGGTGACGAGATGAAAGAAATTATTATTAATACGGAATTTATAAAGTTGGGAGCACTGTTAAAATTAGCAGGTATTGCAGATTCAGGGGTACATGCTAAGATCATGATCCTTAATGGTGAAGTAAAATATAATGGTCAAATAGAATATCAAAGAGGAAAAAAAGTAAGAGATGGTGATGAGATTGAAGTATCTGGTTATGATTCAATACTTGTCAAATACGTTGATTAAACTTGTATCCATGCAGTTTAATAAAAATGGGTAACTTCTTGAGGTGAATTTCATGTACATAAGACACTTGGAATTAAATAATTATAGGAACTATCAGGAAGCTGCCATTGATTTTGATCCAGGGATTAATATTATATATGGTGATAATGCTCAAGGTAAGACAAATCTTATAGAAGCCATCTATTTATGTGCAACTTCCAAGTCTCATCGATTAAGTAAAGATAAGGAATTGATTCGAATCAATGAAAAAGATGCACATGTCTATATGGTTTTTGAAAAAAATGATATAATTGAAACCGTAGATGTGCATTTAAAAAAAATAGGTAAAAAAAATATTGCCATTAATAAGAATCCTATAAAAAAACTCAATGAACTATTTGGATTGATTAATATCATTATGTTTTCTCCAGAAGATTTAGGTTTAATTAAAAATGGTCCTAAGGATAGAAGAAGGTTTATTGATCTTGAGTTAAGTCAACTTAAACCTTTATATATGTATTATTTAAGTCATTATCACAAAGTATTAAAGCAAAGAAATCAATTATTAAAAAATAATCATAATAGGTTAGACATGCAAAGTCTCTTAGACGTTTGGGATGATCAGTTGGTAAAATATGGAACGACCATTATTGAAATGCGCAAAAATTTCATTGAGGATTTAAAGCCGATACTGTATGAAAAGCATTTACATCTCTCCGGGAAAAAAGAGACCTTAGATATGGTTTATGAAAATGATGTCGATGTAGAAGACTACAAAGTAAAATTAGCAGCTGCTAGAACCGGTGATTTAAAAAAAGGAACGACAACAGTAGGTCCACATAGAGATGATATTCGCTTTGATATTAATAAAATTGATATTCGTATATATGGATCACAAGGTCAGCAAAGAACAGCTGCTTTGGCTTTGAAATTATCAGAAATAGAGCTCATTAAGAAGCAAGTGAATCATGCACCCATACTTTTACTTGATGATGTACTGTCTGAACTTGATCATCAAAGACAACATTATTTGATTGAGCATCTGAAAGATATACAAACGTTCATCACGTGTACAGGTATAGATGATTTTATAAAGAAAGAGTTAAATGGCTACCAATTATATCAAATTAAAGATGCAAAAGTAATCAATGAGTCAGATTTGCATAAGTGCTAGGACTCATATATAATTAATAAGATGTGCATTTTTTCTGTTGCACGAATTTAGGAGGTCATTCATGAACATAAATCAAGAATATGATGCTACACAGATACAAATACTTGAAGGTTTGGAAGCAGTTAGAAAACGACCAGGTATGTATATCGGTAGTACATCATCAAGAGGTTTGCACCATTTGGTGTATGAAATAGTAGATAATGCTGTAGATGAAGCTTTAGCAGATCGATGTGATAAAATTGATGTTGTCATACATAAAGACAACTCCATATCGGTTCTTGATAATGGTGAAGGTATACCTACGGGTATGCATGAAAAAGGTGTATCCGCTGTTGAAGTAGTTTTTACCGTTCTTCATGCAGGTGGTAAATTTGGTGGTGGTAGTTATAAGGTTTCAGGTGGTCTACATGGTGTTGGTGCATCCGTCGTCAACGCTTTGTCTGAGTGGCTAGAAGTTACTGTTTATCAAAAGGGAGAAATTTTTTCACAAAGATTTGAACGTGGCGAAGTTATTACGCCTTTAACTGTAACTGGCACCACAAAAAAACATGGTACCTATATTCATTTCAAACCGGATGGTGAAATATTCGAAGAATTGGTTTATGATTTTGATACCTTAAAACAAAGAATTCAAGAAATGGCTTTTTTGACTAAGGGTCTAAAAATTAGTATAGAAGATCTTAGAGAAGGTGAAGAGAAAAAGCAAGAATTCCATTATGAAGGTGGTATAAAGGAATTTGTAGCTTATAGAAATCGTCATAAGAATAAACTTTATGAAGAAATAATATATGCTGAAGGAACCGTTGATGATGTTTATGTGGAAGTGGCTTTTCAACATAATGATTCCTATGTTGAGAATGTATTTAGCTTTGTTAATAATATCAATACCCCTGAAGGTGGTACGCATTTAACGGGCTTTAGAAATGCTTTAACGAAAACCATGAATGATTATGCTAGAAATAGTAAAATGTTAAAGGATAATGAAAAAAATCTCTCTGGAGAAGATATTAGAGAAGGTATAACATGTGTTATCAGCATAAAAGTAACGGATCCTCAGTTTGAAGGGCAAACAAAACAAAAACTAGGGAACAGTGAAGCTAGAACTGCAGTTAATGATGTTTTATCAGAAAAACTCACTTATTTCCTTGAACAAAATCCTCATGTGGCAAAAATTATATTGGAAAAATCCATATTAGCAAATAGAGCAAGAGAAGCTGCTAGAAAAGCCAGGGATTTGACCAGAAGAAAAACAGCACTTGAGAATACGTCATTACCAGGTAAATTAGCGGACTGTTCAGATAAGGATCCAAGAAACTGTGAAATATATATTGTCGAAGGTGATTCAGCAGGTGGTTCAGCCAAATCAGCAAGATCTAGACAAACACAAGCAATACTACCGCTTAGAGGTAAGATACTGAATGTTGAAAAAGCAAGACTTGATAAGATACTGGCAAATAATGAGATAAGAGCCATGATTACAGCTTTTGGTACAGGTATTTCAGAAGAGTTTAACTTAGATAAGTTAAGGTACCATAAGATTATAATTATGACGGATGCGGATGTGGATGGTGCTCACATACGTACTTTGTTATTGACTTTTTTCTATAGGTATATGCCAGAACTCATAGAAACAGGTAAAGTGTATATTGCACAGCCACCTTTGTTTAAAGTTACAAAAAATAAAAAAGGTCAATACGTCTACAACGAAAGAGCCCTTGATAAATTATTAGAAGAGATTGGTCGAGATGGTATTGTGTTACAGCGTTATAAAGGTTTGGGGGAAATGGATGCTAACCAGTTGTGGGATACAACAATGGATCCTGATCATAGAATATTACTTAGGGTAGATATAGATGATGCAGCTTCGGCAGATGAAATTTTTACAACACTCATGGGTGATAAAGTTGAACCAAGAAGAGCATTTATTGAAAGTCATGCAAAACATGTAAAGAATTTAGATATATAAAGCATTATATAATAGAAACCAGTTATGGAGGAAACATGAATGGATGATAACAATCAAATTGATAAAATCATATCGGTAGATCTTCAAGATGAAATGAAAAAATCATATATTGACTATGCGATGAGTGTTATTGCATCAAGAGCTCTACCGGATGTTAGAGATGGTCTAAAGCCAGTACAGCGACGTATACTATATTCTATGAGTGAGTTAAATCTCACACCGGATAAGCCATATAGAAAATCAGCTCGTATTGTAGGTGATACTATGGGTAAGTATCACCCTCATGGTGACAGTTCCATATACGAGACCATGGTTAGAATGGCACAAGACTTTTCTTACAGATATATGCTTGTAGATGGTCATGGTAATTATGGATCCGTCGATGGGGATAGTGCAGCTGCAATGCGTTATACAGAAGCTAGAATGAGTAAAATCGCTATGGAATTATTAGCGGATATTGGTAAAGATACCGTGGATTTTGGTCCAAACTTTGATGAATCTTTAAAACAACCTTTGGTATTACCCGCCAGATTTCCTAATTTATTGGTTAATGGCGCATCCGGTATTGCTGTAGGTATGGCAACCAATATACCACCTCATAATCTTGGGGAAGTTATTGATGGTGTTACTAGAATTATTGACAATAGAGTTATAGAAGATAGAGATACGGATATTGACGAGATATTAGAAGTCATCAAAGGACCGGATTTTCCAACGTCGGGTATTATACTGGGTACGCAAGGTATTGAACAAGCATATAGAACGGGTAGAGGTATAGTAAAAGTAAGAGCCGTAGCTAATATTGAAGCCATGTCTGGTGGAAAAAATAGAATTGTTATTACGGAACTACCCTATCAGGTCAATAAGGCAAAGCTTATTGAAAAGATTGCCGATCTTGTAAAAGAGAAAAAAATGGATGGTATATCGGATCTAAGGGATGAATCAGACAGAAACGGTATGCATGTGGTTGTTGAATTAAAGCGTGATGCCAATCCAAATGTTGTATTAAATCAGCTTTATAAGCATACTCAGTTACAGGACTCTTTTGGGATTAATATGCTTGCACTTGTTAATAATGAGCCAAAAGTTCTTAATCTAAAAGAGGTACTTGAGCATTATTTAAACCACCAGGTAGAAGTAGTTACCAGAAGAACCAAATATGATCTAAAGAAAGCTGAAGAGCGCGCGCACATACTTGAAGGTTTGCTAAAAGCCCTTGATTTCATTGATGAAGTCATTAAGGTTATCCGTGCCTCTAATTCAACAGCAGATGCGAAATTAAATTTGATGGAGAGGTTTGGTTTTTCAGAAGTACAGTCACAAGCCATTGTTGATTTAAGACTTAGAGCTTTAACAGGTCTTGAAAGAGAAAAACTTGAAGCTGAGTTTAATGAACTTCAAGAAACAATTAAAGAATTAAAAGCCTTACTTGCAGATGAAAAACTACTTTATCAAAAGATAAAAGAGGAAATCCTGATTATAAAAGAAAAGTATGCAGATCCAAGAAGAACTGAATTAACCTATGATTCTTCTGAAATCGATATGGAAGATCTCATTAAGAAGGAAAATACAGTTATTACTATGACGCGCTTAGGCTATGTAAAGCGTATGCCTACGGATACTTATAAAAGTCAGAATCGTGGAGGAAAAGGTATTAAAGGTATGAAAACCATGGAAGATGACTTTGTAAAAGATATTTTCCTTACATCCACACATCATTACTTACTATTTTTTACGAACAAAGGCAAAGCCTATCGTCTAAAAGCTTATGAAATTCCTGAATCAGGAAGAACAGCAAGAGGAACAGCTATTGTTAATCTATTGCAACTTGATCCAGGTGAAAAAATAACAGCTGTTATTCCTTTGAAATCCTATGAGGATGATACCTATATTGTTATGGCGACAAAAAAAGGTGTTATTAAGAAATCATCCATTATGGAATATCAGAATATAAGACAAAATGGCTTAATTGCAATTGGACTTAAGGATGAAGATAATCTTATTGAGGTAAAATTGACCAATGATAACGAGGAAATTATTCTTGGAACAAAATACGGTCAGTGTATTCGATTTGATGAAAAAGATGTGCGTATAACAGGAAGAACCTCCCAGGGTGTTAGAGGTATGAATCTAAATGAAGGTGACGAAGTCATAGGTATGCAACTCATATCTCAAGGAACGGATTTACTCATTGTTTCAGAAGGTGGACTTGGTAAGAGAACCAAGATGGAACAGTTCACCGCTCAGCATAGAGGCGGTAAGGGTGTTAAGTTCTATAAAATCAGCGAACGTTCTGGTAATGTCTTAGGTATGAAAGCGGTTAGAAAAGGTGATGAAATGATCATCATAACCACAGAAGGCATTGTAATTAGAATTCGTGTTGGTGATGTTTCTAGACTTGGTCGAATCACTTCAGGCGTGAAATTGATGAATTTCAAAAAAGATATTCAAATAGCAAGTATTGCAAGAATCAAAGTTGTCATTGATGATGAACTTAAAAATGATTTTAATGAAGCGGATATAATAGAATCAGAAATAGTTGATGATGGTAATATAACAAATTAGAATAACAGTATATTAACGTAAAAATTCCTTTATAGTTTTTCTATAAAGGAATTTTTACGTTATACTAAAAAAATCAAAACATCATCTTGACGCATATCTTTAATATCATTGTAATGAGGCTGACATTAACATTTGATATAATAAGTAGTATGGAAAAGTATAATTTGAGTTAGGAGATGGCAATATCATGAAACGATTAGTTATATTACTGCTAATACTTATAATAGCTATGGATAGTATGGCATATGCAAGCACCATTGATTATCAATCAAGTAATGATGCTGATGAGATCGAAAGAACCGTTAATGCCATAAATATCTCAAGGGAATATATGTCTTTAAGACCACTTAGAGTCAATACTACGCTAAAAGAAATGGCTCTGACGCATTCTAAATATATGAATCATAATAAAACATTAACCAGTATGGAACAAGCAGGAAAACTCTATTTTAGAGGTCGATACCCATGGGACAGAGCAAACTTTTATAAATATAATAAAGCATATGTCTATGAATTTATAAAAAAAGACTTGAATAATTACATGGAAGGCTATAATCAGTTAATTTATGATCCCGTGACTAGAATTGTGTTGTTAGACAATCAATATTTAGACATTGGTATGAATAAAGAAAATAATTATTTTACATATTTATTGGGTGGTAGTGTCCGCACTGAAGATCAATTGGTCATCTATCCTTATGATGGATTAAAAAATGTCCCATTAAAGTGGCAAGGCGATTCACACGCACTGATCTATAAGAATACAACTACGAATGGTAGTTTTGGTTTACCAATTACGGTAACATATTATGGAAATCCTATTGAGAAAGTAACATCTCTGAAAAGTTCTATTGTAAGAAAGGATAATGGCAAAACGGTAAGTCATAGAGTTGTATTACCAGCAGATTTTCATCAATTAAAAAACACCATAACATTACTCCCACTTGAAGCTTATGATCAAAATATAACGTATCAAGCGAAAGTAAGCTTTATCTTACGATTGGATAATGGATCTTTAAAGTATGTTAACGAGACAATTGAATTCACGACAACGAGTAGTGTTGCAAAAGCAACAGATAGCAGATATTTGACGAGAGCACTCTTTGTTGAAAAAGTTTTAAAGAACCAACTTTTAGGCTTCACACTACAAGAACCATTAAAGCTTGAATTCAAAGATGTTGATATAAACTCTACTGAAAGCATCTATATATATACAGCAAGTCAAGAAAACTTAATATCCGGTTTTCCGGATCAGAGTTTTAGACCTTTAATAAACATTACAAAGGAACAAGCATATATCATACTTATTAAAGCCTATGAAAAGAAGTTTCCTAAGATTTCAGTAAATGGGCAGGATCAGTTAAACCAATATCAAGACCATACTAAAATTAGTAGTTGGGCTAGAGAGTCATTATTAAAAGCACAACAGCTTGGTATATTAATTCATACAAATAAAAGGATAGAGCCACAAGCTTATATTAAAGAAGATGAATTTGACCAAATAATGACGTTATTTAGTAAAGTTCTAAAAGAAAAATAACAAAAAAAGCAATCTGCATTTAGATTGCTTTTTTTCTCTAGGAAAGACAATGCTATGTAAACTATCAAGGAAGTTTCCTTACGAATCGTTCAGAAATATGAGCAAAGCTCATAACGAAGCAAAGCTTCTTTTCTTGTTCTCAAGGAAAGTCATACTATAGTATTCAGCCTTGAAACATGGCAGAATACGTCAAAGACCTTTCCTATCGAACCGTTCAGAAATATGAGCAAAGCTCATAACGAAGCAAAGCTTCTTTTCTTGTTTGACCATTTTAGGATTTGGCTTTAAAATAGGAGATAAGTAGGCATTATATAAGGAGATCAATAATGAGAAAAATTAATGTAGAGGTTATAACAAAGACAGTAAAAGAACTATGTATGGAAGCAAACTATTATTGTAACGAGGATATAAGAGATGCGCTCATAAAGAGTAAGAAGACCGAAGAATCCCCAATAGGGTCTAGTATTTTAGATCAAATCATTCAAAATGCAGATATTGCAAGTAGGAAAAAAATGCCCATATGTCAAGATACAGGGATGGCGATTATATTCTTGACCATTGGTCAGGAAATATACTTTGAAGGTGGATTACTGGAAGAAGCAGTACAAGAAGGTGTTAGACAAGGCTATGATGAAGGTTTTCTTAGAAAATCCATTGTGAGAGATCCATTTGATAGAGTGAATACTGGTGATAATACACCTGCTATCATTCATTATGATATTGTAAAGGGTGATAAGTTGATTGTAGAAGTAGCGCCAAAAGGATTTGGAAGTGAAAATATGAGCCGTATTCATATGCTAAAACCTTCAGATGGCATAGAAGGTGCTAAAGAAGCAATTATTTCAACGGTAGATTTAGCAGGTGGAAATGCATGTCCACCTATGGTCATTGGTGTGGGCATTGGTGGATCTTTTGAAAAAGCAGCTTTTTTGTCAAAAAAAGCTTTATTAAGAGATGTAGGTGAACACTCGACTATTCCTTATGTCAAGGCCCTAGAAATTGAACTATTAGAAAGCATTAATCGGTTGGGTATTGGACCTCAAGGACTTGGTGGTAGAACAACCGCACTTGGGATTCATATAGAAGTCTTTCCGACACATATTGCTGGGCTTCCTGTGGCAGTCAATATTGGTTGTCATGTAACACGTCACGCAAAAAGAACCATATAGGAGGTCCTATGAAAATAAAAGTAACAGCACCTTTAGATAAAGCAACAAGTGTTAAACTAAAAGCTGGCGATGAAGTATTAATTTCCGGAGAAGTCTATACATCAAGAGATGCAGGGCATAAAAGAATGGTAGAACAAATGGAAAGAGGCGAAGACTTGCCTTTTGATATTAAAGATGCAATCATTTATTATGTAGGGCCATCTCCAAATAAACCAGGTGAGATTATTGGATCGGCCGGACCAACCACAAGCTATCGTATGGATGCTTATACGCCGAAGTTGCTAGATTCTGGACTTAGTGGTATGATTGGTAAAGGAGATAGAAACGAAGCAGTGATACAAGCCATAATTAAAAATAAAGCAGTATACTTTGCTGCAGTTGGCGGTGCTGCTGCATTGATTGCAGACAGAATTGTGTCGTCAGAAATTATTGCCTATAATGACTTGGGAACAGAAGCCTTAAGAAGACTTATTGTTAAAGATTTCCCATGCATTGTCGTTATTGATAGTGATGGTCATAATTTATACAAGTCTGAAAAAGAGAAATATAAAATAACAAATGTCAGGTAAGTATTCAAATAATTACATGCATAGGACATATTATGTTGTATCAACTTACAAGTTAAATTATACTAATACTAGATGTTTCTTAGAATCATTTGTAGGAATCATTTACAAAGATGATATACAAAGTAATATTATGAAGAATAATTATGTGTTCCAATTATATAGCCGGATTAAACATGCATCTCTATTATAGACAATCAGATATAAATAAGTCTTTTATAGAAGCATACCGGTTTGGTTATATATGTAAAAATAAAATGCATTTAAAAAAAGGGAGGTCAATTATGTTTAAGAAATTATTAACAATCGTACTCGCTCTAGCAATGATTTTATCATTGGCTCTTGTAACAGGTTGCGCAAAAGATGAACCAGAGGTTACAACAGATCCAGTGACTGAAACAACAGAAGAAACACCAGAAGAAACACCAGAAGAAGAACCTGTAGATTTTACAGTAGGTCTTGTAACTGACGTTGGTGGTATTGATGACAAATCCTTCAACCAAGGTACTTGGGAAGGTATCCTTGAATTTGCAACTGCAACAGGTGCTCAAACAAAATATCTTCAATCGGATTCGGATGCAGATTATGTTCCAAATCTCTCAAACTTCTCAGACGAAGAGATGGACCTTATCATAGCACCAGGCTTTTTATTTGAAGGTGCTTTAACAGAAGTTGCAACGAATTTCCCTGATCAAAAATACTTGATTATTGACATGGTAATTGCGGACAAACCTAATGTTGCCAGTGCAGTATTTGCTGAAGAACAAGGGTCATTCCTTGTTGGTGTTGCAGCAGCATTAACGGCTCAAGAAGCTGGAAAAGATACAGTCGGTTTTATTGGCGGTATGGACTTTGACTTGATTCAAAAGTTTGAAGCAGGATTTGAAGCAGGCGTTGAAGCAGTTGATCCTAATATGACTGTATTAGTTGAATATGCTGGTGACTTCTCAAATGCTCAAATTGGCCAGACATTAGCAGCAAAAATGTATGATCAAGGTGCTTATATTATTTTCCATGCAGCCGGTGGTACAGGAAACGGACTCATCAAAGAAGCTAAAGACCGTCGTACAAACGGAGAAGATGTTTGGGCGATTGGTATTGATAAAGACCAATATGATGATGGTATCTATGAAGGCGACAAGTCAGCTGTTTTAACATCCATGATGAAGCGTGTTGACGTAGCAGCTTATGATGTTGCTGAAATGACTTTAAATGGTGAATTCCCAGGTGGCGGAATCCTAGTATTTGACTTAACAAACCAAGGTGTTGGTATTCCAGAATCTAATCCAAATCTAACGGATGCAGTTGTGGAAGAAGTTAAAGCATATGAAGGTAAAGTTGTTGCTGGTGAGATTGAAGTACCAGTATTACCAAATCGTTTAAAATAGTTCATTTACTTTTTAAAGCCAAGACGATTTAGTCTTGGCTTTTTATCTTCAATCATCATGCCCTACAGCATGATGACCATTGCTACTTAAAGCTAAGTGGTGATGGTCATCATGCCGTTGTAACAATCCATATAATATATTATCTTGAAGATGACGAGGTGAAAATATGAGATCCGTTCTTAATGATCTGGCATCAACAGCTTCTGCAATCAATATGACATATCAACAAAAATTATTTTCAATGGCAAATATTGGAGAAAGACTTGTAGATCCAAGAGAGTCATTGGGTTACACAGAAGAAGAAATGATTTATATTGAAAATGACATGATTTGTGACCTTAATGAAGGCTATTTACCCTATAGACCTAGGTACATTGTTCCTGATTATGACGTATTTGTTAAAAACGGCTGTGATTTTCTTGACATAAAGCCGCCGACAGACTTAGATACACTCCTTGACGGACTCTTAATTCTTTATAGTCATGTACCATCCATCACATCCTTTCCTGTTTATATAGGCAGGTTAGATCAACTTATAGATCCTTTCATTCGTGATGAGGCTTCTGATTATATTAAAATAAAAAGATTCTTGAATCACATCGATAAGACCATTGTCGATTCTTTTTGTCATGGAAATATTGGTCCATCTGAGACCCGAGCTGGTTATTTGATACTAAAAGCTGTGGTTGAACTACAGAATCCGACGCCAAACTTAACGCTACTTTATGATGTCCAGTTGACATCAAAAGATTTTGCCCTTGAAGCAGTAAAAACATGTTTGCTTGCGGCAAAACCATCCTTTAGTAATCAAGTCATGTACCAAAAAGATGTTGGTAATCATGGGATTGTCAGTTGTTATAATGCCCTGCCTTTAGCGGGTGGTGCCTACACACTACTAAGATTAAGACTCGGTACGATGGCAAAGAAAGCAGATTCTACGCATCATTTTATTGAAGATATTTTGCCTAAAGTTGCTCAAAAAATGGCAACAATGATGGATAAAAGGGTCAAATATATGGTTGAAAAAAGCAATTTCTTTGAAACGACCTTCTTAACAAAGGAAGGTTTTATCAGTCAGGATAATTTTACGGCAATGTTTGGCATAGTAGGATTAGCGGATGCGGTTAATCACTTATTAAGGCTGGAAAATAGTGAAGAAACTTTTGGACAATCAATACGAGGGGATGAAATTGGTCACATGATTTTATCTACACTTGAGCAGATTGTAAGTCAACATGAAGCACCCTATCTTCAAAGAACAGACGGCCATTATCTACTTCACGCACAAGTAGGCGCAGACTTAAGCCCAGAAGATAAGGACAATACTCCGGCACATCGTATCAAAGTTGGCCAAGAGCCTGTATTACCGCTTCATTTAAACCAATCGGCATCTTTTCATAAATATTTCAAATCTGGAACCGGCGACTTGTTTGCATTTGATCAAACCTATTTGAACCACTTAGATGCGCTTCTTGATATTATCCAAGGTGCATTTTCTGAAGGTTACCGCTATATAACCACGTATTTACAGAACTCTGATTTGATTAGAGTAACCGGTTATCTAGTAAAACGAAGTGATGTTGAGCGATTTAATAATAATGAAGTCGTTTTAAGAGACACGGATATATTTGGCAGTGGTACCAATAATAATGCAAATGTTTTTAACAGACAAACGAGGACTTATAAGTGAATCAGAAGATCTTAATAAATCAGATTATACCTTTTTCAAATGTAGATGGAGAAGGTAACCGATGTAGTATTTTTGTACAAGGCTGTCAGCTAAGTTGCTTCTATTGCCATAATAGTGAGACGATTCAAATATGCAGACATTGTGGGATCTGTGTTAAACATTGTCCTAGTAATGCATTAAGTCTTCAATCGGATCTTGTTATATATGAAGAAAGTCTATGTTGTCAATGTGATAGTTGTATAATGGTATGTCCTTATCAATCAACGCCAAAGGCAAAAGCTTATACAATAGATGATTTAATGGTTAGAATAGAAGATTATCGTCCATACATTCGAGGTGTAACTTTTTCCGGTGGTGAGCCTACCCTTTATGCTGATTTTCTAGCGGAGTTGGCACAAAAAATTAAAAAGTGCGGCTTAACTGTATATATTGACTCTAACGGCTTTTTTGACTTTGAGGCAATATTACCATTCATTAATAGTGTTGATGGGTTTTTGCTGGATATCAAAGCCATTGATAATATTGAACATCTATGTGGTGTGAAAGGTCAGATTCATTTAAAAAATCTAGAAAAGTTACTTGCTATGGATAAAGTCATTGAGGTTAGGACTGTGCTATTAAATGAGCATATGGACCAGTTGAATACGCTAAATCAGGTGGTTGAGCGTTTAAAAATTTATCCTAAGGTACCTTATAGACTTATAAGAGCCCATGTCACAGGATTAAAAAGAGCGCAAGAGGCATGTATTGGTGAGGCTATTATGACAGAGGAAGAATTTGTTACTTATGGCAAACACTTGAAACAAAAAGGTTTTTACAACTTTAAGTTACAGATGTAATAACGGTTATAGGGTCAAAATTAAGTAGGTAGGTATTATGATGTAGTTTGTCTTAATATAGTTATTAAAAATTAGACAGGAGATGTGTTATGGAATACGTAGTTGAAATGCTGAATATCACTAAAGAATTTCCAGGCATAAAAGCAAATGATGATGTAACCTTACGGGTTGAAAAAGGAGAAATTCATGCGTTGCTCGGAGAGAATGGTGCTGGAAAATCAACCTTAATGAGTGTATTATTTGGATTATATCAAGCAGAAAAAGGAATAATAAAAATTCATGGTAAAGAAGTTGATATCAGCAATCCAAATGTGGCGAATAAGCATGGTATTGGTATGGTACATCAACATTTTAAGCTTGTTCACAATTTCACAGTAACTGAAAACATCATTTTAGGGTTAGAGCCTACTAAATCTTTTGGACGTATTGATATTGATAAAGCGGCTAAAAAGGTAATTGAAATTAGCCAAAAGTACGGCTTGAAAGTAGATCCCCATTCTAAAATTGAAGACATTACCGTTGGCATGCAACAAAGAGTAGAGATTTTAAAGATGCTATATAGAAATGCAGAAATCTTAATTTTTGACGAACCAACGGCAGTTTTAACACCACAAGAAATTAAAGAATTAATGAGCATTATGCGTGAATTGGTCAAAGAAGGCAAATCTATTGTACTCATTACCCATAAGTTAAAAGAGATATCCATGGTAGCAGACCATTGTACGGTACTAAGAAGAGGTCGATACATTGGAACCGTTAAGGTTTCAGAGACAACTGAAGAAGAGATGGCTGAGATGATGGTTGGACGTGAAGTTAGTTTTGAAGTAGATAAAGAACCAGCTACACCTTCAGATATTGTTCTAAAAATTGAAAACCTTAATATTAAGAATACAAGAAACCTCATGGCGGTCAAAAACCTGAATCTTGAGGTTAAAGCCGGAGAAATATTATGCGTGGCGGGTATTGACGGTAATGGACAATCCGAGCTTATCAAAGGTATTACAGGGCTTTCAAAAATCGAATCCGGTAAGATTTTATTTGACGGTATAGATATTGCTCATGATTCTGTTAGAAATAGAACTCTTAAAGGCATTGGACACATTCCTGAAGACCGACATAAATATGGTTTGGTATTAGATTTTTCATTAGAAGAAAATATGGCCCTTCAAAGTTATTTTCAAGAGCCATTGTCAAAAAAAGGCATCTTACAGCCAGAAGCTATTCGAAAGCACTCAGATATTTTAATTGAAGAATTCGATATCCGAAGTGGACAAGGGAGTATTACAAGTGCTAGATCCATGTCCGGAGGCAATCAACAAAAAGCCATTATTGCTAGAGAAGTGGAACGTTCTCCAAGGCTTTTGATAGCAGCGCAGCCAACAAGAGGCTTAGATGTAGGTGCTATAGAATATATTCACCAACGTCTGGTTAAAGAACGAGATAGTGGAAAAGCGGTTTTACTCATGTCTTTAGAAATGGAAGAAGTCTTAAATCTATCCGACCGTATTGCAGTTATATATGAAGGCGAGATTGTTGGTATTGTTGATGCAAGTCATACAAATGAGAACGAACTTGGTTTGATGATGGCCGGTTCAAGAAAGGGGAAAGTTGATTAGATATGAAGAAATTTATCGATTTCATCACAAATGAGAAGAATCATAAGTTTGTCATTCCTGCAATTGCCATTTTTTTAGGTTTCTTTGTTGGATCAATTATCCTAATCCTAACAGGACAAAATCCAATTCAATTATTCACTTCTTTAATTAGAGGGGTTCTTGGAATTGATATCAGTCGCATAGGCAGTGGAAAAAGTATTTTTAATGCTAGGTATATTGGCGAGTATTTTGTTTCAGCAATGCCAATCATACTGACAGGTCTTTCTGTAGCGTTTGCTTTTAGAACAGGTTTGTTCAATATTGGTGCTGAAGGACAACTTTTAGTTGGTTCTTTTGCTTCTGTGGCAGTAGGTGTAACTTTAGATCTTCCTGGATTTGTATTATTACCGGTGGTTATTCTTTCCGGTACTTTAGCGGGTGCTATATGGGGATTTGTACCAGGTATACTTAAGGCCAAATTTAACGTACATGAGGTTGTAGTTACCATCATGATGAATTATACGGCCTTGTATTTAACCAATTACTATTTAAAACAGTTGCCAGGTAGTGATAATGTAAAATCCATGCCACTACCTGCTGGCGCCACTTTGAAAAGTGATTTTTTAATTGAGATGACCAATAAATCCAGATTACATTGGGGCTTTATCCTTATTGCGATAGCCATTTTCATATTCTGGTATATCATTGAAAAAACGACCTTCGGTTATGAATTAAAAGCGGTTGGCTATAACCCACATGCAGCCAAATATGCAGGTATGAAAGTTGAACGTAATGCAGCATTGTCTATGGCCATTGCAGGTGCATTTTCCGGTTTAGCTGGAACGGTTATTGCTATTGGTACTTTTGGATATGGTAGAGTGCTTGGAAGTTTTGAAAATTATGGATTTGATGGTATAGCCGTGGCTCTAGTAGGTGGTAATACTGCTTTTGGTTCGTTGTTTGGAGGCTTACTATTTGGATCTCTCAGTGCGGCACAACCGGTTATGCAATCCAGTGGTATACCTAGAGACATTGCTATTATCATCAGTTCGACAATCATACTGTTTGTTGCGATGCAAAATGGTATTAAGATTATTCTAAAACGTATAAAGGGGGCAAAGTAATATGGATATACTTTACTCGATGTTGGCTTTGACGTTAATATATTCAACACCTATTATTATTACAGCGATTGGTGGGATGTTTTCAGAACGTAGTGGTGTTGTTAATATCGCCCTTGAAGGTATGATGATGATCGGTGGATTTACAGCAGCAACAACCATAGTATTTTTGGAAGGAACAACCAGCTTTGCGCCATGGATATCTTTGATGATTGGTGCTTTGGCAGGAGGTCTTATATCTGTTATACATGCATATTTGAGCATACATCTAAGCAGTGATCAGGTTATATCAGGTACAGCCATAAATATATTGGCAGGTGGTTTGACCATCTATTTGGCACAGGTTATATTCGGACAACAAAGAACGGAAACCTTTAGACAAGGTTTTATCAAAAATACTTATAGTGGATTAAGTGATATTCCTATTATTGGTAAGATCTTTTTTACAAATATGTACCCGACTGTATTTTTAGCCTTATTATTGGTAGTGATTAGTTGGTATTTTCTCTATAAGACCCCTTTTGGACTTAGATTAAGAGCAACGGGGGAACACCCTCATGCGGTTGACAGTATGGGTATCAGTGTCTATAAGATGCGATATATCGGTGTCATTCTATCAGGATGTCTTGCAGGACTAGGTGGTGGTGTTATGGTACTGACCCAAGACACACAATTTACGATTATGAGTGTTCATGGTACGGGATTCATTGCTCTTGCGGCATTGATATTTGGTAAGTGGAAACCACTTGGTCTTTTAGGTGCAAGTTTATTCTTTGGATTTTCACAGATTCTTAGTATTTACTCAACTAGCATTAGCTTTTTGTCAAAATTACCAATGGAGTATTTTAAATCTTTACCATATATACTGACCATTATAGCCTTGGTTATATTTAGTAATAAGGCGGTTGGTCCAAAAGCTGCAGGTGAACCTTACGACAAAGGTCAACGATAGATTTACATTTATAATTCAATATTATGATACTTTAACCAAATAAGACAATAAAGAAAACAAGATATTGTATGTATACAATATCTTGTTTTCTTCTATATATAGTACAAACACTTAGTGTCTCCTACCATATATAGATATATGTCTAGAATACAAAAAAGCCTTGATTTATAAGGTTTTAGCGATACTTTTATTAAAGTAAAAAACTTAGTAAAATGTATTGACATGCGTCCATTGCTTTAGTATAATTACTTTTGCGCCTGTGAAACATTGCGTTTATTACAATTAAATACTTCAAGTAGATTATGATATTATACTTGAAAAAGACAATTCAGTTTGGAGAAGTACTCAAGTGGCTGAAGAGGTGCCCCTGCTAAGGGTATAGATCGTTTACGCGGTGCGAGGGTTCAAATCCCTCCTTCTCCGTTTATTGTTTTTATATGGCCAGAAAATGAGCTAAAAATAACAATAAAATAATTAAAAATCTTGTTGACTTAAATCGTCATACATGATATAATTCTCTCTGTTGCCCCAAGAGGTAACGAAGTGAAAGAAACAAGGAAAGCCTTAGAAATACTGGGCTGTAAAAGACCTGAACATTGAAAACTGAACAGTAAACCAACCTATCAAAAAGTAATTTAAAACGGACGCTATGTAATTAATTATGTAGCAAAAGCAAGCTTGGTTTTTTAGTAACAAGAGCGTAAGCTCAAGTCAAAAAAAGACCAGCGAGTATTCTATAGCAAGAGATTAAACATGAGAGTTTGATCCTGGCTCAGGATGAACGCTGGCGGCGTGCCTAACACATGCAAGTCGAGCGAGAAGGTAGAGCGTGATTCTTCGGAAGAGCGATTTACCGGGCAGCGGCGGACGGGTGAGTAACGCGTGGGTAACCTGCCTTATACTGGGGGATAACATTCTGAAAAGGATGCTAATACCGCATAAGCGCACAGCATCGCATGATGCCGTGTGAAAAACTCCGGTGGTATAAGATGGACCCGCGTCTGATTAGCTAGTTGGTGAGATAATAGCTCACCAAGGCAACGATCAGTAGCCGACCTGAGAGGGTGATCGGCCACATTGGGACTGAGACACGGCCCAAACTCCTACGGGAGGCAGCAGTGGGGAATATTGCACAATGGGGGAAACCCTGATGCAGCGACGCCGCGTGAAGGATGAAGGTTTTCGGATCGTAAACTTCTATCAGCAGGGAAGAAAATGACTGTACCTGACTAAGAAGCCCCGGCTAACTACGTGCCAGCAGCCGCGGTAATACGTAGGGGGCAAGCGTTATCCGGAATTACTGGGTGTAAAGGGTGCGTAGGCGGTAAAGTAAGTTAGGTGTGAAAGCCCGGGGCTCAACCTCGGGACTGCACTTAAAACTGCTTTACTAGAATACAGGAGAGGTAAGTGGAATTCTAGTGTAGCGGTGAAATGCGTAGATATTAGGAGGAACACCAGTGGCGAAGGCGACTTACTGGACTGTGATTGACGCTGAGGCACGAAAGCGTGGGGAGCGAACAGGATTAGATACCCTGGTAGTCCACGCCGTAAACGATGAATGCTAGGTGTCGGGGGTCGAACCTCGGTGCCGCAGCTAACGCATTAAGCATTCCACCTGGGGAGTACGATCGCAAGATTGAAACTCAAAGGAATTGACGGGGGCCCGCACAAGCGGTGGAGCATGTGGTTTAATTCGAAGCAACGCGAAGAACCTTACCAGGTCTTGACATCCCTTTGACCGAACCTTAACCGGTTCTTTCCTTCGGGACAAAGGTGACAGGTGGTGCATGGTTGTCGTCAGCTCGTGTCGTGAGATGTTGGGTTAAGTCCCGCAACGAGCGCAACCCTTATCTTTAGTAGCCAGCACGTTATGGTGGGGACTCTAGAGAGACTGCCGAGGATAACTCGGAGGAAGGTGGGGATGACGTCAAATCATCATGCCCCTTATGATCTGGGCTACACACGTGCTACAATGGTGGTAACAAAGGGAAGCGAAGCCGCGAGGTGGAGCAAACCCCATAAAAGCCATCCCAGTTCGGATTGTAGTCTGCAACTCGACTACATGAAGTTGGAATCGCTAGTAATCGCGAATCAGAATGTCGCGGTGAATACGTTCCCGGGCCTTGTACACACCGCCCGTCACACCACGGGAGTCGGAAGCACCCAACGTCAGTGACCCAACCGCAAGGAGGGAGCTGCCTAAGGTGAAATCGATGACTGGGGTGAAGTCGTAACAAGGTAGCCGTATCGGAAGGTGCGGCTGGATCACCTCCTTTCTAAGGAAGAAAGTGGAAGAAATTTATTTCTGAAGCTAAAAGTGAGCAAAGCTCACATGATGGAGATCAAAAACCTCACCGTGATAAATGAAAGCGATAGATTGGTTTGCTGTTGAGTGATCAACGTTTGGTCATATACGAAGACTAGGAAGAACAAGTTGCGAAGAAAACGCAGCTTGGAAAGCCCTAGTCGAAGTAAATGAATTAACGTAAGAATCTAAAATATTCTGGTGGCGATGCGACATATGGAAACACCCGTTCCCATACCGAACACGATGGTTAAGCGTATGTCGGCCGATGATACTTGGTTGGAGACGACCTGGGAAAGTAGGTGGCTGCCAGATTTAAAAAACAAAGAACTCTAGAGGCAACTTTGGAGAATTCATATAAGAGATATCCGGAAAGACCGGGAGCAAAGCTTGAAGTTCATAGCTTCATATCTTGTTTAGACCCATAAAAGTAATCGGGTCATAGCGTAATGCTATTACGAACATTGAAAACTGCATAAGAGAGACGATATGAAAGCACGTACGGATACAGCTTAAGCATAACGCGAGGTTAAAGCGTTATGAAGAAGCGTGGTAGAAGTAGTGAAGGCATATTGTCCGACGACTTGAAAGCACGTATGGATACAGCTTAAGCATAACACGAGGTTAAAGTGTTATGAAGAAGCGTCGTAGAAGTAGTGAAGGCAAGTCGTTAGACGATATGAAAGCACGAAAGTGAAGACATATTGTTGAAGTGATTTGTAATCTTGATAAGCGAAAGCAAATCACTGTATGTGTTACTCCCAAGTAACATATATGAAGTAACTTCATATATCATAGGTCATGACGTATGAAGATACAAGACATCGAAATATAACTTTGTAAGAAGAAAGACGCTTTCTAATTACAGAGATAATATCGTTAGAGACTCAAACCTAAGTTTCACTAATACATACAAGATATAGATTACGTAGATACATTCGTAACTATATATTATATGTAAAAGTTCAACTAAATAGCTTTGACCCTTAACGATTACATGAATATATTTTAATCTTAAGCAAAGATTGAGCAAGACTTAATGGGTTAGCAATAATCAGGAAGGTGTTGCAATAATCAAATTATTAGTTCAAGCTAATAAGAGCATAGGGTGGATGCCTTGGCACTAGGAGCCGATGAAGGTCGCGATAAGCTGCGAAAAGCTTTGGGTAGGCGCAAATAGCCGATGATCCAGAGATTACCGAATGGGGAAACCTGGCTGGGAAGATCCCAGTCACTGCATGGTGAATACATAGCCATGCAGGGGGAACTCGGGGAACTGAAACATCTAAGTACCCGAAGGAAGAGAAAGAAACATCGATTACCTAAGTAGCGGCGAGCGAAAGGGTAAGAGGCCAAACCAAAGGACCTAGTCCTTTGGGGTTGTGGACTGCAAACGGTATTAAGAAGATTTAACCGAAGTGTTTTGGAAAAGCACGTCAAAGAGGGTGAAAACCCCGTAGGTGAAAAGTCGACTTAGCCAGCAGTATCCAGAGTAGCACGAGACACGTGGAACCTTGGTGAAGCAGGGGGACCACCCCAAGCCTAAATACTACCTAGTGACCGATAGCGCATAGTACTGTGAAGGAAAGGTGAAAAGAACCCCGGGAGGGGAGTGAAAAGAACCTGAAACCCTATGTTTACAAGCAGTGGAAGCACGTTAAGGTGCGACCGCGTACTTTTGTAGAACGGTCCAGCGAGTTACTTATACTGGCAAGGTTAATGACTTAAGGTCAGGAGCCGAAGGGAAGCCAAGTCTTAATAGGGCGTTAAGTCAGTGTGAGTAGACCCGAAACCGGGTGACCTATCCATGGGCAGGTTGAAGTTACCGTAAAAGGTAATGGAGGACCGAACCCACGCATGTTGAAAAATGCGGGATGACCTGTGGATAGCGGAGAAATTCCAATCGAACCCGGAGATAGCTGGTTCTCCTCGAAATAGCTTTAGGGCTAGCCTTGAAATAGTCTAATGGAGGTAGAGCACTGAATTGCCTAGGGGGCCTCACAGCCTACCGAAGCATATCAAACTCCGAATGCCATATAGATGTTTTTCAGGAGTCAGACTATGGGAGATAAGTTTCATAGTCAAAAGGAAAGAGCCCAGACCACCAGCTAAGGTCCCAAAGTGTGCATTAAGTGGAAAAGGATGTGAGATTTCACAGACAACTAGGATGTTGGCTTAGAAGCAGCCATGCATTCAAAGAGTGCGTAATAGCTCACTAGTCGAGAGATCTTGCGCCGAAAATGTCCGGGGCTAAAATGCACCACCGAAGCTGTGGAAAGCACTTATTTAGATAAGTGTTTTGGTAGAGGAGCATTCTTAACACGACGAAGCTGTACCGTAAGGAGCAGTGGAGAGTTAAGAAGAGAGAATGCTGGAATGAGTAGCGAGAGAGAAGTGAGAATCTTCTCGGCCGAATATCTAAGGTTTCCAAAGTAAAGCTGATCTTCTTTGGGTAAGTCGGGACCTAAGGTGAGGGCGAAAGCCGTAGCCGATGGACAACTAGTTGAAATTCTAGTACTACGTATGAACAGAACTGTGGGGACACAGAAGGATAGGGAAATCTGGGAATGGAAAAACCAGTGCAAGCACAAAGCTTGGTTGATAGGCAAATCCGTCAACTAAAAGGCGAAGTGTGATGCGGATCGAAATTAAAGTAGAGAAGTTCCTAAATCCATACTGTCAAGAAAAGCCGCTATTGCTTCATACGTACCCGTACCGCAAACCGACACAGGTAGATGAGGAGAGAATCCTAAGGCCGACGGGAGAAGCGTTGTTAAGGAACTCGGCAAAATGACCCCGTAACTTCGGGAGAAGGGGTGCCTACGCAAGTAGGCCGCAGAGAATAGGCCCAAGCGACTGTTTAGCAAAAACACAGGTTTATGCAAAACCGAAAGGTGAAGTATATGAGCTGACGCCTGCCCGGTGCTGGAAGGTTAAGGGGAGTGCTTAGACTTTAGTCGAAGGTGCGAACTTAAGCCCCAGTAAACGGCGGCCGTAACTATAACGGTCCTAAGGTAGCGAAATTCCTTGTCGGGTAAGTTCCGACCCGCACGAAAGGCGTAACGATTTGGGCACTGTCTCGACAACGCGCCCGGTGAAATTGTAGTACCGGTGAAGATGCCGGTTACCCGCGACAGGACGGAAAGACCCCGTGGAGCTTTACTCTAGCTTGATACTGGGATTCGATATTACATGTACAGGATAGAAGGGAGACTTTGATCTATGGACGCCAGTCTGTAGTGAGTCGTTGTTGGGATACCTTCCTTGTAGTATTGGGTTTCTAACCTAGCACCGTGATCCGGTGTGGGGACAATGTCAGGTGGGGAGTTTGACTGGGGCGGTCGCCTCCGAAAGTGTATCGGAGGCGCTCAAAGTTCATCTCAGAATGGTTGGAAACCATTCGAAGAGTGCAAAGGCATAAGATGGATTGACTGTGACACCGACGGGTGGAGCAGGTAGGAAACTAGGACTTAGTGATCCGGTGGTATGAATGTGGGATTGCCATCGCTCAACGGATAAAAGCTACCCCGGGGATAACAGGCTTATCACTCCCAAGAGTTCACATCGACGGAGTGGTTTGGCACCTCGATGTCGGCTCATCGCATCCTGGGGCTGTATTCGGTCCCAAGGGTTGGGCTGTTCGCCCATTAAAGCGGTACGCGAGCTGGGTTCAGAACGTCGTGAGACAGTTCGGTCCCTATCCGTCGTGGGCGCAAGATATTTGAGAGGAGCTGTCCTTAGTACGAGAGGACCGGGATGGACTGACCTCTGGTGTATCTGTTGTCTTACCAAAGGCATAGCAGAGTAGCCATGTTGGGAAGGGATAAACGCTGAAGGCATCTAAGCGTGAAGCCCCCCTCGAGATAAGATATCTCATCCAGAAATGGAGTAAGACCCCTGGAAGACTACCAGGTTGATAGGTTAGGGGTGTAAGCACGGTAACGTGTTCAGCTGACTAATACTAATAGGTCGAGGGCTTGAACTAAGAAAGTGATTATAAAGATTAGAGCTTAAGATTAAAATATGTGCATGTGAAATAAATCGATGTTAACAATCTCTTATGCGGTTTTCAGTGTTTGTAATTAAATGCTAATGCTGAAAAAAATATAAAGTAGTGACAAATTATGGCCCAGTGGCTCAGTTCAAGGAGTGAAGCGAAGCGCTCATGACAGGACCAACGTAGCATACTGGGAAATACGAATAATGTAAGTAGTGACAAATCATGGCCCAGTGGCTCAGTTGGTTAGAGCGCCGCCCTGTCACGGCGGAGGTCGAGGGTTCGAGTCCCTTCTGGGTCGTCATCAATTTAATTATGTAAATATCCCAGGGCGCATAGCTCAGCTGGGAGAGCACCTGCCTTACAAGCAGGGGGTCACAGGTTCGAGCCCTGTTGCGCCCATTCGATATAAAAATTCATAGCACATAAATATTAGAGAATAATATCGATGTGTATTTTTTGAGTTTAGAAATAGGTTTTAATCGTGTTGCAAATGCACATTGGATTAGTAGATTAAAGTTAATATGAACAACAGAACAGAAATGACCTATATGCCGACGTGGCTCAATTCTAGTGGAATGCTTAGCATGAAACGGGCAATGAAATGAGCAAAGCGAATGCACATTGAATCAACAACAGTGAATAAATTAAGATATCAGAACAGAAATGACCTATATGCCGACGTGGCTCAATTGGCAGAGCAGCTGACTTGTAATCAGCAGGTTACCGGTTCGAGTCCGGTCGTCGGCTTTCATCAATTTTATAAGTTTTAGGAGGGGTTCCCGAGTGGCCAAAGGGGGCAGACTGTAAATCTGTTGCGATAGCTTCGAAGGTTCGAATCCTTCTCCCTCCATTCAAACAATAATGACAGTCCTCTTTATAAAAAGTTATAGGTCTGATTGGTTTGTTTGTTTTATATAGTTGGTTCCTTGAATCAACAACAACGCGGAGTGGAGCAGTCTGGAAGCTCGTCGGGCTCATAACCCGAAGGTCAGAGGTTCAAATCCTCTCTCCGCAATTGGTAACATTGTATCAAATGCATCAGCCCAGATAGCTCAGTCGGTAGAGCAGAGGACTGAAAATCCTCGTGTCGCTGGTTCGATTCCGGCTCTGGGCACTAACCAAAGTCAACAATGAAATGTCAACACAGGCAGAACCATCCACCTGGTTCGATTCCGGCTCTGGGCACTCAACATAAATATATATTATTGTGACCAAAGGCAGAACCATCCACCGAGTTCGATTCCGGCTCTGGGCATTCAACTTCATACTTATAAGGGTCACTAGCTCAGCTGGTAGAGCACTGGACTTTTAATCCAGTTGTCTCGGGTTCGAACCCCGGGTGACTCACTCTAGATTATCTATTATATAGGTAATTTTTTTTATTTAATAGGAACCTAAAACATTTAAAATAAAAACCTGAGATATGATTAAGATCTCAGGTTTTTACAGTTTCTAAGGATTATATTATGATTTAAATATGTTGATAGAGGCTTGCGTTTTTTCTGCTAATGTGGATAACTCTAGACTTGCTTTTTCAATCTCATCTATTGAGTGATTCTGTTGCTCTAAGATTGCTGAAACTTCTTGTGTACTGGCAGCAGTTTCCTCGGATACAGTTGCTAAGTTGGTGATGCGTTGTATGATGGTATCTTTTTGCACGAGCATTTGCTCACTTTGTTCTTTAAGTACAATAAAAGCACTTTGCATTTCTTCTATGGTGGAAGCAATACCTTCAAATTTTTCGTTGGTTAAATCCACGCTTTCGGCTTGTGAATCCACAATCTCACCAACTTCTGACATTTTATCCACAGCTAAAACAGACTTTTTCATAAGCTCCTCTATGATATTGGAAATCTTCTGGGTAAAGTCATTGGATTGTTCTGCTAGTTTCCTAATCTCATCTGCAACTACGGCAAACCCTTTTCCATGTTCTCCAGCTCGAGCAGCTTCTATTGCCGCATTTAGAGCCAATAGATTGGTTTGATTAGATATTTGTTGAATCATAGCACTGGCAGATTGTATGCTTTCTGCACTGGTATTGGTATTAAGAACGATGTCATTGACGATACCAGCTACAGCCTTTGTTTCTTGAGTTTTATGTACCAAATTTTTTAAAATAGTTAGACCATCATCTTTCATATCTTTGATAAGTAAGGTCATATCATGTATTTCAGTTATTTTTTGTTGTTCTTCATTAATTTGATTACCAAAAGCCAATGTTGCTTGAACAGCATTTTCATTATCAGCAGCTTGACTAGACATACCATTTGCAATTTCTTCCATATTTCTACCTATATCTGTTGCAGTCTTTGAAACACTTCCATTAAGTTTAACCACGCTTTTTGAATGGTTACTGACTCGTTCAGTAGATGCTTTTACATCTTTAACCGTGGTTTGGACTGAATCCAAGAAGCCATTCAAAAAAAATGCTAAATCTCCGATTTCATGTTTGAAATTACCATTAATTCTAGTTTCAAGATCAAGATCCTGAGTGATAGTTCTAATTTTTTCTGTGATTGCTTTTAATGGTTTTAGAATAATAAGATGTAACTGAAGCATGATGATAGCAGAAACCACAAATAAATTGATAACGGTTGAGATGTAGACAGATATATCACCTGTAAATAATTCAAGACGGTTTACAAGTTGGTTTAAGAACAGTGATATAGTTGGGCTAATAAGAAGTGCAACAATAATACTCATTAAAATTTTAGAACGTACACCAAGGGTTAAGCGGTTAATATTTTTCTGCCGATAATTTCCAATTTCTGTAATATTCTCCATAATGAGATCTCCTTTTCTTGTATCCTTTTTAGAATCTTTTGGATGTCTTCTGGGCTTTTACAAGTTGTGATATCTGCTGATAAAAATGTTTATAAAGATTATAACAATTTATACAATAGAATTCAACGAAAGACAATAAAAAGCATTCAGCACAAATTTAATACTGACGTGATTTGATATCTATTATATAATGTTACTATTGAAGAATAAGACTTGGGAGGGTAAGATGAAAAATTTGTATGGTACAATAAGTATGGTTCTAGTGATGTTAGCTTTGGTAATAGGTATATTTGCCATGATAACGTATTCGATAACTTATGGGGGATTATATATTGTAATTATTTTATTAAGTGGCTATGTGGTTCTTATGCGCTATTGCAGAAAATGTCCGCACAGTATGAATGGTTCTTGTCATCATAAGCTACCGGGTCAATTGGCAAAAAAATTGCCTTATAAAAAAACAGGAAAATACACGCTTTACGAATACACCTCTACAATTGGTTCGTTGTTGATGGTCTTTATATTGCCTCTTACCAGTATGAATGGAAAATATTATTTGCTTGTACCCTACTTAATTATATGGGCCACAGTGATTCTAATGATCAAAACAAAAGTCTGTAAGCTCTGTTATAAACGGTGGTGTCTATCCTGTCCCAATAAGGTCAAAATGTAGTCTATTATATCAAAAGTCGTGAGGTGGAACTATGTTGGATCCAATACTTAAAAAGCTAAAAAAAAGTCTAAAGCATACGGATATCCTAATTGGTAAAGAAGATAAATACTTAAATGCTGCAGTCTTAATACCTTTAATAGAGCTGAAGAATGAAATTCATATCTTGTATCAGGTAAGAAGTGAGCATATTCGACAAGGTGGTGAGATTGGATTTCCGGGCGGCGGTAAGGAGGAAATTGATGAAGGCGATTATGAAAGAACAGCAGTAAGAGAAACCTCAGAGGAACTTGGAATTGACGAGGATAAGATTGAGGTCATTGGCCATCTAGGCACTTTGGTTGCACACTCAGATGTGACCATAGATGTATTTGTAGGTGTTTTAAAAATTCATGATTTAAAAGACCTAAATCTTAATGAGGAGGTCGCTTCAGTATTTACTGTTCCACTTGAAATCCTATTGAATATGAAAACAGAGATTCATCTTGTTGATATGGAAGTTAAACCTTCTTTTATTGTTGAAGAGGGAGATGAAGTGATAGCCCTTACCTCAAAATCACTAGGATTGCCGGATAAATATGACAGACCTTGGGTTAAGCAGAAACGTAAGATATATTTTTATCGATATGATCACCATATCATATGGGGTATGACCGGAGAAATTACAAAAGCTTTTTTAGACTTATTTAATGACTAAGTTGAAATCTAATCAAAAATGAATGTTCATATTAATAATTATGGTTATAGGGTCAAAACTAAGGATCACTAAGTTCACATACATTGTATGCGAAAGTTCTACTATATAGTTTTGACACCTTAACCAATGGTCAAGTAAAAAAGATTGCCGGGAGGCAATCTTTTTTACTCTTTAGGAAAGACAATGCAATGTTAATGCGTTGAAGCCTCGCATTAACGATCAAGGAAATCTTTCCTGCCGGAACAATTTGCTTTGCAAAGCGAGGCGTAGCCTCTTTGTTCTTCTCTAGGAAAGTCTAGGCAATGTTAATGCGTTGAAGCGTCGCATTAACGATCAAGGAAATCTTCCCTGCCGGAACAATTTGCTTTGCAAAGCGAGGCGTAGCCTCTTTGTTCTTCTCTAGGAAAGTCTAGGCAATGTTAATGCGTTGAAGCGTCGCATTAACGATCAAGGAAGTCTTTCCTGCCGGAACAATTTGCTTTGCAAACCGAGGCGTAGCCTCATTGTTCTGGGTCTATATAAGTTTTAAATATTATACTGTAGCCTTAAATGCTTGATCCAGATCATAGATCAAGTCATCCACATCTTCGATACCAATAGAAAGCCTTATGGTGTCTTTTGTAATACCGGCTGCAATCTGATCTTCATCGCTTAATTGTTGATGGGTTGTTGTGCTTGGATGAATCACCAAAGACTTGGCATCAGCGACGTTGGCCAAATGTGAAAACAATTCAAGAGCATTGATAAATTTTTCTGCTGCAACTTCATCGCCTTTAATGCCAAAAGTGAAAATACTTCCGGATCCTTTTGGTAAATATTTTTGAGCAAGTTCATGATAAGGGTCATCTTTTAATGAAGGATAGTGTACCCAGTTTACAAGCTCATGGTTATTTAAATATTCTGCAATTTTCTTAGCATTAGATACATGACGTTCTACTCTTAGGGAAAGTGTTTCTAGTCCTTGTAAGAATAGAAATGAGTTAAAAGGACTAATTGCAGCACCGGTATCTCGTAATAAAGTTACCCTAGCTTTGATGATGTAGGCAAGGTTTCCAAGGGCTTCAGAATAGACAATACCGTGGTAGCTTGGATCAGGTTCAGTAAAACTTTTAAACCGTCCGCTAGCGGCCCAATCAAAATTACCGGAATCTACAATGACACCGCCAATAGAAGTACCGTGTCCCCCAATGAACTTAGTAGCTGAATGTACAACAATATCAGCACCAAATTCTATAGGTCTGTTTAGATAAGGTGTTGCAAAAGTATTGTCAACAATAAGTGGCAAACCGTTTTCATGAGCGAGATTCGCTACAGCTTCTATATCTATAATATTGGTCAAAGGATTACCAATGGTTTCAATATAAATGGCTTTTGTTTTTTCATTGATTTTCTCAGCAAAATTTTCGATACGATCAGGATTAACCAAATGCGTTGTAATACCAAATTTCGGTAATGTATTTTTTAACAGGTTATGTGTACCGCCATATAGAGAATTGGCTGCTACGATTTCATCACCAACAGAAGCGATGTTTTGAATGGCGTAGGTGATAGCTGCAGATCCGGAAGCAACGGCTAGTGCCGCCACACCACCCTCAAGGGCAGCGATGCGCTTCTCAAAAACATCGGTTGTTGGATTCATAATACGTGTATAAATATTACCGGGTTCACTTAAGTTAAAAAGATTTTTGCCATGTTCAAAATCTCTAAAGCTATAAGCACTTGTCTGATAGATTGGTACGGCTCTTGAACCGGTTGCAGGATCAGGTTCCTGACCGGCATGTAATTGTAAAGTATCAAATCCATAAGTATGTTTGCTATTGCTCATCATATCACTCCTTTGTTGATGGGTTAAATAGTTGCGTATTAGACGATCATAGAATTAGGTATAAAAAAAACTATTCCAGTTAAGAAATAGAAACGTATCATTCCAGAATGCGTCTTATTTCTCAGCTTATGCTGTAGGACTTAGCACCATACATTGATCTGCTGGTTGCCGGGTTTCACAGGGCCTATTCCCTCCACCGCTCTTAATAAGATGTTATAAAATTATATGATTGGTTAAAGAGTCAAAACTAAATTTATCTAACGTACCTAGAGCGTATGTAATGTTTAACCATATAGTTTGATACTTTAACCAGTGATAAATAATATCAATCAGCTAATTTTTCTAATCATAGCATGGGAGGAAACAGGTGTCAATACAACACATAGAAAACCAGGAATAGTCATAACAAAAAGAAATATATAAAATATTTATTAAACATTATAAACACTAGTATTAGTACGGCAATAAAGAATCACCATATTTTAATGCTATGATTTATGTTGTGTACCTAATTGCAATATGCATTCAATATAGTGGATATTTCTAATAAATACAAGAATATATGCAAGTTCATTGCCAGTAAAAATCATTTATTTGAAAAAAGTATTGACATATGGTTCTAAGCATACTATAATAGGTCCATATTCATTAATTGGCGTTGCGACGGTGCATATCAATTAATTAAGTGAACAAAGTGGTTCACATACTTCGAAAAGAAGTATGTGGACCTTTTTTATTTTTCCAGGAAATTTCTATTACAGCTATTAGCCTGGAGGATAGCTTCTTAGTTTTAATTAAAATTCTAGGATTTAAAATATGATGGCCATCATTTTTTTTATAACACTTATGCAAGCCAAAAAGTTCTTCATAATGTGATAGAACAAGAACGTATCTAATCGATGTATAAAATCAAATATTATTACTAATTAAGTTTTTAAGAGGAGGATTACTATGGACAAGATTACAAAAATCGATATTATTACACGACCAAGTAAGATTGAAGCTTTAAAAGCAGCTTTGAATGAAATCGGAATTACAGGCATGACATTTTCCCATGTACTGGGATGCGGTCTACAAAAAGGTAAAACAGAGTACTATAGAGGTACAGAATATGAGATTGACTTATTACCTAAATCAAGAATTGAAATCGTGGTATGTGAAGTACCTGTAGAAAAAGTCGTAGAAGTGGCTAAAGAAGTGCTTAGAACCGGTGAAATTGGTGACGGAAAAATATTTATCTATCCGGTAGAAAACGTGATCAAAGTAAGGACAGGCGAAGAAGGCGTTAAAGCACTATAGATCATTCATAAGGGTAGGACTTAGCAAGATCATGTAACTAAACGGGATTGGGATTGCATTCAAGAATAGATAAAAAGGGAATGCAACATAAAAGATAATATTGAAGGAGTGACGATAATGGAAGAAATGAAATTAGTTCTAGACACGATATGGGTATTAATTGCAGCAGCATTGGTATTTTTTATGCAAGCAGGATTTGCTATGGTTGAAACAGGTTTCACCAGATCCAAAAATGCAGGTAACATCATTATGAAGAATCTTATGGACTTTTGTGTAGGTTCTGTTATGTTTTGGTTAGTCGGTTATAGTATTATGTATGGCGTTGATAATTTTGGATTATTTGGTTGGTCAGGTTTTGTGTTTTATGATGACTATACATCCTTAATTTTTCAAACGGTCTTTTGTGCAACAGCAGCAACCATTGTATCAGGTGCTATGGCTGAGCGTACGAAATTTGTTTCCTATTTGGTATATAGTTTCTTTATTTCAGTTCTCATATATCCGGTATCAGGACACTGGATCTGGGGTGGCGGTTGGTTATCCACATTATCAATCGGTGGTGCAGAAGGATTTATTGACTTTGCAGGATCAACAGCAGTACATTCCGTCGGTGGTTGGACAGCACTTGTTGGTGCGGCAATACTAGGCCCCAGAATTGGTAAATATACAAAGTCAGGTAAATCTAATGCGATGCCCGGCCATTCATTAACACTTGGTGCACTTGGTGTGTTTATACTATGGTTTGGTTGGTTCGGATTTAATCCTGGTTCACAATTAGCAGCTTCTTCTGCTGAAGACGCAATTGCTATTGGACAAATTTTTGTTACAACAAACTTAGCAGCAGCAGCTGCGGCTATCGTAGCGATGTTTGTAACCTGGGTTCGTTACAAAAAGCCAGATGTATCTATGTCACTTAACGGCGCATTAGCAGGACTTGTAGCTATCACAGCCGGTTGTGCAGCAGTATCTCCTATGGGTGCATTCTTCATCGGTATTATAGCTGGTGTTGTTATCGTATTTGCCATAGAGTTCATAGATAAAGTACTCAAAGTTGACGATCCGGTAGGTGCTGTTAGTGTTCACGGTATTACAGGTGCACTTGGTACATTGTTAGTAGGTGTATTTGCAACTGATGGTGGTTTGCTATATGGTGGAGGCTTTGGTCAATTAGCAATTCAAGCAGTTGGTGTAGTTGCAGTTGCAGCTTGGGTATTTCCAATGGCTTTCATAGTTTTTAAGACAGTTGACAAGCTTATTGGTCTAAGAGTTAGTGCAATTGAAGAGCAAAACGGACTTGATATTGAAGAACATGGTATTGAAAGTTATGCAGACTTTGAAATCAAAGGTGTTACACTTCATCATGGCGCATAAAGAAATGCATGAATTATTATAGGTATGAGCTGCAATAGCAGATTATATAGTATTATTCCTCATCCTAAAAATCTTTAAGCAAAAAACTATGTCATTTGACATAGTTTTTTGTTGTCTTGTATTTTATAGAAAAATTCCGTACAATAGATATAGTCAGAACGAATGAAAAGAGGGTATATCAATGAATAAAAATCTCTATAGTCATCTGAAAAAATATCATCACAAGGTATATCCGATGCATATGCCAGGACATAAAGGTGGACGTTATCGATTTATTGAGGATGCCTATACCATAGATGTTACAGAGGTACCGGGAACAGATCATCTTTATCAAGCCAGTGGCATACTAAAAGAAAGCATGGATCATATCGCAAAAATGTATGGGACTAAGAAAAGTATTTTCTTAGTGAATGGCAGCACCATGGGTATTATAAGTGTTATTGGAGGTATCCATGAAGCAGAAGATACAGTTTTGGTTGCTAGGAATTGTCATCAGTCCGTGTATCATGGCATCACATTATTTAAGTTAAAGCCATTATATATTTATCCGGAAGTTACGCAGTTTGGCTTAGTTGGCGGCATTGATCCAAGAAAAGTGGAAGAGGCTTTAATTGCTAATCCTAAGATACTGTCTTTTATAATGACCAGTCCTACATATGAGGGTTTTATATCGGACGTTGAAACCATAGCAAAAATATGTCATCGCTATAATGTTATGTTGATTGTAGATGAAGCTCATGGCGCTCATCTCCCCTTTTCAAAAAGCTTACCGGATTCAGCCGTCAATTTGGGTGCTGATATAGTTATACATAGCATGCATAAAACCTTGCCTACGTTCACTCAATCAGCCCTTCTGCATCTAAATCTGGAAAAAGAGACAGAAAGAAAAGTACTAAAAATGTTACAGATGCTGCAGACCAGTAGTCCTTCTTATGTCATGATGGCCCAGATGGACATGTGTATTCGGCAGTTGATGCATCAGGAAAAACTGTGGACAAGTCACTCGAAAAATCTAGAAAAAGTGAATAACAGTCTCATTAAAATGAAAAGCATTCGAAGTTTAAGTCAATATAGAAATATTGGGGAAGGTATTGTTGCAAAAGACCCCTATAAACATGTTCTACTTTTTGAAAAATCGAATATTACCGGTCATGATTTTAATCAAATACTAAGAAAGGATTATAATATACAATTAGAACTTTCTTCTAAGATTCATGCACTGGGATTTTTTAGTATAGCAGATCGTAAAAGTGATTTAATTTCCTATGCAAGAGCAATAAAGGCCATTGATAAAAAGCTTAAGCCATTAATAAAGCCATTAAAAGTAGCGCATTGTTTTGACAAGAATGAAAAGGTACTGGAACCTTATGAGGCTTTCTCCCAAAAAAGTGAGAGAATACCTATAAGTCAGGGATTAGATAGAATTGCAGCAGGCATGATTACACCTTATCCACCGGGTATTCCTATGGTGGTACCGGGAGAAAAAATTACGAAAGGTTTGATACAACAGATTCATAAATGGGAAGAAGAAGGCTTGGAAATTCTGGGTTATGAAGAGAATAAAGTGGATGTTATCCTATAAAATCGAATGAAAGAGGTCATTATGAAAGGTATATTTATAACAATAGAAGGTGGAGACGGTTCCGGAAAATCAACTCAGATTGACTTGCTCATGTCATATTTTGATGAGCATGGTTTTAAAGTTTTATTGACAAGAGAGCCGGGTGGAACACCGATTAGTGAAAAAATCAGAGCGGTGATTTTAGATAGTAATAACATGGAAATGGACAATATGACAGAGGTATTGTTATATGCAGCTGCAAGAGCACAACATGTAGCTGAGTTCATCAAGCCGAGTATTGAACAAGGTAAGGTGGTTATTTGTGATCGTTTTGTGGATTCCTCTGTCGTCTATCAAGGCTATGCTAGGGGTGTTGGTATAGATGCCGTTGAAAATATTAACAGTTATGCGACTCTTGGCTTAATACCGGATTTGACCATATTATTGGATTTACCACCGGACCTTGGACTATTTAGGAAAAAAAATCAACAAGCTTTAGATCGACTAGAACTTGAAAGCGATGCTTTTCATTTAAAGGTTAATGAAGGCTATCGGCTTTTGGCAAAACGCCATCAAAATAGAATCTTGACGGTAGATGCAACAAAGTCTATAGAGGACATCCATCAAATTATATTAGAGGCTATAAAAGCATTATTACCAAAATAAGTCAATAATCATGAACGGTCAATGACAGGATGATAGTTTCTATATTCTGTTGGTGTCATACCTTCACTGGATCTAAAAACTCGAATAAACTGAGTGGCTGTAGGATAGCCGATATTTGTACCGATGGTTAGAAGATCATGGGTGGTGGCCGTTAGGAGTTGCTTGGCGATACTGAGGCGATAGTTGGTCAAATAGGCTTTGAAATTTATGCCAACTTCGTTTTTGAATAGTCTAGACAGATAAGCAGTAGAAATATTTAAAGAATCTGCAATATAATTTAAGCTAATGGCCTGCATATACTCCAAGTGGATGATATGTAAGGCCTTTTTAATATGCAAAGAATAAGGCGTATCCATATCTACTTGCGAAATATTCTGTAATATTTCCAAGTAATAAGCATGTACATCATGTAAGTCGTTAAAAAGGTGTTCGAACATGATAATTCCTTCATTGAGCTGTTTGATTTCTTCTTGATAGGTAAGCATTTGGTTAAACAGATGTCGAATGGTTAAAGCATAAATTTCTTTATATAAATAAATGGTTTTAGAATTATTTGTGGCATTGGAAATAAGGGACCATTTGATCGTATCAATGAGCTTGTATATATTTAGCCAATCACGATGCTGTAGTAAAGTTTCAAAGTTTTGAATATAACTGTATTCAATTAAGGAGTAATCCTCCTGGATGGAAAAGTCATCAAAAAACACACAATGACCTTGTCCAATAATTAAAGTATATTCTTGGAGCTTTCTAGACTTTTTATAGGAACTACCGATACTAAAAAAGTTATTAACAAAACTACCAAAACAACCAATAATAGATGCACCATAGGTTGTTGTCAATGCTTTATGCAGTTCATCAAAGCAAGTCTGTAGCTGTTGTTTTATACTTTGATGAGGAAGAGTATTTGATATAGAAAGAATCAAGGTACGGTTAAAAGGTTGAAGGTTTAAGAGGCATACGGGTTTAATATCCATATAGGTAAAGGCATCAAGAAGATGTTGATGGAAAGTATTTTTCCATGCTGTAAGGGAATGCTCCGGCATACCCCCTATTAACCGTGTTATGCCGTTTGTCAGCGTTAATTGCAAGACAATATAAGTACCGGACTCATGGAGACCAATCTGAGACAGTTGTGTCTCATTTTTTAAATTCTCCGGTAAGATTTCACTTAGAAGATTAATAATATATTGTTGGCGTTGTTGCTCAAATGCATTCATAGTTGCCCTCTTTTCATAGACTAATGTCAAAAAATGCACAGTTTGTCAAAAGCTACTTATTGAATAGTCGTGTATTTGGTTATACTATAGTTATATCAGAAGTAATATATTAAGACAAGTGTAAAGAATGGTAAGAATAACCGGTCAACGATGAATGTCAAAAAATGTGAGGTAGAAGGATGAATGTAGCAGAATGGAAAAAAGCACCAGATCACCCAGTCAAGGTGATACAATTTGGAGAAGGTAATTTTCTAAGAGGTTTTGTGGATTGGATGATTCATAAAATGAATGAGCAGAATTTATTCAATGGTAGTGTAGCGGTTGTCCAACCTTTAGCAAAAGGTTTGCTACCTATACTAGAGTCGCAGAATTATACATACACCCACTATTTGAAAGGTATTAAGAATCAGGAGCCGGTCATAGAGTATTATAAAAATACAGCATTATCCGTTGGAATTAATCCTTATGAGGATTTTGAGAGCTACCTTTCTCTAGCGCACATAGAAACAGCCTCAATCATTGTCTCAAATACGACGGAAGCGGGCATCGTATTTGATTCAAAAGACCAATTGGATATGGAAGCTTCGGTAACATATCCGGGAAAATTAACAAGACTGATGTATGAAAGATATGAAGCTTTTAAGGGAGACCCTGATAAAGGCTATATCGTGTTGCCTTGTGAGCTCATAGACAACAATGCAGACCGACTAAAAGAAGCGGTAATGGCCTATATAGATCTATGGAACCTTGGTGAGACTTTTAAGACCTGGGTTGAAAAATCCAATCAGTTCTGTAATACACTTGTCGATCGGATTGTTCCTGGTTATCCCAAAGAAAATATAAAGACAATATGGGAAGAATTGGGTTACGAAGATCAGTTGGTGGTGGAAAGTGAACAGTTTAATCTTTGGGTTATTCAAGGCAATGATAAAGTTCAGCAGGCTTTTCCGGCAGACGAAGCAGGTTGCCAAGTGCTTTTTGTAGATGATGTCACACCCTATAAGGTGAGAAAAGTACGTATTCTAAACGGTGCCCATACCACCCTAGTACCGGTTGCTTATTTATATGGTATCGAAACGGTTCTTGAGTCCGTAGAAGATCCACAGATCAATCAATTTCTTATGAAGGCAATATTTGATGAAATCATTCCGACACTTACTTTGTCAAAAGAAGCGCTAGAAATTTACGCAGCTGAAGTCATCTTGCGTTTCAAAAACCCTTTTGTTAAGCATTATCTTATGAGTATCTCATTAAACAGTATGTCGAAATATCAGACACGTGTTCTGCCTTCACTTCTTGCTTATTTTGATCAAAATAGTAAGTTACCTAAGCGATTGGTTGCGGCGTTGGCTTCTTATATGGTTTTTTATCGAGGTGAATATGCCGGTAAGAAGATCGCCATAGTCGACAATGAGGATATTCTAAAGCTTTATAAAGATGCTTGGAAGCAGTATGATGGTAGTAAGACAAGCCTTGTAGATGTAGTAGAAGCCGTACTTGGATATGAACCTAATTGGAAAGGTAACCTGAATCACATACCCGGACTAAGAGATCAAGTGGTCAATTATGTTTCAATCATACTGGATGAAGGTATGGAAAATCTAATCCATGCCGTTGAAGATGAAGATTGATTAGGAGGAGGTCCAATGAACAAACATTATGTTATTCACAACCGAGACAATGTATATATCAATCTTGAAGAAGATGACAGCAAGAACCTAATAAGAGGTCATAAATATGCTTTAAAAGACATAAAAAAAGATGAAGCCATTATTAAGTATGGTATGCCTATTGGCATAGCCACTTGTGACATCTTAAAAGGTGAGCATATACACACCCATAACCTTAAGACTTCTTTAGGTGACATATTGTCCTACAACTATCAACCTGAAAAAAATAATGATGTAACGTTAGAAGCTTCAGTATCAAAAATAGAGCGTAAAACAGTCAAAGTCTATGAAAGAATGGGCCAAGAAGTTGGTATTAGAAATGAGCTGTGGATCATACCAACAGTGGGTTGTGTCAATGGTGTATCCAACCGTATTATTGATGTTTTTAAAAGCCGCTGTATGGAAGAAGGCATTGACCTGAATCGTTTGGATAATTTTGACGGTATATATGCCTATACCCACAACTATGGTTGTTCTCAAATGGGCGATGATCATATCAATACCCGAAAAACATTACAAAATATAACAAAACATCCCAATGCCGGTGGTGTTCTCGTGATTGGACTGGGCTGCGAAAATAATCAGATCAAAGATTTTGAAGAATCTTTAGGTACCTATGACAAATCGCGTGTTCGTTTTTTGATTTCTCAGGAAGTGGAAGATGAAATCGAGGCAGGATATGAGATGGTAAGAGCCCTCTTTGATGAAATGCTAAAAGACCAGCGTGTTGAAAAACCGCTGTCATCTATTCGTGTCGGTTTAGAGTGTGGTGGTTCAGACGGACTTAGTGGTATAACAGCCAATCCATTGATTGGTAGATTTTCAGATTACTTAGTTGAGCAAGGTGGGACAACTGTGCTTACAGAAGTACCTGAAATGTTCGGTGCTGAGACCATTCTCATGAACCGATGTGTCAATAGAGAAGTTTTTGATAAGATGGTGGAGATGGTCAATGATTTCAAAAACTATTATAAAAAGCATAATCAAGTGATCTATGATAACCCTTCACCGGGTAATAAAAGTGGTGGTATATCTTCTCTAGAAGATAAGTCACTTGGGTGTACCACGAAGGCAGGGGACAGCTTAGTCATGGATGTTCTAAAACATACAGAGCGGCTGAAAACACCCGGATTGAACTTAATTAGTGCCCCAGGCAATGATGCGGTAGCAACCACCACTCTAGGTATGTGTGGGTGTCATATGGTACTTTTTTCAACAGGCAGAGGCACACCTTTTGGCGGTTTTGTACCAACGGTAAAAATCTCGACCAACACACCCTTGTTTGAGAAAAAGCCCAACTGGATTGATTTTAATGCCGGACAGTTGGTAGATGGATTAAGTATGGATGCAATATTAGAACAATTTACCGAGAAGATCATTGCCACCATTAATGGTGCTAAAACACGACAGGAACTGAATAATTACCGAGAAATCGCAATTTTTAAAACGGGGGTAACATTATGAAAAAGTTTATGGACGAGAATTTTCTATTAACCAATGAGACGGCAATTCGCCTTTACCATGATTATGCAAAAGACATGCCGATTTTTGACTACCACTGCCACTTATCTGCTCAGGAAATCGCTGAAAACAAATCCTATAAAAATATGACTGAAATTTGGCTAGGTGGTGACCACTATAAGTGGCGTGTTATGCGCAGCAACGGTGTATTAGAAGCATCTATAACTGGGAATGCGCCGGATGCCAGTAAATTTATGGCTTTTGCCGAAGCCTTGCCTTATGCTATAGGGAACCCCATGTATCACTGGGCCCATCTTGAACTAAAACGTTATTTTGACATAGAAGAGCAATTAGATATGACCACAGCAGAAAATATATGGGATGTGTGTAATGAACGTTTAAAAACAGATGCTTTTACATCAAAGGCACTTATAACAAGGTCCAATGTGGATGTGATCTGTACAACAGATGATCCAATAGATACATTAGAATATCACAAGATTATTAAGGAAGATGATACCTTTAAGACCAAAGTACTACCTACTTTTAGACCGGATAAAGGTATCCATATTCATTTAGAAACATTTCTACCTTGGTTAAAGCAACTTGAATCTTCAGTAGGCTATGGTATAACATCTTTAGCCTTATTGTTTAAAGCGTTAGAAGAACGGGTAGTCTACTTTCATAATCAAGGCTGCAGGCTTTCTGATCACGCCCTTGATGAAGTTCACTATGAGGCCTTAAAAAATGTAACTCTAGAAGAAGGGGAGACTATTTTTAAAAAGACGCTTCGAGGTAGTGCATTAACCCACGATGAAGTGGTCAAATATAAAAGTCTGGTCATGAATCAGTTAGGCAAGTTTTATGCAAAAAAAGGTTGGACGATGCAATTGCATATTGGTGCACTACGTAATAACAATACGAGAATGCATGAGGAAGTCGGTCCGGATACAGGTTTTGATTCTATTAATGATACAGTATTTGCCAGAGCATTATCGGACCTCCTTAATGACCTAGATACAACAGATGAGTTACCAAAAACCATTATTTATGTCTTAAATCCAAGAGATAATTATGTGATTGGAACCATGATTGGTAATTTTCAAGGTGGCGGGATAGCCGGTAAGATTCAGTTTGGTTCCGGTTGGTGGTTCTGTGATCAGAAAGACGGTATGATCGATCAGATGAAGACACTGGCTCAACTGGGGCTCATCAGTCGTTTTGTTGGTATGTTGACAGATTCAAGAAGTTTTCTGTCTTATGTGCGGCATGAATATTTTAGACGTATATTATGCAATCTCTTTGGAGAATGGGTTGAAAACGGAGAATATCCTAACAATCCTGAGTTTTTAGGGCGTATGATTCAAGATATTTGTTACAACAATGCTAAGGCCTATTTTGGTATATAGTTAAATCAAACATTTACACATTAGAAAAAGTAGTAACCATGGATGAAAATCTAAGGTTACTACTTTTTGGTCTACTTGAACTGCATACTCGGCAGATAAGTTGCAAGTTGCACTACTTGTTATAATTTTTCAAGGTGTTATAATATAGTTAAGTAAGTAATTTAATTATGCCGATAAAGGATAGAGGTGATCTTATGAAATTGATCATAGCAGTGATTCATGATGAAGATGCTCATAAGTTGGTGGATGCATTGACATCACAAGGATACATGGCAACTAAGTTAGCATCAACAGGTGGATTTCTAAAGACAGGTAACACGACCTTGTTTGTTGGTGTTAAGGAGCAGGAAGTGGACAAAGTACTTGGTATTATAGAAGAGAAATGCCAGACCAAAAAAGAACTATCTCTAATGAACCCGCCTATACCTAGTGCAATTGAAGGATGTATGCCTTATCCGGTTGAAATAACCGTTGGAGGCGCTACCATATTTGTTATCGATATTGAGAAATATTTAAAGATTTAGGTATGGTTAAGGTGTCAAAACTATATAGTTGAAATTTCGCATACAATATATAGTTATGAATGCATCAACGTAATCTATATATTGTTGTGAATTAGTGAAACTTAGTTTTTACAGCTTAACAAGGTAGGTTTAAAGAAGTATAGGTTGTTGCTTTAAACATATACAGTTTTAAGGAGTTGTGTTTCTATGGACATGAAAATTAACCCATTGACAATGACAAATGTATCCGATGTGACTTCAAACAAAGAGGTTGTGTCCAAAGATGACTTTAAATTCACGTTGCTGAGTAAGATTGAAGAAAGTGAATTACAAAGCAAATTGGATGGGATGATTAAGGATATTACAGCCCAAGGGGATCGTTTGTCCAAGCATATGGATATAAAAGATATGAAAAAGTATCGAGAGATGGTCAAGGACTTTATGAATGAAATCGTAACCCATTCACATAAGTTTTCAAGAGAGAATTTTCTTGATAAACGAGGGCGGCATAGAGTCTATGGTATTGTCAAATTGGTAGATAAGAACCTTGATGAATTGGCTCAGGAACTCCTTAAAGAAGAGAAAAATCATCTGAATATATTGGGTAGAATTGATGACATAAAAGGACTACTTCTTGATATGATGATATAGTACCATAATCCATACATGCGACAATAATCAAGGACCTGTCTAATGTGACAGGTTCTTTTATCTCTAAGAAAAAATATGTCATGTTAATGCGTTGAAGCGTCGCATTAACGATCAGGGAAGTCTTTCCTGCCGGAACAATATCTCTTCGAGATAACGAGGCATAGCCTCTTTGTTCTTCTCTAGGAAAGACAATGCTATGTTAATGCGTTGAAGCATCGCATTAACTATCAAGGAAGTTTCCTTTCGAACCGTTCAGAAATATGAGCAGAGCTCATAACGAAGCAAAGCTTCTTTTCTTGTGGTATATAGATGACAGATATGAATAGGAAGGGTTGAAACAAATGGAGCTTGGAAGGTCGAATTACGAAAAAGCCAGGAAACTAGGTATAAAAACGGTAAACCATTATAAGTCTAACGGTTGGAATGCCCATGTCCCATCTCTTGATGCAATTCTGTCACGCGAGTCTATTGTATCAGAGGTCAACTTAGGACTCACAGAGATTCCTATTAAAAAAATAAAAGGAACAAGAACAAATGCAAGGAGAAGTGCGTTCGCTCCAGATTTTATGCCTATTTTAGGACCTTCAACAGAATTTGCGGCAAAGTGGGTTTATTTATACGAAGCTCATATTGAAGAGGGTATAAGAGAGCCTATTAAAGTTTATGAATATTTAAACTGGTATTATGTCGAAGAGGGGAACAAGAGGGTCAGTGTACTTAGTTACAGTGAGGCGGTTTTAATATCTGCTTATGTAACCCGATTGATTCCAAGATATGATAAAGAAGATAAGACCATCGTCATCTATTATGAGTTTTTGGATTTTTACAAGAGTCATCAGATTAATTATTTATGGTTCACTGAAGTGGGTAGCTTTGTAAAAATGCATAAAATCATAGAAAAATACGGTTGGCATCAAGAAGATAAAAAAGGCGATTTAAGATCCATTTATTATCAGTTCAAAACACTATATAAAAAACTAGGTGGCGATCAAATTCCCATTACCACAGGTGATGCTTTTTTACAGTACCTAGATGTCTACCCATATAGGGAAGGCATAACAGAAGTTTTAGAAGAAAATCTTAAGAGTCTGTGGGCAGAACTTGAGATCATTGGTAGTTCAAATAAATACGAATTAGAGTTAACGCCAACAGAACTAGAAAAGAAACCCTTATTTTTTGGCTTAACCAACTTACCTTTTGCTATGAAAGAAGCCAAAATTGCTTTCTTACATGCAAAATCCAAGGATACTTCAGCCTGGACCTACGGCCATGAAATAGGTCGTCAACACCTGGAAAATGTGATGGGCGATAGTGTTACAACCATCTGTATCAACAATGTACCGGAGGATGAACGGGCTTATGATGATCTGAAAAAAGCAGCAGAAGAAGACTATGATATTATATTTGCCACATCGCCGGCTTTTATACACGAGACATTAAAGGCATCTTTAGCTTATGAGCATATAAGATTTCTTAATTGCTCTGAAAGCTTGTCTTTTAGACATTTTCGAACCTATTTTGGCCGAATTTTCGAACCTAATTTTCTAGTTGGTATGATAGCAGGGGCTATGAGCAAAACCAATCAACTGGGATATGTTGTCACGTATCCGATTCCGGAGGTCATCAGTAGTATTAACGCCTATGCACTTGGTGCAAGATTTCTAAACCCTTTTGCAGAAGTTTTTGTCAAATGGGTGGATGCCACAACTGTGGGTTGTGAAGATGAATGCTACAAAATAGACCAACAACTTATGGATATGGGTGTCGACATCATATGTCATCAAGAGTCTACAGACCTAAAGACAAGTTTGAAGCATTCAGGTATTTACTTTGCAGATGAGCTACGTAATGGTCAAAAGCCTATTTGCCTTGCAAGTCCTCATTGGCATTGGGGTGTCTTTTATGAAAAGATTGTAAGAAATATTATGAGCGGTAACTATAACAAAATCAGTGGATTACTCGGGAACAATGAACGTGCCATTAGTTACTGGTGGGGAATGGATGCCGGTGTTGTTGATATCATGTATTCTGAATCCAAGTTACCGGAGCCGTTAATAAACAGTGTAACATTTATGAAAAAAATGATTGTTGATGGTGTGCATCACCCCTTCACTGGTCCTATATACAATCAGAAAAAAGAGTTAGTGGTAGAAGCAGGTACCCATATCAGTAACGAAGCCATCCTTGATATGGATTGGTTTGTCTATGGTGTTAATGGCAGTATTCCAAGTATCAACGCAAGGGAACAAAACCATAAACTCCTAGAGCTCTATAGTGTGAAAAAAAAGTATTAAGATCATGATAATCCTAATAAAAAAACAATGAGTAAGACACTCATTGTTTTTTTGGAGACAAGAATTTCTTGAGCCATAAGCCAGAATCAAAATCCGAGTTTGGGGTATTTTTCTTATCATAGGAAAAGCCGTTTGATTCAAAATCAAAAATATAATAATCATAGCCATTAATAATGGTTGTATCCTTGTAATGACGTATTCTTTTTGCGTTTAAATTATAATTAAGGTGTTGGTGCCCATGGAGAAAATATGAAGGTTTATAGATATCCATAAGCTGATTGAAGACCATAAATCCTTGATGACATAAATCATCCCCATCACCGAGGCCTTTAGCGGGAGCGTGTGTCAGAAGAATATCAAAGCCTTTATGCTTATCAATTTTACGTCTAAGTTTGCGAACACGTTTGACCATTTCTGCTTCAGAATATTGCATCGGCCCTTTTTTGTATCGCATGGATCCGCCTAGCCCAAGTATACGTATCCCATCAATAACAACCAAATCATCTTCGATATTTATGCACCCCATAGGTGGCGTATCCAGGTAACTATGGTCATGATTACCATGAACGTAGTAAAGTGGCTTTCGCATAACAGTATTGATAAACTCCATATAGCTGGCCTTTAGATCGCCGGCAGAAAGGATGATATCAATGTTCTCAAAACGCTTTGGGTCAAAAAAATCCCATATGTACCTAGATTCTTGATCGGCTACAAGTAATATTTTCATAGGGTCTACCTTCCTATTATCATTAATATTGCATAAAACCATTATAGCAGAGGCGGCATGGCTTAACAACGTGTTGTAGAATATAGACTTAGCCAGAAAAAGAATGGTTATAAACTATGTACATTTGCTTTAAAAAAGGTTGCAATAGTGATATGATAAGACATGTCAAAAGGAGACGGCTTATGTATAGATTTGATGAGATAAAAGGTTATGAAGAGGTCATCCAACATTTTCAAAATGCTATAAAACTGAATAAAATATCCCATGCCTATATCATAGAAGGTGAAGGCGGTAAGGGCAAGAAAAGATTGGCCAATACCTATGCAAAAGTCATGCAATGTCAGGCTCATGGTATTGAGGCTTGTGATGCTTGTAGGTCGTGTCACTCATATGACAGTGGCAATCACCCGGATGTCATCCATATTCGTGCCAGCAAGAAGACCGGCATCGGCGTCGATGATATACGAGAGCAAGTTAATAAAGACGTCTTTATTAAGCCATATGTGTATGATTATAAGATTTATATCATACACGAAGCAGAGAAAATGACAATACAGGCTCAGAACGCCTTGCTTAAAACTTTAGAAGAACCTCCCATTCATGTGAGATTTATTTTATTGGCCACCCACACCCATACTTTCTTATCAACCATCTTGTCAAGGTGTGTTGTCATTCGTCTTAGAGCTTTAAGTCAAACATGTATTGAAGATTATCTGGAGAAGGACTTAGGTGTTCCGGATTATCAGGCAAAGCTATACGCCTCTTTTGCAAGAGGAAATATGGGTAGAGCCTTAGCTTTAAGGCATTCTGAAAGCTTTCACGAAATGCGTAAGGATATGATTCAAGTTATGACGGCCCTATCTAATAATGATAAAGTAGAGGCTATGGCACAAGTAGAAGTCTTTGAAAAATATAAAGATGAAAAACAGGACTTCCTAGATCTTATGTTAACGTGGCTAAGAGATTTGATGGTTATTAAGAGCCTTGGGGATTTGGAACCCTTGATTCATATGGACAATAAGAATCTGTTGTTGAAACAAGTACCCTATTTGTCGTATAATAGGATAAGTAGCTTGATTGAAGGTATAGAACAAATCAGAAAATATGATCGATTGCATATCAACTTCACTTTGCTCGTGGAAGTGATGCTGATTCAAGCAATGAATTCAAAATAAATCCATTTCATTGGTGAATGAAATTAAAGGAGAAGTTATGATTAAAGTAGTAGGCGTTAGATTTAGAAAAGCCGGCAAGATTTATTATTTTGACCCGGCATCATTTGATATAAAACCTGGGCAATGTGTTATTGTCGAAACGGTTAGAGGTATCGAGTATGGTCATGTTGTACTTGGTAACAGAGAGATAGAAGAAAATGATGTGATTCAACCCCTTAAAAAAGTGATTCGGATGGCGACAACTGAAGACGATCAAACCGAAGCAGAAAACAAGAAAAAAGAACGGGAAGCTTATGAAATTTGCAATAAAAAAATTCGTAAACATAACCTGGATATGAAGCTTATTGACTGCGAGTATACCTTTGACAACAATAAGCTGTTATTTTATTTTACTGCTGATGGTCGGATTGATTTCAGAGAACTGGTTAAAGATTTGGCCGCGGTTTTTAAAACACGTATTGAGTTACGTCAAATAGGCGTTAGAGATGAGACCAAGATGATCGGAAGTATCGGTATCTGCGGTTTAGCTTTATGTTGTCATAGTTTCTTGACAGACTTTCATCCAGTCTCCATAAAAATGGCAAAGGAACAAAACCTTTCCCTGAATCCGACTAAGATATCTGGTGTTTGTGGACGTTTAATGTGTTGTTTGAAATATGAAGAAGAAACCTATGAATACTTAAATAAAAATTTACCCAATTACGGTGATATAGTTAAAGTTAAAGAAACCGGTCTTATGGGTGAGGTAATTAATACCAACATTATTCGTCAGTTGGTTAAAATCGTAATCAGAAAACCGGATGGTGATCCGGAGATCGTGCAGCTTAAGATCGAAGATCTTATAATACAAAAACCAAATCGAAAAAAGGGTCAGGCTCAAATTACAAAAGAAGAAGAAGATGAACTTAGAAGGTTAGAAGCCCTTGAACGGGAAGAAAAGAAAAAAGAACAGGATAATCAGGAAGGTCAAAAGCAAAAGCATGAACAGAAACATAGACCAAAACGTGGTAAGCCTCAGAACAAAGGTAAGCGCGTGAACAATCCTCAAAAGAAGCCACAGGAAGATAAAAAAAAGAGTTAAAGGAATTAAGATGATAGAAGAGTTGAAACCCGAAGAGCGTTTAGATGATTTGCATCGCAAAGGTTATAAGATAATACAAAATGAAGCTATGTTTTGTTTTGGAATGGATGCTGTTCTACTGGCCGGTTTTTGCAATATAAAAACGACCGATGTGGTATTAGATCTTGGAACCGGTAACGGGATTATACCTTTACTTCTTGAAGGTAGGTTTGGTCCTAAGCAGATTACCGGTCTGGAGATCCAAGAAGCAAACGTGGATATGGCCAAGCGAAGTATTTTGATGAACCAATTAGACGAAAAGATAAAAATTATCCATGGTGACATAAAGGAAGCGGAAAATCTGCTTCCTTTATCCAACTATGACGTGGTAACCTGTAACCCGCCCTATATGGATGTGGGGAAAGGTATAACCAATGAACATAGTGCTAAAACCATAGCACGACATGAAGTGCTGTGCACCCTTGAAGATGTTATAGCCCAAGCGAGTCGATTGACCAAAGTGGGCGGCAGATTTTATTTGGTTCACAGACCTCACCGGCTTATTGACATTATAACTTTACTTAGAATCTACAAAATGGAACCTAAACGCTTGAAGATGGTTCATCCAAAGGTTGGAAGTGAAGCCAATATGGTACTGATTGAATCTGTTAGAGGGGGTAATCCCTTTCTGAAAGTTGAAAAGCCTCTAATCGTATACACATCAGAAGGTATCTATACCGACGAAATCTATAGCATTTACGGTTATTAGTGCGTTATAATGTTGGTTAAGGTGTCAAAACTATATAGTTGAACTTAGTGATACTTAGTTTTGACCCAATAAACAATGTTGGATCAATAAGAAGTTTCAAAATGAAAAGAGGTACATATGGGTATATTATATTTGGTTGCAACGCCAATAGGTAACCTGGAAGACATGAGTTATAGAGCTATTAGAACCCTTAAGGAAGTGGATTATATTGCGGCGGAAGATACACGACATACTATAAAACTACTGAACCATTATGAGATTCATAAGACAATGACCAGCTATCATGAGCATAACAAGCAGCAAAAAGGTCCGGATATTCTTAGAGACCTCATTGAAGGCAAAAATATTGCTCTTGTAACGGATGCCGGAACGCCGGGTATATCGGATCCTGGTGAGGATTTGGTCATTTTATGCCAAGAAGCGGGTATACCGGTTACATCAATCCCAGGACCTGTAGCTTTGATTAATGGATTAATTTTATCGGGTATGGATACGCGACGTTTTGTATATGAAGGTTTTTTGCCGGTAGGGAAGAAAGAAAGAGCTGAGCGTTTACAAGATCTAACTAATGAGACCAGAACTATGATTTTTTATGAGGCACCACATCGACTTAAAGCCTTTTTAAACGAAGTGACAACATTTTTTGGAGGCGACCGAGAGGTTGTCATTACCCGCGAATTGACCAAGAAGTTCGAAGAAGTATTAAAATGGACACTTAATGAAGCCATAGAATATTACAAATCCAATGATCCTAGAGGTGAATATGTTTTAATTATTGCCGGGTGCCCCCTTGAGCAAGTTAAATCAAAAGAAAATACCTTATATGAAGCCTTAACTTTGGAGGATCATCTTCAACATTATTTAAATCAAGGCATGAATAAAAAAGATGCGATCAAAGCCATCGCAAAAGATAGAGATAAACCTAAAAGGGAAATTTATCAGTATTTTATAGATTAGGAGAAAGTGATGTTAAAGAGATTATGCATGCTCATAAGTCTGCTGTTATTCTTCACCGGCTGTGCAGCTAAGGATAACAGTACTTCTGAGTCTATTACAACTTACGCACTGGATACGGTCATAACGATTAACTTATATGATGAGGGATCGGAAGCTATTTTCACACGCATGACCAATCGGATTAATGAAATAGAAACATTAATGTCAAAGCACATTGCAGGTAGCGAAGTGGACCTCATAAATCAAAATGCAGGTATAAAACCGGTCGTTGTATCTCAAGACACCTACAAGGTAGTCGAAAGAGCATTGATGTATGCAAAACTCTCAAAAGGGAGTTTTGACCCTACTATAGGACCCATTGTTGATTTATGGGGTATAGGAACAGAAGAGGCAAGGGTTCCAAGTCGTGACGAGATCACACAAAAGCTAAATTACGTAGATTATGAAGCTATTATACTCGATGAGCAAGAAGGTTCCGTTTACTTAAGCAAAACAGATATGTCCATTGATTTAGGTGCTATTGCCAAAGGGTTTGTTGCTGATGAGTTGGTACTTTTATTAAGAAATGAAGGTATTAGCAAAGCGATTATTAATCTTGGTGGAAATGTATATGCTTATGGTGAAAAAGACAACGGTGACGAATGGAAAATAGCCATTCAAACACCATATGATCAAAGAAATGTTAATTTTGGATATGTAGAGATTAAAGATAAGACAGTGGTTACATCGGGACCTTATGAACGTTACTTTGAAGAAGATGGCAAGACCTACCATCATATTTTTGATGCCAACACCGGTTATCCCATTGATGGTGAAACGGTATCAGTGACCATCGTAACTCAATCATCTATGGATGCAGATGCACTTTCGACGCTCTTATTTACAATGAATCAAAAGGAAGGTCTAGATCTTATTGAATCTATTGATGGTGTGGAATGCTTATACATAGACCAAGATTATGAGATTAGGATGTCTTCCGGATTTGAAGAGATGTTTACACTAACAGATCATACCTATAAGATAGTGGACAACTAAAATATGTCGTTGAAAAGGACCGTCAATGACGGTCCTTTATTTTGAGTATAGAATACGCTTATGATGTTTTCAAAGTAAGTCAAGTTTGTTCAGATTGCTATGCTTAAACAATCGTGAAACCTGCAATTTGTGCCATTTTAAGAATCGAATTTTTTGAAATCTTTTTTCCTTCAAATTCAATCAATTCATCCATTTCACCTGTGAAGATATCACAAGGTGCATACTTCTTCATAAGAAATGAATCATCAATTTGGAAGATCTCAACTGCATCTCTTGCAGAAAGATTAATTTGGGCTCGTAACTCGCAAGGTATAGTTATACGCCCAAGTGAGTCCACCCTTCTTACAAAACCTGTGGAAATCATAAAATCACCCCTATTCATATTATTTAATTAACTCTCCAAGAAGTATTTTATCAAAATTATTAATAAAAATCAAGTAAAATGTAAAAATAAATGCATGAATGTCTTTACAAAAGAAAAGACAGGAGAAAAGGATAAGAAAATCTGAAATTGTCAAATTATCACTTTACAGTAATAAAGGATTGTGTTATACTACATAAAACAAATGTAAAAATCAGTGATTGGAAAAAGTATCATATCGTCTACGATATATGTTGGTAGACTGGAATTGTCAAGCGAGCCGTCGACTGGTGTGAGGTACGGTACAAGGAAAGTATGAGAATGGTTCCATGAGATGCAGAGTGAAGTTACAGTAGCTTGAGCCGGGAACTCCCGTTATAGAGTCAGGATATCGATTTATTCCGTATCTGTTAGACAGTAGATATTATTTGAGTGGTTACGATGGCATTTCGTCTCAAGACGAGGTGTTTTTTTGTTTTTATAGGGGTTTATAAAAGCAGTTTACCATGATAATCATATTCTTGGGTGGCATAGCGAAACCAATTCGTCCCATAGAAGGGAAGGGTTTGGTTTTTTTTAATACTCTGAAAAAGGTCTACTATAGGACAAACAAAATGGAGGATAGAAGATGAACAAGAAAAAACTAATAACCTATGAACATATTAAAGCTTGTGATACTGAAACACCGATTACCTTATACTCAAAATATGTTAGAAATGAAATGGGATTTCTTCTTGAAAGTAAGGAACAACCCAAAGGTCGCTACTCTTTTATGGCTTGTAATCCGGATAAGGTAATTAAGGCCTATGGTAATAAGGTGGAAATCGCAACAAAGAGCGAAACCATAAACTATGAAGGCCGAGCCCTTGATATTGTAAAAAAAGAGATCGATCAGTATGCGGTGGACAATAGGACGGATTTACCTTTTATTGGAGGTGCCGTAGGTTCAGTCGGGTATGACATGATCAGGCAATATGAAGATCTTCCCAGGCTTAATCCGGATGAGCTTCAAACACCGGACTTGCATCTTATGTTTGTTACTGAAATATTAGCTTATGATCATTTTTTTAACCAATTGCATATTGTGGTGTTGGAAGAAGCAACAGATTCAGGTGCAAAAAAAGCTCAAAGACGCATTGAAGGCATAGAAGAAAAATTAAAAAGAGAAACTAAGTTGGAAGAGAACAAAACAGAGGAAGAACTGAATTTTGTAAGTAACATTAGTCAAGAAGTCTATGAGAATGCAGTGATTAAGGCAAAAGAATATATTTATGAAGGGGATATTTTCCAAGTGGTTTTGTCACAAAGATGGAGTGCTACTTGTACAACATCACCCTTTAAGCTCTACCGTAAACTAAGGAGAATGAACCCTTCCCCCTATATGTTTTATTTTAACTTTCAGTCTTACTATATCGTTGGATCATCACCTGAAATGTTAGTAGAAATGAAAGGCAATCATATCAAGAACTGTCCTATTGCCGGTACCAGAAAAAGAGGTATGACACCAATCGAAGATGAAGAACTGGCTAAGGACCTGTTAGAAGATGATAAGGAAAGAGCAGAACATAATATGCTTGTAGATCTGGGTCGTAATGATATGGGGAAGATAGCCAAGATTGGTTCTGTAGAAGTGACCAGTTACATGGAAGTTCAAAAATACTCACATGTCATGCACTTGGTCTCCTTAGTAGAAGGAGAAAAAGATGAAGATAAGGACATGTTTGAAGTTCTTATGAGTTTTCTTCCGGCAGGTACATTATCAGGTGCACCTAAGATTAGGGCAATGGAGATTATTGAAGAGCTTGAAGAAACTAAGCGTGGTATATATGGTGGTGCAGTTGGTTATTTTGGATATAACAAGAACATGGACATGTGTATCGCCATAAGAACCATGGTCATCAAAGATAATAAAGTATACATTCAAGCGGGCGCCGGTATTGTGGCGGATTCAGACCCGACCAAGGAATATGAGGAAACTAGAAACAAAGCCGAGGCTCAAATCAGAGCCATACATGCATAGGAAAGGGAGGCATCTATGATTGTACTCATTGATAATTATGACTCATTTACATATAACCTTTATCAGTTTGTAGGAGCCTATGAAAAGGATATACGGGTTATTCGAAACGACAAAATAACTGCAGAAGAATTGCTCAAATTAAATCCGGATAAAATCATCTTATCTCCCGGTCCCAAGACACCGGATGCTGCTGGGCATTGTCTTGATATCATAAGGAAAGTATCCGGTAGGATTCCCATACTTGGCGTGTGTTTGGGCCATCAATGTATTGGACAGGCCTTTGGTGGTCAGGTTATACATGCAAAAGAACTTTATCACGGTAAGTGTTCTAACATATCCTTAGTCAAGAATGAACTGTTTCGTGACATGGATTTAAATCTAGAGGTTGCAAGGTACCATTCTTTAGTGGTTGAATATACAACCTTGCCAGACTGTTTTGATGTTTTGGCCATGACCGATGAAGGTGAGATTATGGCCATGAAACATAAGACCCATTTGACCTATGGCCTTCAGTTTCATCCTGAGTCAATATTAACACCAAATGGCAAAAAAATTATTGAAAACTTTGTAAATATGGCATGCGAGGAGGTATAACTATGGCAAATCAATTATTAGATCAATTGATGATTGGACAAGATTTAAGTGAAGAACAAATGATGATCTATATGAATGAAATCATGAGTGGCGAAAAGTGTGATGCTGAGATTGCCAGTTTCTTGACAGCTTTAAAAATTAAAGGAGAAAGTATTCAAGAGATTGTAGCCGGCGCTAAAGTTCTAAGGGCAAAGGCATTGCCTATTGATTTGCAAGATCCGGAAACGCTGGATACTTGTGGCACAGGAGGCGACAGCAGTGGCACTTATAATATTTCCACAGCGGTAGCGATAGTAGCCGCCGCCGCCGGCGTATCTGTGGTAAAGCATGGTAACCGTTCGGTATCCAGCAAATGTGGATGTGCGGATGTTCTTGAAGCTTGTGGTGTGAAAATAGATCTTAAACCGGAAGAAGTTAAGAGTTGCGTGGATGAAATACAGATTGGGTTTTTGTTTGCACCTACTTTTCATAGTGCTATGCGTCATGTGGGTCCAACCAGAAAAGCTTTAGGTTTTAGAACGATTTTTAATATGTTGGGACCATTAGCCAATCCTGCAAATGCAAAATCCCAAGTCCTTGGCGTTTTTGACAAAGCGTTGACAGATACTTTTGCCAGAGTGCTTCAAGCCTTGGGTGTACAAAAAGCTATGGTGGTCCACGGAAAAGATGGTCTAGATGAGATTACGGTAACCGATGAGACGTTTGTGTCTGAGCTTAGAGATGGTAAGATTATAAACTATACCATCAAACCGGAAGACTATGGTATTAATAGGGCCACTCTAGAAGAACTTCAAGGTGGGGATGCCATAGAAAATGCTCAAATTCTTAAGCAAGTTTTAAATGGAGAAATTAGAGGTGCTAAGCGAGATATTTTGGTATTAAATGCAGGTGCGGCACTATATATAGCGGATAAGGTAAAAGATATAAAGGAAGGTATAGAGCTAGCAAAGCAGATGATCGACACGGGACTTGCCATATCAAAACTTGAAGCATTTGTTGCTAAAACTCAAGAATTTTAGGTAAGAGGTGAATTTATGTCAAAAAGATTATTTTTAAAAGATATTGTTAAACAAAAAGAAAAAAGGCTAATAGATCAACCCTTAATAATCGAAGCGTTGATACAGCAAATAGCCATGACCAAAACACCACCCTCCTTTTATGATGCGATGGCAAGAAATGGCCTATCTATAATTGGAGAAATAAAAAAAGCATCACCATCTAAAGGTTTGATAAAAGAGGATTTTGATCCGGTTACTCTAGCAAAGGAGTATGCACATTCAGTGGATGCTATCTCTGTTTTGACAGAGGAAGATTTTTTTATGGGTCATGCCCGCTATCTTTCTAAAGTGGCAAACACAGTTGATTTACCTATTTTGTATAAAGATTTTATTGTTCAAGCCAATCAGATCTATCATGCAAGAGCCATTGGCGCAAGTTGTATCCTATTGATTGTAGCCATTCTTACGGATGTACAGCTAAGAGAGTACAGCATGTTGGCTAAAAGTCTTGGCATGGACGTATTGGTAGAAACACACACGAAGGATGAAATTAGGCGAGCTCTTAAAGGAGATGTTAGGATTATAGGTATCAACAATCGAAATCTAAAAACCTTCAAAACAGATCTAGGAACCACATTAAAGCTAAGGCGTTATGTGCCCAAAGATCGATTGGTCATAAGTGAAAGTGGCATACATAAACCGGAAGATGTTGCTATTTTAAAAAAAGTTGATATAGATGGCATATTGGTGGGCGAAAGCTTTATGCGTGGGGATATCGGTCTGATGGCGAAAGCCTTTAAGGAGGCATATAATGGCTAAGATGTTTGACGTTAAGATTTGTGGGATAAAAACCCAAGAGGAAGTCGCATTGGTCAATAGATATCCGGTGGACTATATGGGTCTGATTTTTGCACCGAGTAAACGACAAGTGACCTTGGAAAAAGGAAAAAAATTAAGGTCTATGATGCGTAAAGACATTAAGGTGGTTGGTGTTTTTGTGGATGCTACTTACGAAGAGATTTATAGGGCTATCGTAGAATGTGATTTGGATGTGGTGCAGCTTCATGGCAAAGAAACCAATGATGAAGTAATAAAAATACCTATAGAAGTATGGAAAAGTATACCGGTTGAAAACAAGACAAGTTTAATGCAGATTAAGCAATACCCCGATTGTGACGGGATACTACTTGATACATACTATAAAGGCTCAACAGGTGGTACAGGTCACTCTTTTAATCATCAGTGGGTCAATGAATACGGAGATATACCCAAGAAATTGATATTAGCAGGCGGATTATCACCAGATAATATTTTATCCGTCTTGGAAAACTTAGTTCCGGATGTGTTGGATTTTAATTCCGGACTAGAAACAAACTTAATGAAAGATCCCTTAAAAGTGGATATGTTATTTAACAAAATTAAGCATTACGAGGAGGAAATGGAAGATGAATAAGAATTTTGGACAGTTTGGCGGGCAGTATGTACCGGAAGCGCTCATGTATCCCTTAAAGGAATTAGAAGCGGCTTTTGAAAAGTACTCAAAAGATAAAACTTTTATGGATGAGTATCGCTATTATCTTAAAGAATATGTTGGCAGAGAAACACCTTTATATTTTGCACAGCGTTTAACAGAGACTTTAAAAGGTGCCAAAATCTACTTAAAAAGGGAAGATCTTAATCATACAGGCGCACATAAGATCAATAATGTACTTGGCCAAATTCTTTTAGCAAAAAGAATGGGAAAGAAAAAGGTGATAGCAGAAACGGGAGCAGGGCAGCACGGTGTTGCCACAGCAACCGGTGCGGCACTTTTTGGCATGGAGTGCACTGTTTTTATGGGTGAAGAAGATGTTCAAAGACAACAATTAAACGTATTTAGGATGGAACTTTTGGGAGCTAAGGTCGTTACAGTCACTTCAGGGACCGCAACCCTTAAGGATGCGACCAATGAAGCCATTAGAGAATGGGTGAGGACGGTGGAAGATACCTTCTATGTCATAGGATCTGTGGTCGGGCCTCATCCTTATCCGACGATGGTTCGAGATTTTCAAAGGGTTATTGGCGATGAGACCAGAAGACAAATACTTGAAAAAGAAGGACGACTACCGGATAAAATTATTGCTTGTGTAGGTGGTGGTAGCAATGCGATGGGCATATTTTATCCCTTTGTTGAGGACCTTGAAGTTGATCTAATTGGTATTGAGGCCGCTGGCCTAGGTGTAAAGTCAGGTAAGCATGCTGTGGTACTTAATAAAGCAGCAGGGGGTACGTTAGGTGTTCTTCATGGCATGAAAACGATGCTACTTACAGATGAAAACGGGAATATTATACCGGCGCATTCCATATCTGCAGGACTTGATTATCCTGGTGTCGGACCGGAACATGCCTATCTACAAGATGTTAAAAGAGCAACATATGAAATGATCACGGATCAAGAAGCATTAGACGGTTTTGAAGTATTGTCAAAGATAGAAGGAATAATTCCAGCCCTTGAAAGCTCTCATGCTATAGCATATGCTATGAAAATTGCCCCAACAATGAAGCCTGAAGAACTTATTGTCATCAATCTTTCCGGACGAGGCGACAAAGATACACATACTGTTATGGACTATTTTAGAGACGGCAAGACGGGTCTTGAAAAACTAAACAAATAGGAGGCAATCATATGAATCGAATAGAAGCAACTTTTGAGAAATTAAGAAAAGAAGGTAAAAAAGCCCATATCAGTTTTTTGACTGCGGGAGATCCGAGTATCGATCAGACTTTTGAATTGGTCAAAGCTTTGATTGAAGGCGGTTCAGACATTGTAGAAATCGGTGTTCCATATTCGGATCCATTGGCAGACGGACCGGTTATTCAAGCAGCTTCCACAAGAGCCTTGGCTAACGGTGTAACAGTAGAGCAAGTATTTGACCTTGCAGCAAGGTGTAGGAATGCTACCGATATACCGTTGCTTTTTCTTATGTATGCCAACACATTGATGGTTTACGGCGTAGAAAAATTTATTGCAAGATGCGCAAAGGTGGGTATTGACGGCTTAATTATTCCGGATATTCCCTATGAAGAACGAGAGGCAGTATTGCCATATATGAAAAAATACGGTGTAGAGATGATACCTTTAGTGGCGCCAACTTCAAAAGATAGAGTACCATTTATTACCAGTGATTGTAATGGATTTGTCTATTGTGTCTCATCCTTAGGTGTTACAGGTCGTACTTCAGAGTTTGCAAACGATATTGAGGACTATATTAACGATGTTAAATCTCAGACACGTTTGCCGGTAGCTATTGGATTTGGAATCACAAATTATGAAGACGTCAAACGGCTGGAATTAATTGCAGATGGTGTTATTGTCGGATCGGCGATTGTCAAAGAAATAGAGCGTTCAGGTGGCAACGCAGTAACATTGAAAGCATTTGTAAGTAAACTTTTCTTGGGAGCATAACTCGAAACGTGGCTTCACCACTTTCCCTATCATGAACGATTTGCAAGCAAAACGCGACAAAGTCGCTTTGCCTTGTTCTATAAGAAAGTATAATAATTAGCATTATGTCTTGAAGACTGACATGATGCGTCAAAGATACTTTCTTATGAACAGTTCGGAAATATGAGCAAAGCTCATAACGTGGCTTCACCACTTTTCCTTGTTAATAGTTTTTATATAGTTTTTACATATTCCATTCATATTAATATGCTATAATTGTAATAGAGTGTAAATGTATTAGGTTGAGTTTAGAAAGGGTGAGTTAATGAATGTTGCGTTTTTTTTAACACCAAAGAGTGAAGTTATCACACTTGAAAAGAAGTTCACAGTGGGGCAAGCTCTAGAAGTTATGAAACAACATAAGTACACGAGTTTGCCGGTATTAGACGAAAAGGGACGGTATGTTGACACGTTATCTGAAGGTGATATACTTTGGCATCTAAAAGACCATTGTAACTACAGCATAGAGATTATTGAACAGCAAAGCTTAAGAAAAATTAAGCGTCACTATAATATTAACGCTATTTCCATTGGATCTAGTATCGATTCAATTATTGATATGGCATCGACACAAGCTTATGTGCCAGTTGTCGATGATCAGAATATTTTCATTGGTATCATCAAAAGAAGTGATATCATCCACTATTGCATGACCCGTATCAACAATAAGGAAGCGACGATGATTTCCTAAACAATAATATAGGATTATGGATAAAGTCTCAAAGGTTAAAGCCTTTGAGGCTTTTTTTCTTGTTCTCTAAGAAAGAGTAACTGTATAAATTATCCATAGAATAGAAGATAAAAGTGAATTTAATGTTTATAAATACATGAAAAGACATAAATTATGAAGTGTGTTCATATTATTCAACAAAAAAACAGGATAGTTGATTGTTGTTTTTATTAAATAGCTATATAGTTTTTATAGTACTAAATGCAGCATGAAGCAAGATAGTATCAAAAAAACATTCAAATCGGGAGGAAGTAAAATGAAGAAGTTTTTATCAATTTTAATGGCATTGGTTCTAATTTTGTCACTAGCAGGTTGTGGGGCAAAAGAAGCACCTGTTGCTGAAACAACACCAGCAACACCAGCAACTGAAGAAACAACAACAGAAACACCAGCAACACCTGTAGAAAAAAAGGTAATCACAGTAAGTACAAAATTTGTTGATAATGAGCAAACAGCTATTTCTTTAGTTAAAGTTGTTGATGCAATCAATGAAAGAAGTGGTGGCTCACTTGAATTACAACTTTTTACTAATGGCGTTCTACCAATCGGTAAAGATGGTATGGAGCAAATCGTTCAAGGGTCTGACTGGATTTTGGTTGATGGCGTTAACTTCCTTGGCGACTATGTACCGGATTACAATGCAGTAACCGGCCCATTCTTATACAAAAATTTTGATGAGTATTTTGCTATGACCAAAACACCACTTGTACAAGAGATGAATCAGAAAATCGAAGCAGATTATGGCATTAAAGTACTCTCTTTGGACTGGGTATTTGGTTTTAGAAGTATGATGACAAAAACTCCAATAACAAAACCAGAAGACATGAAGGGTCTGAACATTCGTGTTCCCACCAGCCAGTTGTATACATATACAATTGAAGCAATGGGTGGAAATCCAGTAGCAATGCCTTATCCTGATACTTATGCAGCGATTCAACAAGGCGTTCTTGACGGTATTGAAGGTTCAATCATGACATACTACGGAACTAAACAATATGAAAACGTTAAAGAATACTCTTTAACCAATCATTTATTAGGTGTTTCAGCGGTTTCAATTTCAACAAAGCTCTGGGATAAATTAACAGAAGAAGAACAAACAATCCTTACAGAAGAATTTGAAAAAGGTATGCAAGATAATTTAGATGAAACCGTTAAAGCAGAAGGTGAAATGGCTGAACTTCTAAAAGCTGAAGGTGTAACTTTCCATGAAGTAGATTCAGATGCATTTCAAAAAGCAGCAGCACCTGTATATACAAAATTTGAAAACTGGACGCCAGGCATCTATGAATCCATACTTGCTGAACTAGAAAAAATTAAAGCAAATTAATAATAATAAATCAGTCATAGTTTTAATCTTTAACTTTATAGCGTTCCTCCTATAGCGATAGGAGGAACGTTATTAAGGTCTAAAGATGAAAAAGAATAAAATAGGAGGTCACAATGAATAAACATTTAAGGCATATTGGTGTACATTTTGAGCTATATCTAGGATCTATATTCTTATCGATCACATCGGTTCTTGTTATCATGAACGTTATTACAAGGTATTTCATACAGGTTACCTTTACATGGACAGAAGAAGTTGCAGTTGGATGCTTTGTATGGACAATTTTCTTGGGATTAGCCAATGCATATAAAACCAAAGGGCTAATAGGTGTGGAAGTTCTTACGAATTTGGTACCCGAAAAAGGAAAACCGGCTGTTGTATTTATAACATCTCTTGTTATTACGGTTTTATCAAGTACCATGTTCTATTACAGTATTCTATATTTTCAAGGCTCCACAAAGGTTACAGCAGCTCTTGAGGTATCATATAAATATATTTATGCCTCGATTATTATGTCTTTTGGTTTGATTTCGATTTACTCCATTTATTTCTTAGTACAAAGTTTTAGAAAGATGTTTATCAACCATGACATTAATCTAGATATTGAAGATGACTTAGATGAGCATCTACTTGAAGAACAATTAGAGCAGCTCACTGATCATAAGGAGGGCAATTAATTATGGAAGCTTTATTACCAATAGCCGTACTCTTTATCTTGTTTTTTCTTAATATTCCAATAGCCTTTGCCCTTATGGGTGCATCTCTTTTCTATTTTGTATTTATCAATTCATCTATGCCTATACAAATGGTGGTCCAACAATTTGTAACCGCTGTCGAATCCTTTCCATATTTAGCGGTACCCTTTTTCATTATGGTCGGATCTGTTATGAACCATTCCGGCATTAGTAAGGCCTTGATGGACTTTGCCGATGTCTTGGTTGGTCACACAAAAGGTGGCTTGGCTCAAGTTAATGTCTTACTTAGTGCATTAATGGGTGGAATATCTGGTTCTGCGAATGCAGATGCGGCTATGCAATCCAAGATACTTGTCCCAGAAATGGAGAGAAAAGGGTTCTCAAAGCCTTTCTCAGCAGCCATAACAGCAGCATCCTCAGCAATTAGCCCTGTTATACCGCCAGGGACCAACTTAATATTATATGCTTTAATTGCTAACGTTTCAGTAGGTGATATGTTCTTAGCGGCCTATATGCCGGGGATTTTGATGGCAGTAGCACTGATGATAGCTGTACATATTATCTCGGTCAGAAGAAATTATCAGCCCAGTCGTGAGAAAATGTGTTCACCGTTGACAATATTTAAACAGTTTATCAAATCCATATGGGCACTTTTTATTCCTTTTGCCATTATTATGGGGATGCGTTTTGGTGTCTTTACACCTACAGAAGCAGGAGGTATTGCGGTTGTATTTGCTGCAATCGTTGGATTCTTTGTTTATAAAAAGTTAAAACTTGAGCACATTCCATTGATTCTAATGGATACTGTAAAAAGTACCGGTGCCGTAATGGCCATTATTGCCAGTGCAAAAGTTTTTGGTTATTATTTAACGTTAGAAAGAATCCCACAAATGATAACGGAATTCCTAGTCAATATGACCGATAGTCCTTTTGTCTTACTAATTGTTATCAATGTTTTATTACTCTTCATTGGTATGTTCATTGAAGGTGGAGCAGCGCTCGTTATCCTAGCACCCTTACTTGTACCTGCCGTTAAGATGTTCGGCGTTGATCCGATACACTTTGGAATGATTTTTATCGTAAACATTATGATTGGTGGTTTAACACCGCCTTTTGGATCCATGATGTTTACCGTGTGTTCCATCGTCAATGTAAAACTAGAAGACTTTATAAAAGAAGTATGGCCATTTATTGCAGCCCTTCTTATTGTCCTACTATTAGTAACCTACTCAGAAAGTGCTGCACTATTTACATTAAATCTATTTAGTTAATACTTAATTTTCCCACTAGGATTACTTAGCGATGGTAATCCACAAGTTAAAGATGAAAAGGATTTTTCATCTGCGGTGGATTAGGCGAAGCCAAGAGCTTAGAAATCCTAAGGGAAAATTAAGTAAAGGCAGATGATACCCACTAGGATTACTTAGCGATGGTAATCCACAAGTTAAAGATGAAAAGGATTTTTCATCTGCGGTGGATTAGGCGAAGCCAAGAGCTTAGAAATCCTAAGGGAAAATTAAGTAAAGGCAGATGATACCCACTAGGATTACTTAGCGATGGTAATCAACAAGTTAAAGATGAAAAGGATTAGGAGGTCTGATATTGAACACATTAAAAGAAAAAACAGTCTATTTACTGGATATGGATGGCACGATCTTTCTAGGTGAAGAGTTGATTGAAGGTTCGAAAGAGTTTTTGGCGAGGATTAAAAGTGAGGGAAAAAGATATATCTTCCTTACAAACAATTCTTCGAAAAATAAAAGTGCCTATGTAGATAAGTTGACTCGTTTAGGCCTTCACATAGCAGAAGAAGAGGTTTTCACATCTGGAGAAGCAACAACTATATATCTTAAGAAATATAAAGAGGGTGCAAAAGTTTTTTTACTAGGTACAAAATCATTGGAAGAAGAATTTGAAAAAGCCGGATTCACTTTGGTGAAAGAAAGAAATCAAGAAGTGGATTATGTTGTTCTTGGATTTGACACGACATTAACCTATGAAAAGCTCTGGATTGCCTGTGAATACATATCAGAAGGTGCTACATACATTGCCACTCATCCGGACTTTAATTGTCCTCTGCCTAATAATAAATATATGCCGGATGCCGGTGCAATGGCTGCTTTGATTGAAGCCTCTACGGGTAAGCGACCGAAGGTCATGGGAAAGCCCAATAAGGAAGTTGTGGAAAGTATTGCATTAAAATATGGTCTGAATAAAGCGGATATGATTATGGTTGGTGATCGTCTTTATACAGATATCAAAACAGGCATCAATGCAGGGATTACAACGGTGTTGGTATATTCAGGAGAAACAAAAAAAGCGGACTACCAAAACAGTGAAACAAGAGCAAGTTACTCCTTTGATTCTGTTAAAGATATGATTGGTTTGCTATAACATCATTTAAACTTATATATAGCTTGCTACAATAAATAACCTTAAGTAAAACAGTATTTTACTTAAGGTTATTTATGTTTCTAAATGAATTGACAGATGATGGAAGATTCGATATACTTTGATTATCAAAGTAAAGTTGGTGAGCGCATTGAATGAAGCCTATGATGCACTAAATGATCTATTGGTTAAGCTGTTTAATAATATACTTACATATGAAGAAAAAGCCTTAATAACAGATGATTTTAAGGATATATCCTTAAATGATATGCATGTTATCGAAATGATTGGTCTGAGTCAGAAAAAAAATATGTCTTCAATAGCCAAATCACTGGAAGTTACAGTTGGTACACTGACCATTGCAATCAACAATCTTGTGAAAAAAGGTTATGTCAAGAGGATGCGTTCGGCGAAAGATCGACGCGTAGTTTTGGTGTCTTTGACAGAAAAAGGTATGCATGCATACAAGCATCATGAAGTTTTTCATGATGAGATGATTAAGGCCATCATGAAACGTCTTGAAGGTGAACAACTGGATGTTCTGGTCAAGGCACTAAATAGTGTGCAAGAATTTTTCAGTGCAAATAAAGAGTCTTAATCTATAAGTATTCTAAAATGTAGAATAGAGCAGAAAAATATATATAAAAAAGGGATTGCACTCGTGGCAATCCCTTTTTTGTACTTCTCTAGGAAATTCTATGCTATGTTAATGCGTTGAAGCGTCGCCTCTTTGTTCAGATTCTATTCTTCGTTAACTGGAGCCTTGGGTACTTCTGGTTCATCCACATCCACTGGAGAATCACCTTGTTTGGTTCCAAGGTAGCTTGGTAGGTCCATGCCGGCCATATCAAACATCTCTTGCATAGGTGGTATGGATTTCATAAGTCCGGAGAGGAAACCAGCAGTTGATGATTTTTCACCATTAGCCGCATGAGCACCACTGTCCCAAACAGTAACTTTGTCAATTTTGATATTCTTAATGGCTTCCACTTGCGTTTTAACAAGATCTTCAATCTTATCAGCAAGAATAAGTTTGATGGCTGAGTTTGGATCGCCGGCAGCTTTGACAAGCTTGTCATATCCATTGGCTTGTTTGGTAAGAATCTCTTGGATACCGCGGGCTTGTGCATCCATTTTGAAGAAGGTTGCATCCGCCTCACCTTTTGCATGACGACGGGTTTGTTCTGCCATGGCTTCAGCAGCAATCTCCACGCGTGCTTTGTCAATCTCAGCTTCAACAAGTATATCGGCCTCTTTGGTCGCTTTTTCTCTTGCAGCTCTAGCTTTTTCGGCAGCTTCCTCAGCAGAGTAAGCTTCTTCAAGGGCTTTTGCATTCTGAACTTTTTCAGAAGCAGTTGCACGTCTTAGTGCTTCAGCCTCACGTTCTCTTCTTAGGGCATCGGAATTAGCAACAGTAACCTTAGCTTCATTTTCACCTTGAATGGCTAATGAATTGGCAGTGGCAACCTGAACACGTTCATCTTGTTGAGCCTGAGCTTGTCCGATAGATCCGTCTCTATTTTTTTCGGCAACGGATTTTTTGGCATCATTGATGGCTTTTGCAGCAGCTTCTTTACCAAGTGCTTCAATGTAACCGGATTCATCTTTAATGTCTGTAACGTTAACGTTAATCAACCGTAGACCGATTTTTTTGAGTTCGGATTCCACATTGTTTGAGACAGCTGTTAAGAACTTATCTCTGTCCGTATTAATCTCTTCAATATCCATCGTTGCAACAACCAAACGTAGCTGACCAAAGATAATATCTTTTGCCAGTTCTTCGATCTCTGCTTGCTTAAGGCCTAAAAGTCTTTCAGCAGCGTTTTGCATAATACCTGATTCTGTTGAAACACCAACTGTAAATCTAGATGGCACATCAATTCTTATGTTCTGTTTACTAAGTGCATTTTTTAGATCGACACTAATAGATATGGGTGTCAAACTTAAAAATTCATAGCTTTGAATGATCGGCCAAATAAATGCAGCACCACCATGAATACATTTGGCACTTTTGTTGGCACCTGAAGCACCTTTACCAACTTTACCATACACAACCAGTATTCTGTCAGACGGGCACTTTTTGTACCTTGATAATAATGCCATTATCGTCATGAAGACCAGTATGACAAAAATTACTAAACCAATTAATATTTCCATATGCTCTCTCCTTTAATATGTTTTGACACAATGATGTGCCTTTATTTATTTTAAACGCTCAACCACCATGGTTGTCGCATTTAACATATCCACAATAAGAATGGTTTCACCGGTGCTAATGGCTTCTTTTTCTTCAGTGATGGCATCGACTTCAACCAAGCGTTCTTGAAGCATGAGTTGAATTTTGCCTTGCCCTTTTTTATTACCTGGTATTGGTATGTAAACTTGTGCCTCTTTGCCGATAGCCAGTCTGTAATTCAAATTGCCACTGGATTGAAGTTTTGCTATACCATAAAACAGTAATGCAATAACAAACATACTAAACAAGCCGGCCGCGAGCGCCAGTAGCAAGGTGATAGCAAAATGCACAGAAGTACTTGCAAAAGCAGCGCCAATCCAACCAAACATGGTGGCAAAGGCAATTAACCCTCTAAAGGTTACAAAACGAAAATCAGCCATACCACTTAAGGATTCAAAGTCACCACCCGGACCGGAATCCAAATCCATGTCAAACTCAGAAGCAGCATCACCGCCGAAATCCATATCCCCATCTAAATCCATATCTGTATCCAGACCGAATCCAATCAGTGTTAGGATGGATTGTATAATGAGTATAACAGTAGAAGGTATTGCGATAAAATAGAAAAATCTTTGTAATGAATTAAGTTGTTCCCACCAATCTGACACAAGACATCCCCCTCTCATAACTAAGTAAATATCATTTACTATTATTGTATACGTTTGCAAATATAATGTCAAGCAAAGGTTTTTATTGCCAAATACAGGGTATAATGGTACACTAAAAGTAAATTAGATTTACATAGTTAGGTAAAGTATCGAAACTATATAGTTTTGAGCCTTTAACCATACGTAATATTTTGAAGGAGGTGACCAGATGAAGGACATGACACTAGGACAGAAAATCCGTGAAATCAGACTACATTTACAAATGACACAAAAGGAGCTTGCCGGTGATTTTATTACCCGAAATATGCTGAGTCAGATAGAGAACGATCAAGCCACGCCATCCATGAAGACAATGGAGTATTTGGCCAAACAATTGGGAAAATCAGTGGGTTATTTTATGGATGAGAATCACAAAGACTTAAGCTTGTCTAATATTATTGTAGAACTTATGGCTTTAAATGAAGCCAAGGACTATGTAGCCAGTGTGAAACTTATTGAACAACAATCGATCCACAATCCTATTGTAATGCGCAGCAAAATGATGATGGATTTATATATGAACAGTTATATGTATTTGGGGAATCAATATATGACTGAAGGGGATAATGAAAAAGCCAAAGCAGCTTATGAAAAGATATTGAAATATGAGAATGAATTGCTCTTGGAATCAGATATATACCTATATAAAGTATATGCACAATTGGCTGAAGTCTGTGGCTACCTCCTGGATATTGAACTTGCCAAAACGTATCATAAAAAAAGCAAAGATTTGGTTAATAAGATTCTCGCAAGCCGAGAAGTACAAACGATGTACCTTAAGCTTATAGAAGCGGACTATGATGGCATCATTGAAGACAGTAGTAAAGTAGATGTTATTGACTATGACAACTATAGTTTGGCCAGATACAATCGGGTGCTTGGTTCTGCCTTTTTGAACAAAGGAGAATATGAAAAAGCCATTGTTTATCTTGAAAAAGCGATTGAGATTTACAGTGATGAGACCTGCTATACGATTGTATCCATGATCTATGAAGAATTAAGTAAGTGCTATTTTGAACTTGGAGACTATAAGAAAGCGTATGATTTTCTACAAAAAGCCCAGTCCAAGAAGATTGCCCATTGACTCTAGGGCTTTGAAACCTTGCTTTTTAGAGTCGTTACATATATAATGGGGATAGAAAAATGACATGTTAAAACTTAGATATGATGTATTAATCATGTGTCATTTAATAAATATTGGAGGAACCTTGATGAGCCAGAAAACATACTATATCACAACGGCTATAGCATATACGTCCAAAACACCCCATATAGGCAATACATATGAGGCGGTTCTAACAGATGCCATTGCCAGATTTAAAAGGCTAGAAGGCTATGATGTCTTCTTTATGACCGGTACCGATGAGCATGGTCAGAAAATACAACTGCAAGCACAAGAAGAAGGTATAACACCCCAGGCCCATGTGGATAAAATCGCAGGAGAAGTTAGACATATATGGGATTTTATGAACACGAGTTATGATAAGTTCATACGAACAACAGATGAAGAACATGAGAAAACCGTTCAGAAGATCTTCAAAAGACTTTATGACCAAGGGGATATCTACAAAGGCAGTTACGAAGGCTGGTATTGTACACCTTGTGAATCCTTCTTCACGGAGTCACAACTTGAAGAAAATGTCTGTCCGGACTGTGGCAGACCGGTAGAAAGAACCAGTGAAGAAGCTTATTTTCTAAAACTTAGCAAATATGAAAAACGATTGATGGATCATATTGAGAGCCATCCTGAATTTATACAGCCTGAATCCCGTAAAAATGAAATGGTTAATAATTTCTTAAAAAGCGGTCTTCAGGACCTTTGTGTTTCAAGAACATCTTTTGATTGGGGCGTTCCTGTGACTTTCGATGAAGGCCATGTCATTTATGTTTGGATTGATGCACTTAGCAATTATATCACAGGACTAAACTATAATCCTGAAGGCGAAAGTGGTTTATTATTCAATAAATACTGGCCGGCGGATGTGCACATCATCGGAAAAGACATACTTAGATTCCATACAATCTATTGGCCGATCATGTTGATGGCCCTTAATGTACCACTACCTAAGCAAGTTTTTGGACACCCTTGGCTAATGGTGGGTCAAGATAAAATGTCCAAATCCTTAGGTAATGTTGTCTACGCTGAAGAACTTGTTAAGCATTTTGGTGTGGATGCGGTGCGTTATTTTGTGTTGCATGAAATGCCATTTGCTCAAGATGGTACACTAACTTATGAGCTTCTCATTGCCAGAACGAATTCGGATCTTGCTAATATTTTAGGGAATCTGGTCAATAGAACCGTCGCTATGGTAACGAAATACTTTGATGGTGTTATTCAACCGCCTTCAAAAGCAGAAGCTATCGACCATGAACTCACGGATCTGGCTCTAAAAACACCTGGTAAAGTGGCGGAGAAGATGGATCAGCTAAAAGTCGCTGAAGCCATGGATGCCATCTGGACCTTGCTTAGAAGAAGCAATAAATACATCGATGAAACCTGTCCTTGGATTCTCGCAAAAGATGAAGCACAAAAAGAGCGTCTTGGTACGGTTCTTTATAACCTACTTGAAAGCATTCGAATCTCAGCAGTTTTATTGTCTGCTTTCATGCCCGAAACGGCATCGAAAATATTAGATCAGATTAACGCATCCAATAAAGATTGGGATTCTATTCAGACATTTGTAGGAACAGTGGTGGGTGAACATGTAGGTGTTGCGGAAGTTTTGTTTGCCAGAATTGATGAAAAACAAAAACTTATAGAAATCAATCCTGCTCTAGCAGAAGAACTAGATGATAAGCCTAAGAAACAAAAACAACAGAAGAAAAAAGAGAAGCCACCAGTTGTAGTAGAAGAAATCGGTATTGATGATTTTGCAAAAGTGGTTATGAAGATTGGTGAAGTCATTGCATGTGAGAAGCATCCGGATGCCAATAAGTTATTGGTCTCACAGATAAAAATCGGTGAAGAAGTCAGACAGATTGTATCCGGAATAGCAAATGCTTATGAACCGGCACAAATGATTGGGAAGAAGCTGATTGTCGTGACAAACCTTAAGCCCGTTAATTTAAGAGGCGTTTTATCAGAAGGCATGATACTTGCAGCAAGTGATCAAGAAGGAAACCTTAAGCTTGGTACTGTTGATGGTGATATAGCCTCCGGTAGCGAAGTGAGGTAGAAGAGGAAGTGATTCCATGATATTTGAAAGTCATGCCCATTATGATGATAAAAGCTTTTCGGAGGATCGGGAAGCTATATTAAAAAAAGTAAAAGAAACAGGTGTAGGTATCATCATCAACACTGCTTCGAGTATGAAGAGTTCAAGGCAATCCCTTGAACTTGCCAAAATGCATTCGAGCATCTACACGTCAATAGGTGTACATCCTCATGATGTACAAACCATGAAAGAACATGATCTCGAGTTGCTTCTGGCTATGTCTGTATATGAGAAGGTTGTAGCCATCGGTGAGATTGGTTTAGACTATCATTATGATACAGTACCCCATGAGGTGCAGAAGTTGTGGTTTAGACATCAAATCAAGTTGGCTGTAGATCTTGATTTGCCTATGATTATTCATAGCCGCGAGGCTTCTAAAGACACCTATGATGTATTATTTGAAAATAAAGGTCATAAGGTAGGCGGGGTCATCCATTGTTTCAGTGGTAGTGTAGAAACAGCACTTCGTTATGTGAAGCTGGGTTATTATATAGGTATTGGTGGTGTTATTACTTTTAAGAATGCTAAGAAATTAGTCGAGGTAGTACGTGAGGTTCCGATTGAAAACCTATTGGTAGAAACGGATGCACCTTATCTTGCTCCCATGCCTTTTAGGGGGCAAAGAAATGATTCCAGCATGCTACCTTATATCATAGAAGAGATTGCAAAAATCAAAGGACTTACCACAGAAGAAGTCACTCAAGCGACTTGGGATAATGGTATTAAGCTGTTTAGACTTCAAGCAATAAGTTCACAAACCTAAAAGAAGACAAAAGATTAGAGTTTTAAGAATACCTAAACGTTACAAGCGTTTTTATAAAGATGGCTTGTAACGTTTTATGATGTTTTCATTTATGCATAGCCTTCAAAAGTATAGACAAAAAATAGGGTTAGTGCTATAGTGTTTTTACACAAGATGAGAATGAGGCATGTTTTGTTGATAGAAAAAGGTGATAATATGATTCTTTATATAAGAGCGCTTGGCTTTACTGAATTTGATACTAAGGATAAGGCGGAAGGTATGGTCGCTGAAACCATTAAAGATCCAACAGAAAAATTTGTTTGGGAGTCTGAATCCGGCATCCTAAATGTAGAATATTATAAAAGTTATGGCGATGATTTTGGCCTAATGGTGAGAGGCAGTATTGAAGAAAATAAGGCATTAAATGTGCATGCTTTGCTTCCCTATGCTCAAGGGAGATTTTTGACCAATACCCATGAAGTGGATGTTATAAAACTGAATCGACAAGATGTATACCATGGTTTTTGCGAAGAAATTAAGTCGGGAACACCGATATCCTTTTTTGTCCAAAACCTGGTTGAATATAAAATGGCTGAGAAACATGACCATATCTATGTGAATGGTATCCATCTGGTTGTATATTGTACTGAAGGCACAGTTATTCTACCTATAGAGAAAGACGATACAGATCTACTCCTTGAAAAAGAAGAAGAGATGATCCGTGAAGAACTCTTGGAACAAGCAAGAAAAGGCGATGAAGAAGCCATGACCATATTGGATGAGGAAGCCACAGAAGCCACAGAAATCTTACAAGAAAGGCTTCAAAACGAAGACATATTAACAGTACTTGAAGGCTTTTTTGTTCCAGTCGGTGATCATGATGACATATATTCGTTGCTAGGCGATATTGAGGATATTGGTGTTTTTCATAATAATAATACCAATGAGGAAATTTTTAGATTAAAAATTCGTTGCATGTCTATTTCGTTAGACGTCTTTATTAACAGTAAAGATATGATTGGTTATCCTACACTTGGGATGCGTTTTAAAGGTTCGGGATGGGTTCATGGTAAGATTGAATTTGATTTTGATAAGAAGCTATAGTAGAGGATACATACTTAGGGATACCAAGTTATAGCTGAAACCACTTGTCTTTTATCTATGAATTTAGTATAATCTCATAGTATGTTCCCTTATAAGGCATAGATTATATTAGATTTATAAATATGTTTCTGTAGCTCAGTAGGATAGAGCACTCGCCTCCTAAGCGAGGGGCCGTGGGTTCGAATCCCGCCAGGAACATTGTAAAGCACTTTTTTATCACTTATATCGTGATATAAAGGTGCTTTTTTATGATATAATAAGAAGAAAATGAGGTGTAATATGAATTTTAATGATTATGAATATAAGAGAATAGATCTTGATGAAGTTAATATAGCGATGGAAAAGCAATTTGCTATCATGGAAGAGGCTACTTCTATAGAGGCACTGGATTTGGCCATAAAAGAAATTTATAGGATACGTAATGAAGTTGAGACCATGAGTACTTTAGCCAGTATTCGATTCTCCATTAACATGAAAGATGAATTCTATAAAGCAGAAAATGAATATCAAAACAACGCAAGCCCAATTATGGAAGGCATCGTTCATAAATTTTATCAAAAGCTGGTTCACTCACCTATGCAAGAGGAAATCAAAGCCCATTATGGCGAACATCTGATGAATCTGGCTACTTTAGCGGTTAAGACTTTTTCAGATACTATTATTGAAGACTTACAAGAAGAAAACCGATTAATTACAAGTTACAGCATGCTTGTAGGTAATGCTAAGATTGAATTTAGAGGCAAAGATTACAATCTGTCCACCATGACGCCTTTTATCAGTGATTATGATAGAGCTACCCGTATCGAAGCGCAAAAAGCAGTTACTCGCTTTTTTGAAGATCACGAAGCAGAGTTTGATGATATTTACGATAAGTTGGTAAAGCTAAGACACAAAATAGCGGTTAAGCTCGGCTATGAGAATTATATCCAGTTTGGTTACGATAAACTTCAGCGTACGGACTATGGACCGGATGATGTGAAAAAATTTCGTGAGCAGGTTTATGAGTATATTACACCACTAAGACTTGAGCTTAAGAAAAAGCAAGCCAAACGTATTGGCCTAGATCACCTCTATTACTATGACGCGCCACTGTATTTTAACACAGGCAACCCTAAACCGGCAGGCGATGAAGCCTACATGGTAGAAGAAGCAGGAAAAATGTACCGTGAATTATCACCTCAGACCCATGATTTCTTTAAGTATATGATGGGAAATAACCTTATGGATTTGGCCAGTCGTGACGGAAAAAGACCAGGCGGCTATTGTACATATATGTCGGATTATCAAGCACCCTATATATTTGCTAATTTTAATGGTACAGATCATGATGTGGTGGTCTTGACCCACGAAGCCGGTCATGCTTTTCAAGTGTACCAAAGTCGAGGCTACGAAGTCAGTGAGTATCAATTCCCTACGTTAGAGGCATGCGAGATTCACTCTATGAGTATGGAGTACTTAACTTATCCATGGATGGAGCGCTTTTTTGGAGAGGATTATGAGAAATTTATCTACGATCATTCAAGTAAACCTATAGAATTTATACCTTATGGTGTTGCCGTTGATGAGTTTCAACACTGGGTCTATGAATATCCGCAAGCAACACCGGAACAAAGAAAGCAAAAATGGTTAGAGATTGATAACAAATACAGACCCGAGATCGACTATGATGACAATGACTTTCTAAGGCGTGGTGGTTACTGGTTTAGACAAGGGCACATCTTTAGAGTACCCTTCTACTATATAGACTATACTTTGGCTTTGATTTGTGCCGTACAGTTTCATGTAAAATCAACCCAAGACTCAAAAAAAGCATGGGAGGATTACCTGAATCTATGTAATCAAGGCGGTAGCAAGTCTTTCTTAAGATTACTTGAGTCTGCAGAACTGGATAATCCCTTTCATGAAGGCACTGTCCAAAAAGTAATCGATAAAGTATGGGCACTACTAAATCAGATAGACGATACAAATTTATAATAAGGTCAAAGAGGATATTCCTAAAATATGAAGCATAGAATTTGAATGGTTGCAAAACGGATACCATTTAATAGGAAGAGAGTCGATTAGTAAACCCATTAACCCAGTATGAAAACTTGGTTAGTGGGTTTGTTTTTGACAAAGATGCAAAGAAGAAGTAAATTCACTTGCAAAACAAGGTTGATTGTGCTATTATTTTAGATGAATACAATAATATATAAAGCCAGATAGTTAATTAATTAACTATAGATACAAGCAAAAGGTTAGTATGTTTTTGCTATAAGTTGGCGATATAATGAGTTTTTTTTAGAAAAAGTATACATTAAAAATTCGATACATCAAGAGAACAACCGGAATAAAGACTATGAATTCCTCTATAACTTATAAATTATTACTAGAGGCAAATAATACGAAAAATGAATTTTAATTTTATAAAACTTGCAAAAACGGAGAATGCAATAATTCTAATAATTGATATGACAGGTTGTAAGGTTGCCACTTAGTCAGACGCAAATAGTTTGACAGGGGCTTTTTTTCTATAAACAATGAACCAAAACTGATTTGGGTAACATTCAGGATGATTTAGATCAGACCTGTAAATATATAACATGCTGTAGAGAACAAAAATATATGATGCAATGGAAGTGGTATTAGACCACAACACATTATTCAAGGAGGATTATATGAGTAAAAACGTATTGTCAAAGTTTAGATTTGATGCAAACGCAGCGGATATAGTTGCAAACGCAAAATCAGTAACGGTCCCTGAAAGCCGAGCCCATATACTTGATATGGCGACTGGGAATGGTCAACAGATTTTCAAGGTAAATTATGAAGTCGAAGGATTAGGGCTTGTTGAAGAAGTTGAAGTTGTACGTTGTAAAAATGGTGTATCCGTAAACTATGTGGAATCCTATATGCGAAGAAGAGATCCTAATTGCATGTACATAGGTGATGACCTACCGACTGACAAATTAACATACAAAGAGAAATTCGGTGAAAGCTTCGAAGGGGTAAGAAAAGAAACCTTTGAATGGCTGAAGACCCAAGACTTGATTGTGTTACCTTTTATTTCAGGGGATGCCAAGCATGGTGGTTATGAGTCTATCCTTATTGGACCTAAAAATGCAGCTTTCTTTACCGGTGGTTTAGCGGACCTTCAAGGCTTTATACCGGCTGATGAATTACGTGAAGGATTTGAACCTAAGGCAGTGATTTATCTTGCGCCTGTATTTAGGCACACACATTATGATGGCAAACAAGTTGTTGTACATAACCGTTTGGATAACCTTCATGAAGTTTATTCTTTTAACCTATATCCTGGACCAAGTGCTAAAAAAGGTGTTTATGGTATCTTGTTATCAATTGGTGAGAAGGAAGGTTGGATTACAGCTCATGCTTCAACGGTTCGCGTTACCACACCTTATGACAACTCTGTAGTGATTATGCATGAAGGTGCCAGCGGTGGTGGTAAATCAGAGATGATCGAGGAAGTGCATCGTGAGTCAGATGGTAGTGTTTTACTCGGCGTTGATCTTATAACGGAAGACAGTTTATACCTTGAACTTGGTGATACATGTGAATTGCATCCAGTTACGGATGACATGGCGTTATGTCACCCCTCCTACCAAAACGGTAGTAAGCTTGTGGTAACAGATGCTGAAGCCGGTTGGTTTTTAAGATTTGACCATATTAAAGAATATGGTACTTCTATTGAACATGAGAAACTAACCATACATCCACCAGAACCATTGATTTTCCTTAATATGGATGGTGCTCCGGACTCTACTATATTAATATGGGAACATAAAATGGATGCACCTGGGGTACCTTGTCCAAATCCAAGGGTAATTATGCCAAGACATTTTGTTCCAGACGTTATTTCTGACCCTGTTGAGGTAGATGTTCGTTCCTTTGGTGTTCGTATGCCCCCTCTTACAAAAGATAAAATCACTTATGGTATTGTTGGTATGTTACATATATTACCACCGGCCCTTGCTTGGTTGTGGCGACTTGTGGCACCTAGAGGCCATGCGAATCCAAGTATTGTAGATACAGGTGGTATGAGTAGCGAAGGTGTTGGTTCTTACTGGCCTTTTGCAACAGGCAAAATGGTTACACAAGCGAATCTCTTGTTAGAACAGATTCAAAATACACCGAACACAAAATATGTTTTAATCCCAAATCAACATATTGGTTCATTTAAGGTAGGCTTTATTGCAGAATGGTTGGATCGGGAGTACCTAGCAAGAAAGGGTAGTGCCAAATTCCGACCAGATCAATTGGTAGAATCAAGATGCTCAACCCTTGGTTATTCACCAAAATCACTTAGAATAGATGGTCATAATATTCCCAAAGGTTTATTGCGCACAAATCATCAAGTTAACATCGGAGATGAAGCTTATGATGCCGGTGCAAAGCTTCTTACAGACTTCTTCAAACGAGAACTTGTAAAGTTCAACACAGAAGAGTTAAACCCACTAGGTAGACAAATTATTGATGCCTATATGCGTGATGCAACAGTTGAAGAGTTTGCAGCACTTATGCCAATGTAATAAACCATTAAAATATTAAATTATTTTAGGAAGCTACAGCCTCAAGGTTTGTAGCTTCCTTTGTTATATTAGAAAGCGCAAAACGAGGCAGTTGACAAAAGAAGGCCATATGCTATATTTATTATAGCGCTGTAAAGAAAGGTTAAAATAATGAGATACAAAAACATTGTAGAAGGCATATTTGTCAAACGTTTAAATCGCTTCATTGCGAAAGTATTTATAGATGGTAAGTCTGAAGAGGTACATGTAAAAAACACAGGACGCTGTCAGGAATTATTTATAGAAGGTGTCAAAGTCTATCTTGAAAAAAGTGACAACCCTAACAGAAAAACCAGGTATTCATTGATTGGTATCTATAAAGGTGATGTCTTGGTGAATATTGATTCTCAAGTACCAAATCAAGTCATCTATGAAGCGCTCATTGCCGGAGAAATCAGGGAAATTGGACAAGTTTCCCACGCCAGTCGAGAAGTGACCTATGGTACATCCAGATTTGATATTTACTATGAAAAAGGTTTGGAAAAGGGTTTTATTGAAGTGAAAGGGGTAACTTTGGAAGAGGCAGGCTTAGCTCTTTTTCCGGATGCACCTACCATAAGAGGCACCAAACATATTAATGAATTAGTAAAAGGTATGAAAGAAGGCTATAAAAATTATGTATGTTTCTTGATTCAGATAGAACATATTCACAGTTTTAGGCCTCATCATGAGCGAGATAGGGCATTTGCGGATAGTTTATATCAAGCCATCGATACAGGACTTGGCGTTTTAGTATACAACAGTAAGTTGGGCAGAGATACCATAGAACTTGGCGGTTCTGGTTTATTATTAAATCAAACATATAAATAGGAGGGTAAGAAATGGGTATAGAATTCAAACAAGATAGAAAACGATTTCATCTTAGCACGAAAAATACGAGCTATATGATGGAAGTAGTCTTAGATCGCCACTTGGTTCATGGCTACTGGGGCAAAAGGATTCATACACCGGATCTTGAGTGCTTAGTAGATTTATATGAGGTGTGTAGCTTCTCGCCAAATCCGGAAAAAAACCACAAATATATTTCTTTTGACACTATGCCAAGAGAGTATCCGGATTATGGTCGCTCAGACTATCAAAGTCCGGCTTTTGAAGTCAGAGTGGAAGATGGCAATCACTTATGTGCACCGGTTTATAAATCTCATAGAATCTATAAAGGTAAACCATTCATTGAAGGCTTACCATCTTTATATGCAAACAAAGGCGATGAGGTTGATACACTCGAAATTACGCTTATGGATGATCTAATAGGGCTTGGAATAGTCCTACATTATTCAGTGTATGCGGACTATGATGTTATAACACGCCGCGTCACGTTTGTAAATGAGGGGAAGCGCAAGATACAGTTGGAAAAAAGCCTAAGCTGTAGTGTAGATTTTTATCAGGATCAAGAATTTGAATTGATGCATCTTTATGGTGGATGGGCTAAAGAACGTCATATATCAAGGATTCCTATTGGTCACAGTACCCATGTGATTGACAGTAAGAGAGGCGCAAGTTCTCATGAACAGAACCCGTTCATAGCCCTTCTTAGACCGGATACAACCGAGCATGTGGGTGAAGTATATGCCATGAACCTGATTTATAGTGGTTCTTTCATGTCTGAAGTATCTGTAAATAGTTATGAAGGAACACGAATGCAGATGGGTCTAAATACCATTGATTTTGAATGGGATTTAGGACCAAATACATCCTTTGATACACCTGAAGTGGTGATGGTCTATTCTGATAAAGGACTAAACGGAATGTCAAAAATATTCCACAACATATATAAGGACAGGCTTTGTAGAGGTAAGTGGCAACATCAAGTGCGTCCAATACTTATTAATAATTGGGAAGCTACTTACTTTGATTTTGATGAACAAAAAATCAAGAAACTTATTGATGAGAGTGCAGGGCTTGGTATCGAATTAATGGTACTTGACGATGGCTGGTTTGGTAAAAGAGATTCAGACAGTTCAGGACTGGGAGATTGGTTTGTTAACAAAGAAAAGTTGCCAAGCGGCTTGAAAGTTTTAGCGGATTATGCGAATAGTAAAGGTATGGATTTTGGTTTGTGGTTTGAACCTGAGATGGTGTCACCGGACAGTGCGCTTTATAGGAAGCATCCGGATTGGTGTCTTCATATACCTAATCGGGAGCGTTCAGAAGCTAGAAACCAGCTCGTATTAGATATGGGTCGAGAGGATGTAAGGAATTATCTGTATCTTGCTTTGGAAAAAATACTTGAAAGTGCACCTATTGGCTATGTTAAGTGGGATATGAACCGAAATATGACAGAAGTAGGTTCAGCCATCTTGCAAAGTAACCATCAAAAGGAGACCAGTCACCGATATATACTTGGATTATATGACTTATTAGATAGAATAACAAAAGCATTTCCGGATGTACTTTTTGAAAGTTGCTCGGGAGGTGGAGGACGTTTTGACCCAGGGATGCTTTACTATATGCCTCAAACATGGACAAGTGATGATACAGATAGTTTTGAGCGACTTAAGATTCAATGGGGGACATCTATGCTTTATCCACCAATTACCATGGGCGCGCATGTCTCAGAAGTACCGAACCATCAGGTTATGCGCAAAACGCCTCTTCATACGAGAGCATATGTAGCAATGGCTGCTAATCTGGGATTTGAGTTGGATTTGACAAAGTTAAGTACGGAAGAAAAAGGTGCTGTAAAAAATTATATAGACCGATACAAGTTAATCCGAGAAACTGTGCAGTTCGGTGATTTTTACAGACTCATGAGCCCATATGAGACCAATGGGACCGCATGGATGTTCATATCCAAAGAGCGAAATCAGGTTGTCTTATTTTATTACAGACATCTGGCTAAGCCGAATCATATAGAACCTAAGATCAAGCTTTGTTATCTTGACCCGAAAGGGCTCTACCGAATGGAAGATGGACAACAGCTTTATGGCGACACATTGATGCACTATGGTCTTCGGTTGCCAACGATGACTGGGGATTTTGATAGTGTGATGATAATTCTCGAAAAGGTGATTTGATTTCTTGGAAGCATTCGAAGCGATACACTATTGATTGAAGTTCAATTAAAAGTTCTATCAATTCTTTAATCCTATAAAAATTTTTAGAATTCTTTCATACTTTTTTTATAAATTGCTCATATTACGCACATAATTAGTTGGTATAGTAAGAGTACCCCTTATTCACATCCATTTGATGTGAAACCCTTCATATTTTACTCCCTCATACAATATAGTAGAGAATAGGATCTGTTCAGTAGAACAGATCTTATTTGTTGTATCATTGGTTAAAGTGTCAAAACTATATAGTTGCACTTTTACATACAATATATAGTTTCTGAGTGTACCAACGTAATCTATATGGTGTATATAAATTTTAATGCGTTGAAGCATCGCATTAACTATCAAGAAAGTTTCCTTTCGAACCGTTCAGAAATATGAGCAGAGCTCATAACGAAGCAAAGCTTCTTTTCTTGTGGAAATAGCAGTTAAGTTGTGAATATTTCAATAATACACAGAAAAGATATACTGAATTCATAATTTAGACATATTTATTTGCTATGATGAAACAGTAATAACTATCCCCCCTTTTATTATATAATATGCTTAGTCCTACCCAGCGTGAAGTAATATTCTACTGCGGTAGGGTATTTTTTGCATTTTTTTAGATACGATGATAAAATGCTAAGGAAGAAAGAATAAAATGTTGCTTTAGGTATGCAAATGTTCATAGCAGGAAAGATCCTAGAGTTAAAATATAAAGGAGCGACAAAATGAGACTTCGAAATGTAAAAAGAGCTTTTAATCGAATTAATGATTATGAAAAACTTATTGCAAACCCAATGGAATATAAAGGCAGATGGCATACCTATTTTAATAACGATAATCCCATACACATTGAGATTGGTATGGGAAGGGGACGCTTCTTAATTGATAAAGCAAAAAAGAACCCAACAATCAATTATATTGGATTTGAAAAATTTACAGTTGTATTGGTAAAAAGCTTGGAAAAAATTAAAGAAGAAGGGCAGATGGACAATCTATGTGTTGTTCGGTATGATGCTCAAGATATTTTAGAGCTTTTTGATGAAAATGAGGTTGCAAAAGTATATTTGAATTTTTCTGATCCATGGCCAAAAGAACGGCACTATAAAAGAAGATTAACTTATAGAGATTTCTTGAATAAATACAAGATTATTCTGAAGCCTGAAGGTTTATTATGCTTCAAAACGGATAACGAAGCACTTTTTGATTTTTCTTTGGAAGAAATGAACACGCTTGATATGCACATTCTAAGAGAAACAAGAAACCTTCATGCCAGTCCATGGGTTCAAGATAATATCATGACAGAATATGAAGAGAAATTCACCAAAGAAGGTATGACCATCAATATGGTGGAAGCACGTTATAGTTCACAATAAGATGCTTGGTTTTGACCCTATAACCATGTTTAATTTAAAAATTCTAAAATTAGAGAAAAGACAATAAAAATGGCAATGGTAATGAGCAGTGGCGGCGTGAAGATGGATTGTTTTTCCTCTAGAACCAAAGACGTTACGGTTTCGGGTTGTTCTAGTGCTTCTTTAATATTGTCTTGAAAATCATGATCTGCAGAAGATGTGCGATTGAGCCCCATAAAAACTTCTGTTGGAAGTTTGAAGCTACCTTTAAATACTTTACTATTTCTTTTGAGTAGTGAACGCATAAGTAGGAAAGCAATTGGTATGAAGAATAATGCATATATGAGAAGACCAATTAGCATTATGGCTAATTGAGCATTTGTAGGATCTGTGTTGGCCGCAATCTCACCCATCAAGAGCTCATTGTCAGAAAAAGCCTTTATAACCAAATTAGAAACGTATAGCATGGTTGTGCTTGTAGCATTGATCGTAAAGTGGATGATCATAGCACTGTAGATGGACTCAGTAATTAAAACAACGTAGCACATAAGAGCGCCCATTACAAAAGCATATAGAAATTGATTAATATTAAGGTGGATAAACCCAAAAAACAAACCACTGATTATACAAGTCACAAGAACGGTTTCTTTTCTATAATTACTAATGATCAGTGAGCGCGTTAAGAGTTCCTCGAAAATGGCCGGAAAAACAGACGTCAAAAGGATAACAAACAGATATGGATAATCCAAAACAGCAAGTAAGGCATCTTGAATCTGGTTGCGAACAAAAAATTGTGAAAGAACATTAATAACACTGAGAGAAGGCATGATGCTCCAAGCTATACCAATACAAATCAAGGCATCGAGTGGTCGGATTTTATGTAAGTGCAAGGTGGGTTTTACAGGGGATTTTGTGACAATCATGTAGGTGACTACAGATAAAGCTACAAAACCAAGCTGAGAAATCAAAATACTAGAGATAAAATTAACTTCCAACTGAAGTACACTCATCATTGTCCCTAGAGTAAGGTTGCCTAATATAAAATACGTAATGGTAATCATTTGGAACAAGTTGCCACGTTTAACGGAAAACATAAGTTACCTCCGGATGTCTTATAGATTATGCATCTATCATAACATAACTCTAAATCAGATGGTATAAAAAAGATATACCAATGACTCTAGTTGTGAAACCAAACTTTACATAAGATAGATAGTGAATTATAATAGAGTCATTATGATGCGCTATTTGGAGGGTATAGATTATGAAAAGACTAATAGGTTTAATAGCTGTTCTTGCACTATGCCTTAATGTGTCTGCCAATTCTGCTTTCGGGGGAGAAGTCTTGAGCCCTCAAGCAGAGTACCTAAGTGCAATAGGTCTGCTTAAGGGAACCGGACAAGACTATGGTCTGAATCAATCATTGACCCGTCAGGAAGCAGCGGTCATGATCGTCAGGCTAAAAGGTGACGAAGAATTGGTCATGTCGACAGATTTTAACCACCCTTTTGAAGATGTATCACCATGGGCAACCTCTTATGTGGGTTATTTATACAATTATGGATTGACCTTGGGTATATCATCTACAGAATTTGGTGCTCTGGAAGAAGTAACGCGGGAGCAATATGTGACACTTTTATTAAGAGCATTGGCTTACGATGATTCTGCAGGTGATTTCACATGGTCAAGCAGCCTGAACAAAGCAAAAGAAATCGGAATCCTTTCGTCATCAGTGCCGAGGACGACTTTCACAAGGCGTGAGATGGTCAGTCTAACTTACAACGCTCTATTATGTAAAGTCAAAGCACAAAACACAACATTACTGAATCAACTTCAAATCAAAAAAGCGGTTCCAAATACTATCGATAAAGCCGATGAAATTATGAGACTTGAGTTTTTAAATATTCAGAACATGCCTGTATCTTATAGGGCTTTGGTGCAGAATGTTGAGAAAATGATTTATGATATGGAAGAAACCCGAACCTTTGATATGGCATTAATAAGTCATGTAGATGTGAGTGAACTTATAGAAGATGCAAAGGTCACTATGAACCAAGTTCCCATGTATTCGTCTGTAATCAACTCTTATAAGATTACACGAAGAAGCAATACTTTGGTAATATCATTTGATTATACAATTACAAAATCAGAACTTGAAATGGCAAAACTGAAAGCCAAAGAAGTGGTGGGGCAGATGATTACATCTGATATGGGGGAGTTTGAAAAAGAGTTGGTTATACATGATTACATCGTTCATCATGTGGCTTATGATCAATCCAAAGTACTAGATGACGCCGTGTTCACCATATATGGTGCCCTCATTGATGGTAAAGCGGTTTGCCATGGTTATGCAGAAGCCTTTCAATACATGGCTTATTTAGCAGGGCTTAATTCTAAGATTGTGTTTGGTACAGCAGAAGCAGATGGTGTGCGTATCGGCCATGCATGGAACATGATTGAACTTGATGGTAATTATTATCACGTAGATACGACTTGGAATGACCCGGTATCATCAGAAGGCATACAAAGTATAAGCTATGATTATTTTAATGTGACGGACCAAGATTTGATGGCAACCCATACTTGGAATATGTCTGAATATGAAAGAGGTACGGGTACACTTTACAACTACTATACATACCATAACCTTGAAGTCATAGGTACAGAGGGCTTAAGATCCTATCTTCAAAAAGAGTTCAATAAAGGCAGCAAAGAAATAACCATAAAAGTTAAGGGTGTTCAGATGACAATGGATATGCTTAAAAAGGTTCTAGCAAGATGCTATGGATATGGTAGCGTAAGCTATAATGTTAATCCATCGACCAACGTGGTTCATATTACAGTCCACTAGAAAAATGATAATTATTGGACATTTCAAGCAAACTAAGGTAAAGTAATAAGTAAGAGATGTACAATATGACAAAATATATCTTAACCATTGACTATATTTGGAAAACATAATATAATGATATTCAATAACTTAAGTGGTTAACAAGAAAAGAAATGGAGGCATTATTATGGCAATGACATTTACAGATTCAAATTTTGAAGCAGAAGTTCTTAAATCAGAGGTGCCAGTATTGGTAGATTTTTATGCAGATTGGTGTGGACCATGTAAGATGATGGCACCATCTATAGAGCAGCTTGCAACTGAATATGAAGGCAAGGTAAAAATTGGAAAACTTGATGTGGATACTAACGGTGTGACAGCACAGCACTATAGAGTCATGAGTATACCAACACTATTGATTTTCAAAGGTGGAGAAGTTGTAGACACCATTGTTGGTGCAGTACCTAAGAATCAAGTGGAAGCAAAAATTAACGCAGCAATGTAAAACCATCGAAGACGATCTTAATAGGGGTCGTCTTTTTTTGTTCTCTAGGAAAGACTTCCTTGATTGACCTTTGTCTATACAGGTGTTATAATCCCATGTAGAGTGGTGTATTATAAGAATACGCAGAAACATAGAAAGTAGATTTCGGAGGTAAATAATGAAAACGATTGCATATTATGTAACAGATAGTGGGTTTGGTCATATAACCAGATCAGCGGCTATAATTTCACATATAATTGAAAATAGTGATTACAATATCATATTGGCTTCTAACAAGATACAAAACGATCATGCAAAAATTGAGCTTAGAAAATATGAAAAACGGGTTTCTTTTATAAATGTTGAGACAGATGCTAATTCCAAATTCATTGAAAATTCTCATCAGGTTGATTTAGAAGGCACTACAGAAAACATTCGTACGTATACGAATAAATTCGAAGACCTAATTGAATACCAATATAATCTGTTAAAAGGTATGGAGATTGCCATGGTAATAACAGATATTAGTATATTAGGCATTATGGTGGCTAAGAAACTAAGAGTTAAAGTGGTAGGGATTTCAAATTATACATGGTACAATCGATTTAAAAACTTTGGGATTGAAGAGGACTTAATTGAGATTTACCGCAAATGGTATAATCAATTGGATATGCTATTCAGGTTCGAATTCTCGGATGATATGAGTGGAATTGATTGCCCAAAAGAAGATGTGGGTCTCGTTTGTAGAGAAGTAAGTCAAATGAGCAGTGGCGATTTTAAAAAGCGTTATTGGCCTGCAGTATACCTTTCAGTTGGTCAAGTAGAGAAGAAAAAGGAAAAGTTTGAGATTAATTTTCCATCAGGTACCATTTTTGCAACAGGTACCATAGAAGTTGAGGGTAATGTCCATGTGGTAAAATTACCAGCTAGATTGTCCCATACTCAAGATTACATAGCTGCGAGCTCATTTGCATTAATTAAAGGTGGATGGTCTTCTGTTGCAGAATGTCTTATATTGAATGTACCATTTGGCATACTCGATGAAGACGATACAGAGGACCGAGAACTTGTAGAGAAACTTTTCTCAAATAACTATGCTTTTAGAACTACGGAAGAAGAATTACGTAAATTTCATATCAAAGATATGAACATTAAAGCTGTTTCTGTCGATCGACCACATTATACTAACGATGCAGCTAATATTGCAAAAAAAATGCTTAGTTTTTTAGATTAAATGGCACATATATAAACAACCCTCTTATATCTTGATGATATAAAGAGGGTTGTTTTTTGAATACATACTTAGTGATTTTATAGTTTATAAGGATTGACATCAGCATCATTTAAGGATTCAATGAGAGCAATTTTTTTATTGTAGTTCCGATCAATAACATGATCGATAATATTTTTGAAAACGGCAAAAACAGGAACACCGACAAACATACCTACAAAGCCAAACATGCCCCCAAAAAGAATGATGGCAAAAATTACCCAAAAAGGTTCAAGACCTGTTGAGTCGCCTAGAATCTTTGGACCTAGTATATTACCGTCAAATTGTTGTAAGGCTAATATGATAATGGTAAACAAAATCACTTTTTCAGGAGAACCGATGAGGAGAAATAAGATACCGACGAAACCACCGATGAATGGACCGAAGTAGGGAATCATATTGGTTATACCGACAATAACACTGATTAATATAGGGTATGGAATTTTTGCAATTAGAAGTATAAAAAAACATAAAAGACCGATAATCAAGCTATCTAGTAATTTGCCAATAAAAAAACTTGAAAAGATACGATGGCTTTCTTTGAATGTCTTAAACGTTGCTTCATTGGAATTAGGCGGTATAATTGCTGTTATAAACCGTCCGGCACTCTTAAGATAGGCTTCCTTGTTATAGATTAAGTAAACAGCGATGATAAACCCAAAGAAAAGATTCATAACAACAGATGCAATATTCTTTGTAAAATTTAAAATCTCGGGCATGAATTGATTGAAAATATCGGTAATTTGCTCCAGTGTTTGAGGGATGTTTTCCGAAACGAAGGCACTTAAGATCTTGAAGTCAATGGAATAGTTTTCTGTTCCAAAGGAGAAGGATGCCGTTTTTGACCACTCAATGACAGAATCAATGTAACCAGGTAATTTGTCAGAGATATCTGCAAAACTTCTAAGAACTTGAGGCATTACAATGGCAAATAAAAACGTAATACTACCAATAACGATAAAATAGGAAAGTATAATGGACAGGACACGCCTGATTTTTAAAGATTTAATCATATGCCCTTTTAGCTTTATTCGATTTATCAATTGACTTTCTAAGAAATTGACCATCGGACTTATAAAAAAAGCAATCAGAAGAGCAAAAATGAAAGGGGACATTAGGCCAAGGATACTGCTAATAAAATCCATAGAGTCGTCCCATGAAAACACGATTTTATATACAAGAATACAAGCGAAAAAAACGAAGACGGTATAGATGGCAATTGTAGTATATTTTAGGTTATGATTAATCTTCAACAAGGAGCCTCCTTAAAAAGTGTTCTATTCTTCTCTAGGAAAGATTATTCTATAGTTAATGCGTTGAAGCATCGCATTAACTATCAATGATGTTTCCTTTCGAACCGTTCAGAAATATGAGCAGAGCTCATAACGAAGCGAAGCTTCTTTTCTTGTATATATATGATAACAAAAATTTATAGTTATGAATATAGGGTTTTACAATTTAATAGAAAAGTAATATACATAATAGGGATGCAACTGTATTGTATATACAATACAGTTGCATATAATAAATATATAACTAAATTTAGTAATAAATATCCATTGTGTCAGAGAAAAAACCATTATACAATAAAGTTGAGGTGATGGCCGTGAATAACAGCTTCAACATAATTGGTGGTATCATATATGTAGACAAATGGATTTATCGTGAAGCACAAGAACTTGATAATAACATCAGTAAGCTTCTGGGTAGCCAAAATCTAAACATGTTCAAGCCAAGACCGACAATAACAACAGGTATCCATAGCGTAACCATAGATTATCGTAGTATTGACAGTATATCCGTTCCAAAAGATCCCAAGCTTTTTGTAGAGGAATTGAGAACCACATATAACACGAAGGTACGCGGACATATTCTTATAAAAAAGCATAATCAGGATTTGGAGGATATTATCATTAACAAATTTTAATAGGACCAGTAAAAGCTATTCAACCAAGTAGTCTATGGTGGAATAGCTTTTACTATGCACAAGCCGCCCGAATCATAGAATTGGGTATAACTTGTGTATAAGTTATAATCAATTAAAACTACAGAACGTATGTTCCACAAGGTTTAAGAGGATTATTAAGAATTCTACCTTCTAAAAAATAGAAAGTTATCCACATGGGATAGTGTGAATAATCTAAAGGCGTATCTGAATCATTGCATCGTCAATTTTTTCTTTTAGAAGACTGGTGGTGTCATTGCCCATATCTTTATCAAGCAACATTCTATAGATATCAAATTCCGTTAAATGCAACAATAATTTACCATTATCATAAAAGGCCCCTTGACTTTTAAAATCAGGATAGTTCTCATCATCACTTTTAGTAACAATAAGGCCAATAGCTCTTAGTGCCTGTCCTAGAACATTCACATCATCGGATGATACATTTTTATAACCAAAAACTTCTTTGTAGTCTTTACATTCGAAAAAAATGTACCTTGTATTAAAATCCAGGGCCAACTGATTCCAAAAATCATGTTTTGAATTGATGCGACATACCATTTCGAATCGGTTGTGGCTTGAATCCATTTTTAAGTTTTTGTACCAACCACTTAAATCTTTACCGAATAAATGTTTCATGATATCAAAGACATTATTCTCGAATTTGGTCCAACTATTAGAACGGTTATTTTTTTTGACTAAGTTTAAGTAGAGATCATGACCGATAAAGGCTTTGTGACAAAAGGGTTTAACGGTGGTCTCGGTAAAGGTATGTATAGAGGCCAAACGCTTATAAGGATTAGGAACGGTAATTTTTTTTGTTTCGATAGGTGGGTTGATACGTTCAAAGAAATCAATAAACTCTGAAGCCAAAGGGTGTAAATCTTTAGACATATGAATAAGATCATTTTGATCCCATAAGGTGATACCAAATCTACTTTTCACTAACTGTACCCAGTCATCAGGTACAAAAGTGGAAACGATCAAGATCAAATGACTGCCATGAATAGCATCATTGACCCTCTTAAGATGGAAAACAGCCTGTTCGATGGTGTCAAGGGCAACTTTTTTTGACCGATAAAGCTTAATTTCTACGACAGCACAATGTTCGGCATCACACTGAATAAGCATATCGATGCCATGCTCTGATTTTGTTTGCATGTCAATGTCCATACCAGTCTCTATGAATAGGTTGTGACATAGATTTTTGAATTCTTCTTTTAAGTCGCTGGTTGCAAGTGCTTTATAAAGTTCCATGTGGCAAATTCACGTCCCCATATCTGTATTTTGGTGAAATTATTATCATACTCTCCACTTCAGAGTATATCATAAGCCTGAAGGTTTCACTACAAAAAATATGAGAAAATATCTATCATTTAGGACGGTTGAAAGGTTGTTTGACGTGAAAGCCATATTCGAGTAAACTATATTGGAGCAAACATCAATAAAATACAAAAAACAGGCATAAAGCACTAGTTACCCACAGATAATAACAGTTATCAACAGAATTGTGTGGATAGTTCACACATTATTAATGAAAAATCATAATAAAAGCACATTAAGATATTAATTTTATGAATTTTGAGAATGAAAGAGAGAGAGCAAAATGGCAAAATTATTCTTCAAGTATGGAACCGTTTTTTCTGCAAAATCGTTAAACCTGATAGCAACGGCACACAACTATGAAACACAAGGAAAAAAAGTACTGCTAATGATACCCTTCATGGATACAAGGTCTAATGGTAACATATCAACTAGAGCCGGCTTTGAATTGAAAGCAGAGATGATTGATACAGATACCAATGTTGTTGATGTATTTATTGAGCATTTAAACAAAAAAGAAAAAATAGACTGTGTACTGGTGGATGAGGCACAGATGTTGTCATCCAAGCATATTGATCAATTGCGAGATATTGTTGTACGATTCAATACCCCTGTTATATGTTATGGACTTAGGGTAAGCTATACCTTGGAGCTTTTTGAGGCATCCAAAAGGTTATTTGAGCTCTCGGATAAACTAGAGGAAATCAAGACGATATGTTGGTATTGCGCCAGCAAAGCAACACATAACCTTAAGTTGGTTGAAGGCAAGCCAGAGTATAAGGGTAACCCTATAGACATAGGTGGTTTAGAAAAATATTTACCGGTTTGCTACAATTGTTATGTAAACCCACCAATTGAAAAAGAGTTGAAAGGTGTATGATTTTACAATTTTGGTTAAAGGGTCAAAACTAAGTTTCACTAAATTCACATACAATATATAGATTACGTTGATACATTCATAACTATATATTGTATGCGAAAGTTCAACTATATAGTTATGATACCTTAACCAATATTTAAATAGAATATGGGTCCATTGTATGATAAAATTATAATATAACAAAACGAAACAGCATATTATGACTTGCAATACGATTCTAGGAGGCGGATGTTATGGTAAAAAACTATGTTATTGACACCAATGTTATGATACACGATCCTAAGTTCATGTATAAGTTTTCTGACAACAACGTCATCATCCCCATTTTATGTATTGAAGAATTAGATAATTTAAAAAAGAGAGATGGGTTGGTTGGATTTCATGCCAGACATGTCGCTAAAGAATTACAAACATTGATGAGTAAAGGCAATATATCAGAAGGTATTGCACTAGAAAATGGTGGCATCGTTAAAGTGGAACAGAATTACTTAGATACAGAGGTACTCCCAAACGGTGTCGACCTAAGTAAGAATGATTCGAAAATAATAGCAGTGGTCAAAAATCTTCAAAATGCCAATCAAGATATCAAAACAATTCTAGTCACTAAAGATGTTTATATGCATATCAAGGCCAGTTCTTTAGGTATTGAGGTGCAAGACTTTGAAAATGATAAGATTGATAATGACCAAATCTATACAGGATATGCTGACGTAGAGTGGCCATCAGAAATGATTGATGCAATATATGCTGGTGGTTTTGTTCCGGAAGATACTATAAAACAAAAGTATCATCCAAACCAATTTCTACATATTAAAAGCAGTAACCGTTCAGGTCATGAAGTTCTTGCCAGATTTGACGGGCAAAAGATTGTACCTCTAAAATATGTGAATGAGACAGCCTGGGGCTTGACACCAATTAATAGAGAACAGAAGATGGCCTTTGAATTACTGATGAATCCGGACATACATTTTGTTACGATCACAGGTGGAGCAGGATCGGGTAAGACCATATTGTCTACAGCTGCAGCACTTCAGAATGTCATTGAGTCAAACCGTTACAGAAAAATAGTTTTCGTAAGACCGGTTGTACCTGCCGGAGAAGATATCGGTTACTTACCGGGTACGGAAGTTGAAAAACTTAAGCCATGGATGGGTAGCTTCTATGATGCAATTGAGAACTTAACAGACTTAAAAGATTTGAATAAAGAGAGTCAAAAAGAACAGCGTTATAATAGCCAGAAGCCAACGTTTACTGTAGATGATTTTATAGATCAGTATAGGCAAAGGGGCATTATTGAGACGAAAACATTCACTTATATGCGGGGTCGAACCTTTACCAACTCTTTCATTATTGTTGACGAGGCGCAAGAAATGACACCCCACTTAGCAAAGCTTATGCTTACAAGAGCTGGTCATAATTCCAAGTTCATCTTTTTGGGAGATCCTAGTGACAACCAGATTGACAATCATTACGTGGACGCCAGATCCAATGGTTTGATTTACACAGTAGAGAAAATGAAGGCTTTTGGTATAACAGGCCATGTGACTCTAAAACGGGTTGAGCGTAGTCCTCTTGCAGAAGTAGCAGAACGAAATATGTAATATCTTATAACTAAGTATGAAATGATTACAATACAGAGAATAAGGCTGCCGGTTGGTGGCTTTATTCTCTGTATTGTCTGAATAAGGAATGCATGAATATTAAACAATCAATAATATAGTAACTTCTGCAAAATATGTTATAATAAAAAGACAGGGCGTATAAAGTTAATTAGTTTTGAAAAAGGAGGATTATTAATGGAGATAATCGGCATTATTGGAGCTATGGAAGAAGAAGTACTGACGTTAAAAGAGAAAATGGAATTAAAGGAAGTGCGTTCCATAGCTTCTCTTGAGTTCTATGTGGGTTCAATGAGTGGTGCATCAGTTGTAGTCGTAAAAGGCGGTGTCGGAAAAGTAAATTCTGCGGTTTGCACGCAGATCCTAATAGATTGTTTTCATGTAGATGCCATAATTAATACTGGCGTTGCAGGGGGTCTTAGTGATGTTCTGAATATTGGGGATGTGGTCATATCAAGGGATACGATTCAACATGATATGGATGCAACTGGCTTTGGTTATGCTCTAGGAGAAGTTCCAAGGATGGGATGCATTGCTTACAAAGCGGACCAACATTTGATTAAAATTGCAAAAAATGCGACGGATGTTTTAAGCTCAGCGACCAATGTATATGTTGAGCGGATTGTGAGTGGTGATCAATTTATATCCGATCTTAAAAAAAAGAAATGGCTATTGGATAAGTTTGATGCTTATTGTACGGAAATGGAAGGTGCTGCTGTGGCACAAGCATCTTATTTGAATAAGATACCTTTTGTCATCATTCGATCCATTTCGGATAAGGCAGACGACTCAGCAGAAATGAACTTCAACGAATTCACACAGCTGGCAGCTTCTAATTCCTGTAAGATTATCATAAAAATGTTGGAGTTGATTTGATGTCATCAAAAAAAGGTAGTATACTCAAACGTATTAAAAAAACCATTAGATGGACCAAACGTTTGAAAGTTACAAAAAAGATTGTAAAAGTCCTAATCAAGACGATCAACATTGGGCTGTCAGGTTATGAAGTATATCAGAAGTATTTTGAAAAACAGATAAAACAAAGAAAGACATCTCAGATCTGAGATGTCTTTCTTTGTTTTATCTGCAACTGAAAAGGAATGGGAACATATGTTTGCCATCCTCTTATTTTTTTGCTATAATAGAAGATAAGAAGATAAGTTATAAAGGGGTGGTAGCTATGCTCGAAAATAATATGATGGAAAGACTAGGTATACTGGCTGAATCAGCAAAGTACGATGTTTCATGTTCATCAAGTGGTGTTGAAAAGAAGAATACAGGCTCTATGGGCAATGCAGCGGCTTGCGGCATATGTCACACTTGGTCGGCGGACGGGCGTTGCGTTTCTCTCTTGAAAACATTGATGAGCAACGATTGTATCTATGATTGTGCTTATTGCATCAATCGAAGCAGCAATGATATTGTTAGAACCAGTTTTACACCTGAAGAAATAACACAGATTACCATGGCATTCTATCGTAGAAATTACATAGAAGGGTTATTCTTAAGTTCGGCGGTGGAAATCAACCCTAATCATACCATGGAAAAAATCCTGAAAGTTTTAACACTACTTCGCACAGAACAAAGATTTTCAGGCTATATACATGTTAAAGCGATACCGGGAGCGGATCAGATGCTGATATATCAAGCGGGTCTCTTAGCAGATAGAATGAGTGTTAATATCGAGTTGCCCAGTGAATCTAGTTTGAAACTTCTAGCACCTCAGAAGCAACCTCAAAAGATATTTCTACCGATGGCACAGATTAGAGAAAGTATCATAAGATCAAAGGAAGAAAAACGCCATTACATGTCAGCTCCAAGCTTTGTACCGGCAGGTCAGTCGACTCAGATGATTGTTGGTGCAACTTCGGATACAGATAGGAGTATTTTGCTGACATCTGAAAAACTTTATAAGAATTTTAATATGAAGCGGGTATACTATTCAGCCTATATGCCGGTCAACAAAGGCAAGAACTTGCCGGATATTATGACGGCACCACCGTTAATTAGAGAACACAGGCTTTACCAAGCGGACTGGCTACTTCGATTCTATAGATTTACAGCGGAGGAGATTCTTACAGAAAAAGAAAGCAATTTCGATTTGGATTATGACCCAAAATTCCATTGGGCTCTAAATAACATACAACTTTTCCCCATGGAGATTAACAAGGTAAGTTACTCAGATCTTTTGAGAATACCAGGTATAGGGCCAACTTCTGCAAGTAGAATTGTTAAGCAGCGTCAGTTGATAAAAGTGGGTTTTGAAGATTTACCGAAAATGGGCGTGGTTGCAAAGCGGGCAAGATACTTCATTACCTGTGATGGTAAATTCTTTGGGATAAAAAGCTTTGATGTATCATCTATAAAAAATGCCATCAATCCAATACCCAAACATACCCAACTTTCCTTTTTTTGAGGTGAAACTATGATCTATTTATATGATGGCCAGTTTGATGGGTTTTTAACCTGTATCTACCACCACTACTATGAAGAAAAAACAGAAGGCATTTATGAAGAAAAAATCTATGAGCCTAAGCTTTTAGATATAAGTAAATATATTATAACGGATCCTCAAAAATCAACAAAGGTACATCAAGCCATGTTGGATCAGTTCTCTGAATATATGTATTTTAATATTTACCATACTTTTTTATCGAATGTTTATGACAAGGACACCATATTGCTTAATTGTCTGGAAATGGCTTTTAAGCATGGTTTGGCTACGGATAGAATGCGCTCGGTAGATGCCATTTATCAAGTACTTAAGATTGGAAGGCAAGTGGGGTTTGAGAAACATCGGTTTATGGGATTGCTTAGATTTTCAGATTTGGGACAATATCTATATGCAAGGTTTGAACCGGATCATAATATTATCAGCTTGCTCGGCGAGCATTTCTCAGATCGATTTAGAGAAGAAAAATTCATTATCCACGATGTAAGAAGGGCTATAGCTATAATAGGACATAAAGGTCAATGGCTGTTGACGGACTTTAATCACATTGTCGAAGACGATTTATTAGATGAGGAGATTTTCTTCAGAAAGCTATGGCAAACTTATTTTGACAAGATTGCAATTGAAGATCGAATCAATCTAAAATTACAGCAAAACTTTGTTCCAAAGAAGTACCGAAAGCATTTGTTGGAATTTGGTACAAATACAGATAAATCAAAGTAGAAGTATTTGAAGAATTTTGGACAAAAAACAAGCACCTAAGACTTTCGTCTGGTGCTTATAAAGGATGAGGGGGAGAGTATTTAATATGTAAGAGGTAACTAATTCTTACTCTCTTATAATAACGGATTAATATGTATGTGGTATGTAAAAAATGTGAATCTTTTGTGAACTATAAAATTATTTTATTATCTAGGGCTAAGTCTTAAAAATATAGCGTTGAATAAGGCAATAATGCTTTAACCAACAGTGTTCTTAAGACTTACTATGGTGTATTATGCGGTCTTTGCCATCATATCGAAAGGTGGCAGGTGACATGTGGAAATGTTGCTTAAAAATAGCAATGTAGTATTCAGGATTAGAAAAGCCGATTTTTTCTGATATGGAAGTAATCGAATCAGTCGTATTTTTAAGCAACTCTTTTGATACGTTTAAGCGTATATCCATACAGAATTCATAAAAGGTCTGCTTTTCCTTGTCCATAATAATTTGTTCCAAGTGATAAGGGGTTGTTTTTAAAAATTGAGCCGCCCGTCTGAGTGAGATTTTACTGGCATAATAAGTGTGGACATATCGGTAAAGTGCATCAATAAGCGCCTTGTCGGATGTTTGTAAGCCTTTTAATTGATAAGTACAGATCTTAGAAATGGCATCTTTAAGGTACGTATGGGCTTGATTAAGATTGTCGATGGTGTTAATCTCTCCCAGCCGCACATAAGATTTAAAAAAATCTTCAATAGATAGTCCATTTTCCAAGGCATTACGGTTGATATTGACTAATAGATCAATAATCATAATCTGATAATAATGCTTTGGTAGGTGACTGTCTACTTTGAGGGCTTCAAATATTACATCCAAATAATCTAAGGACGCCTCAAGATGACCATTGACTGTCGCATAGATCATCAGTTGTTCTTTGTCTCGTGGGTAGAAATATGCAATATCACCTTTGCCGGGGATATAATTGACATGAATAATAGAGCCTTGACCTAAATAATGACTGTTTCTTAAAGCCGCCCGTGCTTGATGATAAGAGACACTAATGAACATAGGTCTATGATAAGTTTTGCCAAGTCCTATAGTTACTCTAATGTTTTGTACAGAAGCAAGAAGTTCTTGTAGGTTATAAGCATGATTGAATAAATCATCCTCATCCATTTCCGTCGTAAAAATAAAAGAGAGTTCATCATACCGGTTGATGAAGACAAAGCCGAGTTGGTTTTTTTCAACATAATCCGATACAATATTTAGAGCATTAAAGATTAAGAATTGCCTTTCCTCTTCATCAAGGGCGAGTTGATAGGTTCTATAATGGTCAAGTTTGATAACACCCACAGTAAAGCTATTATTGTAAGGAATTTTAAAATAGTCCATTTGATTGTAAATAGTTGAGTCACTGTCAATATGCCCGTGTAGGAGATTGATAAGAAATCGGTCTCTAAAAACACTAAGATGGTTTTCATAAGAAGCACGCACTATTTTTAAAGCGTTTCTTTTTTGGACGTCCTCATCTACAATCTGGCTCATATGAATGATGCTTTTTACTACATCATTACGACGAATAGGTTTAAAAAGAAAGTCCATCCGTCCTTGAGCCATAATATCCTTTGAACTATTGAAGCGGTTATAATCGGTAAATAGTATCATATGCATATTTGGATATTTCTCACTGTTATCTATAAAAAGTTGAAGGCCGGTTTTTTTGGGTAATACATCATCGGCAACAATTAAATGCACTTCCATCTTTTCAAGTAAGGCTTCGGCTTGTTCAGCACTGGTCACTTCGCCTATGATTTCAAAATCTTGTTTAGATTCCTGAAGAAATAGCCTGATTTTCTCATGATTTGATTTTTGTTGATCAACAATCATTATATTGTACATAAGCGCACCTCCTTGTATTTATTATATCGGCATTTCTAAACCATCTCTAAATCAAGGTTAAAGCTTCAAAACTATATAGTTGAACTTTTATGTATAATATATAGGTACGAATGTATCAACGCCTTAACCAACCGTGTTATAATAGGAGAAAAAAAGACAGTAATAATTAGAAAGTAGTGTGTTAAATGGAAAAGTGGATGGAAGAAGCCATTAAAGAAGGAAAGAAAGCAGCAAAAATTATGGAAGTCCCTATTGGGGCTATTATTGTACATGAAGGACAAATTATTGGAAGAGGCTATAATCAACGCAATTCAAAAAAATCTACTTTGGCGCATGCAGAATTAATAGCCATAGAAGAAGCCAGTAAAGTTATAGGTGACTGGCGACTGGAAGGTTGTACCATGTATGTAACGGTGGAACCTTGCCCTATGTGTGCAGGAGCTATAGTTCAGGCACGACTGGATAAAGTGGTTATTGGTACCATGAATCTGAAAGCCGGATGTGCCGGGTCCATTTACAATCTACTAGATGATTCTAGGTTCAATCATCAAGTTAGTGTGGTAACCGGAGTCTGCCAAGAGGCCTGTGCAACCATGATGTCGGAGTTTTTCAAAACCCTTCGTGAGGTGAAAAAAACAGATAAAATAGATGGTCGATTTATAGAAGAATTGTGATAGAAATTATCTGGCTACAGGTTGACAGAAAGTGGAAAAACCTATATACTTATTGAGCATTAGAAATAACCATGAAAGCTTGTGTGTCGTTTAATGAAGCCAAAAAGTTTCCGTGCAGCTGGGGAGTTAGCGGTGCCCTGTACCTGCAATCCGCTATAGCAGGAGTGATATCAATCCGAGGGTCGAAGAATGTGGGGCCGCCCTTAAAAAGTGACGATGACGATCTGGTCTTACGCAATGAGAATCTGTGAACCGTGTCAGATCCTGACGGAAGCAGCACTAAGCAGAATATCTTGTGTGCCGTAAGGGTGCCGGATTTGAGTAAACTAGTAAGGTAACGCCTGTGTTTGAGATTCGATGTGCGATGCACGGAATTTAATAAAAATATAAAGACTCGGAGCTTTTTAAGCTTCGAGTCTTTTTGGTATTCTTTAGGGAAATTTCTTCATTGATGGCTACTTCCTTGCTACTTTATTACAGTAGGTTCTTCACTTGGATAGATGTGGTTGTATAAATCGTCAGCCCATTGTATAGATGTTGCATAAATCTGGGGAAGTGCATCCAGATGGATACCTGCTTTTTCTGCATAGCGGTAAGCGATATTGAAGTTCCCTTTTTCATAACCAAGGACCAATCGGTAGATAGGCGTATAAATTGTTTCTTTACCAAAAAGTGTAATTTTTAATTCTCTTTCGATTGGGAGAGGTCCAACAGCATCCATCATATTTTTATCCAGTAAGACGTCCAAAACGGACAGTAATCCGATTAATTTCAAAGAGTCTGTATGCAACTTAATCTTACTGACATGACCGATTTCTTCCATCATTTTCATACGTACCATAGATAATTTAATAATCTCCGGTGTCTGTTCGCCTAACAAAGAATCCATAAGTGCAATATTGAGCCAATTCTTAAAGGACTGCACACCAACCATGGCAAGAGCATGTTGAACAGACTGAATCTTATTCATGAAATAGTGACTTGAATTAACCAACCTAAGAAGTTTGATGGTGAGGTTGATATCTTCTTCTATACGCTTTGAGATTTCCTTAATATTAGGTTCACTTTCATTTGATAACTTTAATATTTCAACATTATTTAAGTTGGAGTGTTGTAGTATTTTCCCTTTTGTTAGCGTTGGCTTACAGAAGTAGTAACCTTGAAAAAGCTCAAACCCCATCCGCTTAAGCGTTTCGTAGCTATCATGGCTCTCTATATTTTTTGCCAAAAGTATTTGAGTGGTCATTTGGAAACGCTTCACAATCCGTTTAAGACTACTAGCTGTGTTCTGAGTAAGATCGACTTGGATGATATCCACCAATTCAAGTAGATTGTTATGTGGGTAGGTGTCGATATAACCGGCTAGGGAAATAAGATAACCATCATTTTTGAATTCACTAATTTTATCTAAGAAAATAGGATCAGGAACAACATCCGAAGGAATCTGAATAATTGTGGTACTTTTGTTTAAAAGTAGAGGACTATCTTTAAGAACTAATTCCCGATCAAAGTTGATGAAAGCAATATGGCCACCCATTAAAGTATCCATGCCAACATCTAAATAACTGTTAAGCAATAGGCGAGATGTGGCCTCGTCATACTCACTGTCTACATTTTCAGGAGAGTTTAAACTGCTTCTATAGATAATCTCATATCCAATCACGATTTGATTGCGATCAAATATGGGTTGTCTTGCTAAATAAAAATTCATAAATTCACCACCTTATAGATATTATTATACCAAAAAGAATTGAATGTGTAAGGTTTTTTTGAAACATAGAGGGGTTCAATTGAATTACAGTGTAATGAACTACACCAGTGTTCAAACTTGTGGTAAAATAGTAAAAGAGCATACTTGAATTAGAAACAGATAGGAAGTGACTTAAATGGCGTATACAGCCTTATATAGAAAATGGCGTCCAAGAAGTTTCAAAGACTTGGTGGGACAAGACCATATTGTAAAAACACTTACAAATCAAATCATGTCACAAAGGGTAACCCATGCTTATTTGTTGTGTGGTACCAGAGGAACGGGTAAGACATCTACTGCCAAGATATTTGCTCAGGCCATTAACTGTGATGAACCGATAGAAGGTAACCCATGTCATAGGTGCCCTTCTTGTATGGATATTGAGGAAAAGGGAAGCATGAACATCATAGAAATTGATGCAGCATCTAACAATGGTGTTGATAATATTCGGGACATTCGTGATGAAGTTAAGTACACGCCTACACTTGGAAAGTATAAAGTCTATATAATTGATGAGGTACATATGCTGTCAACAGGCGCCTTTAATGCGTTACTAAAAACATTGGAAGAGCCTCCAAAGCATGTTATATTTATTCTGGCTACAACTGAACCTCACAAAATACCGGCAACGGTGCTTTCAAGATGCCAGCGCTATGACTTCAAAAGAATCACCATAGAGACAATTACTGGCGCACTAAAATCCTATATGGTACAAGAAAATATTACAATCGAGGAAAAAGCCATTAACTATATTGCCAAAGTGGCCAATGGTTCCATGCGCGACGCGCTCAGTATCCTTGACCAATGTATTGCTTTTTATATTGGAGAAGATGTGACCCTTGAGAAAGTATTGGATGTTCTAGGTGCAGTCGATCATGAGGTTTTTGCTCAGTTAACAGATGCCTTACTTGACCGGAATGCAAAAGCTTGTATGGACATAGTGGAGAAAATCACCATGCAAGGTAGAGATATTTTGCAGTTTATACTGGATACGGTTAACCACCTTAGGAATCTACTGGTGGTGAAGAGTGTGGATGAACCGGATGAGATACTGGATATGACCATGGACCAGATTCTCTTACTTAAGACGCAAAGCATACGTTTTAAAGAAGAAACCATTCTTTATTATATCAAGCAACTATCTAACCTTGAAAATAAAATCAAATACATGTCGGGTGAGAGAATTCTCCTTGAAGTGGAGTTGCTTAAGTTGTGCAACCCAGATATGGATGATACAAATGAAGGTCTAAGACATCGATTAACCTACCTTGAAGAAACAGTAAAAAAAGGCATCATGGTTCATGAAACCTTGCCGGAAAAGCAGACATCAAAAGAGGCACCTAAGAAGTCTTTGCAAAAAGTAATTGATATTGATGCTGTACCAGAGGATATAAAACAGGTCATTCACAATTGGAAGGGTGTGGTGGAACACACACACACCGTAACCAAAGCCTTTTTAAAAAGTGCTTTTCCGATTAATTTAGAAGATGATGTGGTGTATATCGTATGCGACAGTGAAATTGGAAAAAACCACTTGTCACAAGAAGAAAATATGGGTAAAATAGACCATGTGCTTAAGCAGATGTTCGATAAGAAATTCAACATCAAGGTTATTGATCAAGAAGACTATAATCAAATAACCCAGAGACAAATGAGCAAAGACGAAAGTTTGAAAGATGCCAAGAACGTATATGAGCAGATTAAATCAAAGATAAACTTTGACATTGAGATTAGATAAGGAGGCAATAATATGGCAAAGCGTGGAGGATTCCCAGGTGCAGGTGCACCGGGTAACATGAACAACCTTATGAAACAGGCACAAAAAATGCAAAAACAGATGGCAGAAATGCAGGAAAATCTGGACAAACAATTGTTTGAAGCAACAGCTGGTGGTGGTGTGGTTAAAGCGGAGGTTAATGGAAAAAAAGAGTTGACCAAAGTCACCATAGACCCTGAAGCAGTTGATCCAGACGATGTAGAAATGCTTGAGGATTTAGTTGTTGCAGCGGTTAATGAAGCAATTCGAAAAGCCGAAGAAGAGGTAAGCGGCCAAATGTCTAAAATGACAGGTGGTATGAACTTACCGGGTGGGTTGTTTTAACGAGCAATCGAAGGATGGTAGAAATGGATTATTTTGGTAATCATGTAGGAAGACTCATTGATGAGTTGTCAAAGCTTCCGGGAATCGGTAACAAAACGGCCCAAAGACTGGCCTTTCACATCATAGGTATGCCGGAAGCTTCGGCAGAGAATCTGGCGAAGGCGATTGTTCATGCTAAGCGTCATATTAAATTTTGTAGTAAATGCTATACATTAACAGACGATACATTATGCCCGATCTGTAAAAGCAGCAACCGAGATCAGGAAACCATCATGGTCGTTGAGGCATCTAGAGATATGGCTGCTTATGAAAAGACCAGGCAATACAAAGGTCTCTATCACGTGCTTCATGGTGCCATATCGCCTTTGTTGAATGTGGGGCCAAACGACATAAAAGTACGCGAATTATTGTTGCGTCTTGAACCGGAAAATACACAGGAGGTCATATTAGCCACCAACTCATCTGTAGAAGGTGAGGCGACGGCTGTATACCTTAGTAAGTTGATAAAACCCTCTGGCATTAAAGTCACACGCATAGCCAATGGCGTCCCTGTCGGCGGTGATCTAGAGTATGTGGATGAGATAACCCTCTCAAGAGCCTTGGAGGGAAGGGTACTTTTATAATTTTCAATACATTAAAATTGCGTAAAAAAACCTTCTAAAGATTAAGAAGGTTTTTTTGTTTATTCAAATAGAATCTAAAAGGTTACTAAGCACCGTTTTGGGTGACAAAATATGCGATGATAAGGATGATGGTAAGCGTTAATAGAATTGCACCGGCAATTTTCCAAGGGCTTTTGGGGAAATCACCATGAACCAAGCTGGTTTGTCCATTGACCATAAAATGATATACTTTGGTTTTGTACTGATAGCTGGAAAGCCAAATAGGTAAAAGTATATGTTTATAAGTAATAGCGTTGTATGCGGTGTCTATATTCAAAAATCGGACTTGGTCGCCACCAATTTTTCTCGTGACTTCTGATTTTAGAGTATCATCAACCATTCTAATACCCGACGTCCAACCTTCTTCTAAAGATATGCTATAGCGCTCTGCAAAAAAACCGGATAGATACTCCGGTTTGTAGGCGACCAAAGCAGATAAATTAAAAGGTTCAATTTTCTTGAGCATAAGGTCATCCACTTTGTTGGATGCTCGAACAAGTACGTCATCAAAAAACCTAGGATAGTCACCTCTAACGTGGGTCCATCGCGTCCTTCTTTCTTGGTATGTCTGGGTTTTCCCGTCAACAACCCGTGTTCGTGTCACATAATAATAATCCCCTCGGTCTGCTGTATAATAAGAATAAGTATGGGTATCATAGGTCCAATAAGGTACATAAGTCCCTAAAAGTTGATGATTGTTATATTCTTTTTTTAAGTCACTTGGGGCGAACCAACGTTTTGCTATCCATTGTTTGAATTTAACTTCTGCCTCTTGCTGATCCACTTTGAAAGGTATCAAATAGTGAGGTGGGATGGTCTTTTGTGTCTCATGCAAAGAAATATATGAGGAGCCGCAATAGTTACAGAATTTTGCTTGAGCATGTGCCTCGAAGATAACCTCAGCACCACAATTTTTACAGGAGAAGCTTTGAACCTCTGCCTCATCCCAAGTACTTAGGTCTTCTTTTAAAGCAGACTCAAAACAAAGTTCAACAATCTGGACCTGCTCTGCCATAATATCACGGGTTGAGCCGCAATGAGAACATTTAAGATTTGACCCTTCAGGGTTATACTGCATCTTCCCCCCACAAGAGGCACAAGGTACCATTAGTGCGTCATCAAATTGTTCTTCTATGATTTCAACGACTTCATCCGCATCGTCGGCCATAGAATCTGTCAATTCTCTTTCATTTATATCTTTCATGGCCTACTCCTGTGTTTTTTCGCCGCAATGTGGACAGAATTTTGTACCGGACGGTACTTTTTCGCCACACTTGGCGCAATTGAATTCAAGAGATTGGCTAGCACCACATTCCCCACAGAATTTGGCACCTATTTCAAGTGTATGACCACAGGCGATACAAGTATTGACAAGGCTATTGCCACATTCCGGACAGAATTTTGTACCTTTATTAACAAGAACGTGACATTTTGGACAGTTAATTTGTGGTGTAGAAGCAACGTGTACTGTAGTTTCTTTAGAAGCATCAGGCGTTGACATGGCATCTTTCATCATGTTGCCAATGCCCATACCTGCACCCAAACCGGCGCCCATACTTGCCATACCACCGCCTGTATTTTGTGCGGCATCACGAATAGCTTCAGCAGATTGAAATTTCATATATTGGTTGAGATCGCCAAGCGCACCCATTTGCGTGCGTTTATCGATGGCTTGTTCGACCGATTCAGGCAGAGATAAGTTTTCAATAATGAAATCCGATAGGGTAAGACCGAATACTTCAAATCTTTCCATGATACGCGCCATAGCCATTTGTCCTATTTCATCATATTGAGTGGAAAGATCCATGGCTGCAATTTGTGATTCTGCAATAACATCAGAAGTACTGGAAATAATTAGACTCTTCAGATGTTCGGTAATTTTATCCACGGTATAAAAACGGTTAGATCCAAATACTTCTTTTAAGAATACGACAGGGTCTCCCACTCTAAAAGCATAGACACCAAAACCACGTAACCTTAGCATACCAAAATCTGGGTCACGCATCATAATAGGGTTGGTCGTGCCCCACTTTTGGTTGGTATACTGTTTTGTATTCACAAAATAGACATCGGTTTTGAAATGATTCTCAAATAAATGCTTCCAATTAGACAGAGTTGTCAGTATAGGCATGGTATCAGTGGCAAGTGAATACTTTCCGGGTTCATAAACATCAGCGATTTGGCCTTCATACACAAAAATAGCTACTTGAGAAGGTCTTACGATGAGTTGTGCTCCTTCTTTAATCTGTTGTTTACCTTCAATTGGAAATTTATAAACCATTGTATCTTGAGAATCATCTTCCCAGTGAATGACTTCAATAAATTCCCCTTTTAAAAAATCAAATAGTCCCATTAACATTCCCCTTCTTAAATATATTTTTTGACCACATTGTCAAGTATCAAGTCCAAATGGTCATATAAGTATTATTTCACTACTTTTAGGATATCGTTCATATCATAATAGTAGAAAGTGTCCTTATCATACCGGTAAAGCAACTCAGAAATTCTAGGCAGAGGATCACGACGAATAATTTCTTTGAGTATCTGTGCATTTCTTATAGTGTCTTTTGAAAACAGAAGCAAATCTGCATTAGGTATCGCGGTTAAAAAAGTTTCACCGAGTCTTGATTTAACTACATCAAGTAAGTTATTACGGGATAGCAAAGATCCGCTATATGTGTTGCCATAAATCATATAGATATCTAGGTTTTCATCTGGTTGTCGGAGTATACACTCAAGCGCTACTAGGTTGTCATAGGCAGCTTTATGAATCATATCCATACTGATGTTTTTGTCCTCATTTAACAGGTGTTTTGTTAATATTTTTTTGCTGGCACCTGTTTCTTGAACATAACATAGATTAAGATTAAGGAAATAAGGACCGTACAGCCATTCAGGTCCGTCTAGGATGTCTTGATGATTTTTAACAAGAGGATAGATTTTATCAAAATCAATCTTACCTTCGTCTGTATGTTCAAACTCATTTATGGAGTCTTGAATTCGATCAAGTATAGCAGCATAATTGTTATTGGTTTTATAGTCAACAAATAATTCTTTGATAACAAGTTCAACGATGTATCCGACGCATAAGATGCGAATATGATTACCGCTTTTATCTATATGAGCGTGCTTAAATGTATGGCTTAAGTCTTCCAGTAGCTTAAGACCGAAATTCTCCAAAGTGAGCATGAAAACCTCCTATGTAATGATTTACTAATACAAATTATAACATAAATAGTATTAGAAAAAAGAGGAAAATTGGAGCATTTAATATATAGAATATGTTAAAGAGCTATGATACTTGTCTTTAATATCAATTGTAACTGGTCCCAATAGGTGGTAAAATGTACTTAACAGTCTTTTTTAATCAAAAATATTCTTTCGTTGACATCACTAAGTTCCCAGATAACTTTCAAATAGTTGTTAATTAATCCCTATCAAAATTGAAAATACCGATGGAGGTGGCTCTTTATGAAAAAGCACATGTCAATCAGAATCAAGATTCTTGCTATATTTTTACCTATTATCATTGTTGTGGCCATAAGTATTGCAGCATCGAACATAATGGATGCACAAAAGGAAATCACAGCCCAAATTGCTGAGAAGGTGGACTATAATCTGAAATACCTTGTTGAGAGTATGGAACACGAATTTACCTCTCATAGTCAAATTGCTAAATCGATTGGAAACATCTATGCAACCTATGGAAACGAGATGCCAAAAGAGGACTACAGTAAAGTGATAGAAAGTATTTTACCTCTCAATCCTAACACACTTGGATCTGGTTTGTGGCTTGAACCCTATACCTATAATGCGAATACACAATACTTTGGTCCTTATCTTTATAAAGACGGAGAAAACATTGTTTACACTGAGGATTATGAAGGTCCGGAGTATGACTATCCATCTAACGACTGGTACTTAATAGGAAAAAATGCTGAAAATGGTATTGGGTGGACAGATCCATACTACGATGAACTTTCTGGGATTACGATGATTACCACATCAGTTGCCATAGGTTCAGGTGACAATGTACTTGGTGTTGTATCTGCTGACTATGATTTGACAACCATACAAGCTTTGATTGATGGTGTTCGAATCGGTGAGCATGGTTTTGCTATGTTATTGGATCGTCAGGGCAATATTTTGGCACATCCTGTTAAAGAAAAACAAATGAACCTGAATATAGCGGAAGATGAAGAACTCATGCAAATGCAGGAAGCTTTATCGACGAATCGTGAAGGTATGGAAATCATTGATATAGGCGGTGAATCTAGTGAGGTCTATTTTACAACACTACCAAGTACGGGGTGGCAACTCTTAATCAGTATACCAAGAAGTGAGCTTTATTTAGGTGTTCAGCAAATGATTCTAAGAACACTATTCATCGTGGGTGGTATCTTGGTGTTGTCGGGTATTTTGATCTATCTTTTTAGTGAGATTTTTATCACCCGTCCGATTATCAAAGCTTCTGAGTATTTGAATACGATTGCTGATGGTGACTTTACTCAGGAAATTGATCAGAAATACCTATCAAGAAAAGATGAAATCGGATCAATCCTTGGTGCTATAAACAGTATGAATATCTCTCTTAAGGATTTGATTAATAACATTAAGCAAGAATCATATAGTATTAATAAAGAGGTTGAAAATGTTATGGGGAACGTCAACCATCTCAATAATAATCTTGAAGAAGTGGCCTCGACTACCGAAGGCTTAGCAGCCAATATGGAAGAAACTGCAGCTTCATCTCAGGAGATGTCAGCGACTTCCCAAGAGATTGAAAAAGCGGTTCAATCCATTGCAGAACGTTCACAGGATGGTTCGATCGCAGCAAATGAGATAAGCAAGCGTGCAGAAAAAACTAAAATAGATGTAAACATAGCTCAGAAAAAAACATCAGAGATTTTTGAAAGTACCAAGCGAAGACTTGAACATGCTATTAATGAATCCAAAGTTGTAGAGCAGATTGACATATTATCGGAGTCCATAATGCAGATAACGGAACAGACCAATTTGTTAGCACTTAATGCAGCTATAGAAGCGGCAAGGGCAGGCGAATCAGGAAGAGGTTTTTCCGTGGTTGCCGATGAGATTAAGAAGTTAGCCGAGCAATCAAAGAATACAGTACTTAAGATTCAAGATGTTACCGTGAAGGTAACAGGTTCAGTAGAGAATCTCTCTGGCAGTGCCCATGAACTACTTGAATTCATGTCCGTTGATGTTAATAATGATTACAAATCCATGTTGGAAATTGCAGACCATTATAGTGAGGATGCCGGATTTGTAGATGATCTGGTAACAGAGTTTAGTGCTACATCAGAAGAACTACTGGCTTCACTACAAAGTGTTTTGGATACCATTGATGGTGTGGCAACAGCTGCAAATGAAGGTGCAGGTGGTACGGTTGCTATTGCCAATCGTATTAATGAAGCCAAAAACCAAGCCAAAGGTGTTCAAAATGAGATTAGCAATACTAAGAAAAATGCAGATGGCCTTAAAATGGAAGTGGATAAATTCAAGGTTTAGATAAAATCATCAAAGGATAAGAGTAGTAAGGTTGGTTCTAATCATAAAAACATGAGATCTCAGATGCTAAGCATTTGAGGTCTTATTTTTTTAGTGCTTTCTTAAAGTAATGGTTCATAGATGCCGATGAAATAGATGAAGATTGGAGATGGTAAAATGACCCAAGGTATACATATACGCATGGAAAATCAACCCAGTGTTGATTCGAATATAAGAGAAACCACCTATACAAAAGGTATGGTAATACATGCTCAAGTGGTAAAAAAAAATGATGGCATGACGACCATCCTTTTAGATGAACGTCTTGTTGAACTTAAAAGCCATATACCGGTTGTTGAAGCGGTTGGTGAAGATATATTACTTGAAGTGACAAAAGTTAAAAAAGACAGTATGGAATTGAAATATTTACCACCCAGCCGATCGGCAGAAGATACGGGGGCTATCTCCGATCCGTCCGGTAGAAAAAAATCCCTTGAGGTAGCCAAGTCCTATCCCAAGGAATTGATTCGTGCCATCAAACCCCTTGATGTATCCGAAGAAAAAGCATTATTTAAAATGGTGGACCAGGTCAAGGCAGATTTAAACGAATTGGTGAATAAAATGACGTCTCAAGATGTGAAAAGCATGCTTCAACAAGAGCTGAATATCAATAAGTTAAGCATTAGTCTTATGACTCAAGTAGTACGAAACAATAAAGAAGCCATCTTTAACCATGACCTAAAAGCTATCAGAGAAGCCATAAAAATTGAAGTCGATCATTACAAAGGACAATATAAAGATGTAAAACAGTTAGAAAAAATTGTTGGACAGCTTAAAGCCAATGATATGCCAGTCAATAAGAAGAATCTAGATAAGATCAATGAAGTTCTAGGACAGCTTAAGACTATTATAGCTCAGTCTGATGCTAGAGGCGTTGCCTTAGTGGGCAACAAGGCACCAACCACCATCTCGGATGCGTATAAGGCAATTCATACACCATTGCCTCTTGCCACACAGCTGGATATGGGACATGAAGACATGACAAAGATGGTTAAAGATTATTTGGTGAAAAATGAAATAGAACCGACCGAAAAAGCCATAGATGTCACGAAAGATATGATATCCCGCAACATAGATATCACAAAAGAAAAGATAGATTTTTTGCTGAGTCCTAAGGAAAAAATGTCTGAAGTAGATACAGATGTTATCTTAAAAAACATCATCCATCAAATCAAGCATAATCAACCAGCAGATCAAGTTGTTCTTGGTCCCTTAGACCACTTACATACGCACAATAAAGAGACAATCAAAGAACAAACCCATTTGAATATGAATCCTGTTGACTTAATCCATAAATTACATAAGATACAGGATTCACATATCTTATGGGCCACAAAAGAAGATACAGCGATGACCTTAGAGCAACTGTTTAGCGGTCAAACCGTCAATGAAGATGATCCAAGCGTACCTGAAAATCCGGATTTGAAAGTGCTTCAGCAGGCCATTAGTCACAAACGACATCTTGAGGAAATTCGACTCAAAATGTCAATAGAAGCAGCTGTGAAGCTGGAAGGTAAGGGTATAAAAATCACAACAGAGCCTCTGGAAAAAGTAGTGGAAGCCCTTAGAGACCATGAACAGCAGATCTATCGTAGCTTGGCACAAGGTCACGAATGGCTACCGGATGATAAGAACCTTGAAACGATAGGCAGGACCATGGACCAAGTCAGACAGGTTGAAACATTACCGGATTCAGTATTGCTTCGACTAATGGGCAACCATGCCATGACTATAAATGAAATGGCAACGGCTACTGTCGTAGAAGAGGATGCCTTACAACTGGTAAGGTTTGATGTCGGCCAAAACCAGATCCACTCACAGACTGCCATGAAGCAATATGAAGAAAGTGGAACAAAAATAAGAGTAGATCTCGGTGATAGGGTAGAGAAAACCTTTGATCAAATCGAGCCTATTCTAGAAGATCTTAATCTGGAGATCACACCTAAAGCCATTGAAGCAGTACAGATATTAGCCAGAAATGAAATGCCTCTAACGGTTGAAAATATTCTACAGATTCAAGCAATACAAAGTAAAGTAGAAACCATAACCACCAGAATGAACCCTCATATGGTTATATCTATGATTAAGTCGGGTATTACACCAATGGATCTTGATATAGATGAAATGCTGGAATGGATGCACCGTTTTGAAGAGGCCTTTGGCGAAACTGGTTCTGAGAAAATAAGTCGCCTGATTGTAGAGTTGGATGCTTCTAAAGTTTTGACTGCACAAGAGCGGGAAAGTTTAATGGGTATCTATAGAACATTCGACACGGTAACACGTTCAAAGGGCGCCGCTACCGGTTTTTTAGTCAAAAATGGATTGCCTTTGAATTTAGAACAACTTTTTGAAGCATCTAAGTTTATTCAAAAAACCAAAGGTGTTAAACCGGCTATTGCAGCAGATATTGACGATGATTTTGGCAGAACCTTAGAGGTGATACGTCCTAAAGCCAGTATAAGAGAACAGGTAATGAGTGCCATTGAGAACATGGATAGAAAAGCAACCCATTCACTGGTGGAGACTGTAACCGCCCTTGATGATATGGACATAGAGTTATCAAACGTCCATATATTAAGAAAAGAGCTTTTGGACCTTCAAGTCAAAGATTTTATAACAACCTTGAGTCAACCCAAGTTAGCTCAGACATTAGAAGACTTAAAGTCTCAAGACCATGAAAAAATGCCTCTAGAAAATCTAAAGAACCATATGGAGAGCATAAAAGAACCTACTGTAAAAGACCAGACACAAATCATGAAATATCTGGAATTTGCCAAGGAGCATCCGGAAATTGTTAAGACAATGATAAAAAATGAGATGCCCATAACACCGGGCCAGTTAGAAAAGGCTATGGCCCTTACTAAGGAGCCCTTTGAGCTTATGACACGGCTTAGGGATGCAATCCATACCCTTGATAATGACGAACAGAAAAGCCGTATGGTGGAGCAAGTAAAAAGTGTTTCAGAAGGCCTACTAAAAGGTGAAAAATCTATTGATGATTTGAAAAAACTGATGACAGGCTTAGAACAAGAGCTTCTAGATGGAAGAAGTACATTAGAAGCTAGAGATATAAAAAACTTACAAGGTGCTAGTTCGACCCTAAACCATACTCAAATGATACAGCTTAAGGATAATTACTACCAGATACCCATCATGATGGGTGGAGAAATCAGCCAACTGAATCTGTATATCCTAGGTGACGATGAAACAAGTATACGGGAAGATTTAGAAGGGATTAAGATTTTCATGAGTTTCAAGACCAAATATCTGGGTACGGTTCAGGCTTTGGTAGAAATCCAAAAGACAACAATGCAAATGAACATTCAATCATCCAATAAAGAAGACTTGGAATTGGTAAAGAGCTTCGAAAATGAGATTAAGCAAATGGTTGCTCAAACAAATTTTGGTTTTGGTGGCATCAGTTATAACAATTTTGTGACTGAAGATCCTATAACGGGAACACAAAAAAATGATATTGAAAGTATGAATATCAGAAAAACAAACGGATCTACATTTGAGATTCAGATTTAGGAGATCTAATATGAAAGTTAAACAGGAGGATACAAAAGTAATACCAAGAACCTTGCCCGCGCAAGTGGGTGAGATTGCAACAGGTCTTTCTGCCATCATTCAAAAGATGGATGAAGCCAAAGAAAAGGATCTTAAAAATAAAATTAAGACAAATTAAAGACCACAAATCAACATATTTTTCATTTTCAACTAAAATTATTAGAAAATATGTCGATAAACACTGTAGAAAACTAAAGAGTGATGAATAATCATTGCCAAGGCAGAATTATCTTTAAGGAAAAAGAAGATCTGTCACAAAAATTTCAATCAGAGAGGTGTGTACACTATGAGAATTAACCACAATATTCCTTCACTTCGTGCCCTGCATCAGCTAGATAAATCCAACAGCAAGCTCGACAAGACTTTGGAGAGATTATCATCTGGCCTAAGAATTAATCATGCAGCGGACGATGCGGCAGGTCTCGCAATAACTCAAAAAATGGACACGCAAGTAAGAGGATTGAAACAGGCGAATCGAAATGCCATGGACGGCATATCATTAATACAGACAGCAGAGGGTGCCCTCAATGAAGTGCATGCTATGCTGCAAAGAGTAAGGGAATTGTCGGTTCAAGTTTCAAATGGTACTTACGATGCGCAAGACAGAAAAGCAGTACAAGATGAAGTTAGACAAATGCAAAACGAGATTGATAGAATATCATCTTCAATTGAATTCAACCAAATGAAGCTTTTAAACGGTGATATCGACCGTAGAGCCTTTTCAACCAATGCGGATATCGCAGATATTGTATCCATGAGTGATACTGTAGAAGCTGGGGTCTATTCTTTTGAAGTGTCCCAACTTGCCAGTGTGACCAAAGATGTTGGTGGCATTGTTGACCTATTTGACGGTAACGGTAAAGCAACGGTTGAAGGTACCATTAACATTAATGGTGAGCAAGTCAAAATTGAAACCGGTGATACCAGTGAAGAAGTATTCTCTAAGCTTAGAGACCTATCTTCAAGAGTGGATGTTAGCATAAGTATTGAACCGGTACCACCTTTTGGAAATGGTAAAGCTTTAAGCTTGGCCATGAACCAATTTGGACCTAGAGAGCTGAATGTAACAGGGGATCTAAGTCTTCTTACTGCACTAGGCTTGGATAACGAGCATTTTCAACCCAATACAGCCAATGTATTTGAAACGATGATAGATATTGGTACCAACACAACCATAACAGCACCAGGTGGCAATGTTCTGATTAATGGTACAACTGTATCTCTTGATAATACAGATACCAATCAAAGCATATATGAGAAATTAAAAGTAGCCGGCATACCCGGTCTTGAGCTATCCTATTCCAGTACAGGCGAATTGGTCATCTATTCTGCTAAGCCACTTGTGGTTGAGCCGGCCAATGCAGCAGAGCCTAATGATGTTACTCTAGCTGGCGAGTTAGGTGCTTTTGAAGTAGGAACAGTTGTAACAGGCATCGGCACCGCCGACCTTACAAAAAGTGTACCTGTAGATGCAATATCTACCGGAGCAGGCAATGATCTTACTGGTCTTCTTGCCATCTATGTGGATGGTGCACCGGTAGCAACCGTTGACTTTAGTGCCGGTTTTGACTTAGATATTGCAGCTGGAAGAGAAGATGTTTTAACGGCGCTTAATACGCAGGCATTGGCAAGTAACACTTATTTTGCTTTTACAGATGATGTCCCAAATAAATTAGTGGCATTTAATAAAGATGGTTTTGAAGTAACTTTAAAGCCAAATACAACTTCAGATCCGGACGATATAGCGACAGCTAAAAGCCTAGGTTTTGAAACCGGTAATATCACCCTTGAAAAAGGCTTTGGAAACTTAGGACGTAATGTTCAAATCAATGGCTCCAGTATTGTGTTTGATGATCCGGCGACTACGAATGTTATTGATGGTTTCCCAGCAGGTACAACTGTATCTACCGTTGGGCGTGATATTGTATTTGAATCTAACAATAATTTTGAGTTAAGGTTAGTATCCGGTGATAATATTGGCATGGTAACCATGAACCTTCTTCAGACAGGCCCGCTTGATTTACAGATTGGTGCTAATGAAGGTCAGTTTATGGAGATTAGGATTCAGAATTTATCACCAAGAGCTCTTGGTATAACCGATCTTAACTTATCCACTTCCGGTGGTGCACAAGAAGCAATCGGAATTGTTGATACAGCCATACAGACCATATCAACGGTAAGATCCAAGCTTGGTGCTTATCAGAACCGTCTTGAGCATACTATAGCTAACTTAGAAGCGGCTTCAGAAAACATGACAGCGTCCTTATCTAGAATTCTAGATGCGGATATGGCGTATGAGATGTCTCAATTTACATTACAAAACATCATTCAACAAGCAGGAACATCTATGCTTGCGCAAGCCAATCAAAGGCCACAGTCATTACTACAACTCTTACAAGGTTAGGGTGATTAGATGAATGCACAACTTGCTAAAGAATTTCAAACAAGAATCGTTAATGCTAGCCAAAACGACTTAGTGGTCATCAACTATGAGATGCTGATTACAGAAATGAATGAAGCCATAGATCGATTTGACCAAGAAGATGAAAAAGGCTTTACCAACAGTATGAATAGAGCAACGCGGTTGCTAAGAGAACTAAGTGACAATCTGGACTTTCAATACGATATTTCAAGAGACCTGATGTCGTTATATATTTTCGTGAACAAAAGATTTATTGAAGCATCCATTAAGAACAGTATAAAACCTCTTGAATCAGCTAAAGATGTTTTAAATATGCTCTTACTCGGATGGCAACAAGCGGCCAAAGAAGAGCAGAAAACAGCACCCCTGATTCAAAATGGTCAGCAGGTGTATGCTGGACTTACTTATGGGAAGAACAAGTTGAATGAGTCGGTCTATACGGAGAACAGTAGGGGCTTTAAGGCTTAAAGGTGGGTCCTATGAAAACCCTTCCGTAGTATGTATGACTTCGGCCTCCAGTTGGTGCGTCCTGCACCAAAAGTCGGCGGACAGCTCCTGCTGTCTTGCTCCGTTCATACACACTACTTCCAGGAACTTCATAGTCGATTTTGGCGGTGCCGAGTAGGTGTGAACCTTAGTGTTTCATATGAATAACTTTTTTGAAAAATCAAATTTTATAGCAGCAAGTATTCGTTTTTGACCCTCGAGGGAAAGGTCAAAATGAATGCTTGCTGTTTTTGTGTTGAAATTAAAATACCATTAAATAAAGAGCAGGACCATGGCTATAATAATGCATATGGGGTAAAATGGTAGATGGATACAATAAATTAGAGTGAAGTATAGAGATTTGAAAAGGGAGATTAGAATGAAGCCATATTATCAAGAAAGTATAGACCGCTTAATGAACAATTTTCTTATATTAGAAAAACCTTTTATGTGGGAGCACAATTTACTGATTCATCTTGTGGCGCTTAGCTATACTATGAGTAAGAAGGATATTGATGTAGACCAGATTAAAGGGATGAAAAAACATATCAAGATGCGAACCGGTGCATTTTCACCTTATAGAGGTATGATGAACTTTACAGTGGCTGGTCTTTTGTGCGCTCAGTATGATAAGCCGGAAGATATATTTGATCAAATGTACAGAAGACAACCCTTGTTAAAAGAAGCAGGTTTTAAGCAAAGCAGTTATCTATGTACGGCTAGTTACGCACTTGAAAAAACCTTAACATCAAGGGATGAAGCTGTCCAAAGGATAGATAAAGCGATGGAAATATACAAAGATATGAAAGCCAATCACCCATTTTTAACCAGTGGCGATGATTATGCCTTGGCCATATTACTCTCAACTTCCAATCATCAAGTAGATGCGCTTGAATCCTATTACCGAGCATTAAGTGAAGTCGGTTTTACCAAAAGCAATGGGCTTCAGACGCTCTCACATATACTGGCTTTTTCTACCATGAACATGAGGGATATGGTCAATCGATGTAGCTATCTTTTTCAAATCATGAAAGAAAATAAGCTGAAGGTGACAACAGAATACTATCCCGCCATCGGTCTTGTCGCTTTACTGGATATGGATGAAAAAGTGTTGGGTGAAGATTTTGTAGAGGTTGCCACTTGGCTTAAAGGCTTAAAGAAATATAAATGGTTAGGTAAAGGAATGAATATATTATTGGCATCCGGTATTATTTCCGATCATTATATTCAATCCGCCAAAGAAAATGGACTCATCACCACAACCCTGAGTGTTTCAATTGAAACAATTATTGCGGCTCAGACAGCGGCTATGATTGCTACGATCACCGCAGCAAGTGCAGCTGCCACCAGCGCCTCAAGCTAAAAAATATTAATATGCAATAAAATAGACGCATTAGACGTTAATAGTATATAAGGAGAATGACATGCTACTGTTTACCTTTGTTGTAGACGATGAAGTTTCTAAGCCATCGACATATAAAAATCTAAATATTGACGAAGGACTCTTTATCCGTATTGGTGAATCTGATATGGTTGCTTTTGACGAACTGTATCAGATTACAGAAAGGACACTTTACACTTATGCCTTATCTCTAACAAAAAATCACGAGGAAGCTTTGGACTTAATTCAAGAGACTTATGTTAAGGTTCTGTCTGCGGCTCATTTATATAAACCCATGGGTAAACCTTTGGCTTGGCTTTTTACTATAACTAAGAACTTATACTTGAGTCAACTCAGAAAAGATAAGCGTATTATCTATATGGAAGATCAGCAGCTTAGTAATGATCATCGCTTTTCCTATATAACAGATCCGGAAGATAAAATGGTACTAGAAGTAGCCCTCAAACAATTGACCAGTGAAGAAAGCCAGATTGTTCTTTTACATGCAGTAACAGGCATGAAACACAAAGAGATAGCAAGCAACTTAGGGCTAGGGCTTTCTACAACGCTGTCCAAGTACCACAGGGCTATAAAAAAATTAAGAGCATATTTAGAAGAAAAGGAGGGTGCACTATGAATGAAAAGAAAATATTAAAACATTTGTCGCAGGGAATAGAACAGGCACCCATTCAGTTACTTGAGACCATAAAAGAAAAGCCAAGAGTCAAACAAGAAAAGCATGATGACATAACCAGACAAAAAAAATACATACCACCGATCAGATATATGACAGCCATAGCATCGGTTGTATTACTTGTTGTACTTTTTAATATTCAGCTTAGAGCCATTGATAGTACCGTTTATTTGGATATTAATCCAAGTATTCAGATAGAAACCAACAAGCAGAATAAGGTTATAGGCATAACAGCTCTAAATGCCGAGACCCATACATTTATTGGTGACTATGAATTCAAAGGAAGAACCTTGAATCAAGTGACCATAGACCTAGTGGACAAATTGATATTGACAAGCTACATCACAAAATCAGATGATATGTTGTTGGTCTCTGTATATAATGACAATAAAGAAAAGGCCAATCTTCAAAAGCAAGAGATTAAGGAGGTCATCATCAACCATCTGGCAGAGGACAGCATTCGTCCCATTGTGTTGGCTCAAGCGATTGACAGAAGTAATACTATTACTGACATGGCGAAGGCCTATGGTATATCAGAAGGAAAGATGACGTTTATTCGTAATCTGATGATACTATCTCCTGAACTAAGGGTGGATAATCTGGCTAGATTATCATTGGAACAACTTATAAGTATGGCAAAATATATGGAACTGGATTTAAGTACGGTTATTGAAGAACAAGAGCTTGAACGTGTTGATTTACCTTATACCATTATAGATGATGATATTGATGACAACGATGATGATATTGATGATGACGAAGATATCGATGATGATGACGACGAAGATATCGATGATGATGACGACGAAGATATCGATGATGATGACGACGAAGATATCGATGATGATGACGACGACGATATCGATGATGATGACGACGACGATATCGATGATGACGATGACGACGACGATATCGATGATGATGATGACGACGATATCGATGATGATGACGACGACGATATCGATGATGATGACGACGACGATATCGATGATGATGACGACGACGATATCGATGATGATGACGACGATGATATCGATGACGATGACGAAGATGATGACGATATAGATTAAATGAATTTTTTAAAATATGACTTTTTATGTGAAGTCATATTTTTTTTATTTATATGCAATAAATGAGGGTCCTAGCGCATTAACCTGTTATAGATGCAAAATAACAGAATTCAAAACAGGAGGTAATATTATGAAAGCAAAGTTAAATAAAACTTGGGTTGGTGTAACAACAGTTATTTTTACTATGGCAATCGGCTTAGGATTCTTTTTTAACGCTCCGGTAAACAGCTTTACGATGGATGTCAATCCTAGTATTGAGATTCTATCGAACCGGCTGGAAAAAGTTGTTGAAATCAAACCGCTTAATGAGGATGCAGAAGCATTACTACTTAATTATACGATGAAGGATAAAGACTTGGAAAAAGTCGTTGACGATCTTGTTGACCTAATGATTCTTACGGGCTATATATCAGGCGGTCAGGACAATAAGGTTACAATTACCGTTACGGACGAACAATCACAAAAAAAATATGTGGATAAAGTTAACCAGATGATATCGGTTTATTTAGAAAATAAACAGATAGAAGCCCTTGTTTTAACACGTACAGTAGCTTCAGCTTCAGCAGATGCTGTCATTAACAAAAGCGATCTGAATGATTCTAATAAAGCAATACTAGCTAAGACGGATGATCAAAAAACAAGTGTTGTAGAAAATGTTATAGTCGCAAATGTAGATGCTGTTACCGGCGCGACACAAAATAAAGAAGATAACAACAAAAGTTCTTCAGAACAAAACAAAGTAGATAGTGCCTCAGAAGCTGCGGAAAAAACAACCAAAGAAACGACAGTGTTATCAGATTCCAGACAAGTTATTGGTGTAGAAGCTGCCCAAAAAATAGCTCTAGGTCTAGTTAATGGCGAGATTAAAAAATTCGAATTTGATGACGACGATAATGACTTAAAATATGAGATAGAACTCATATTCGAAGGTCGAGAATATGAGATTGAGATAGATGCATATACAGGAAAAGTACTAGAATTTGAGAAAGATGATGATGACGATGATGATGAATATGATTCGAGTATATCCAGAGACGTCATCGGTGTAGAAGCGGCAAAGAAAATAGCTTTGGGTCTAGCAAATGGCGAAATTATCAAGTTTGAATTTGATGATGATGACGATGATGCAGAGTATGAGATTGAGATAAGATTCGAAGGTCGAGAATATGAGATTGAGATAGATGCTTATACAGGAAAAGTACTGGAATTTGATAAAGATGACGATAAAGATGACGATAATGACGACGATGATGACGACGACGATGATGACGATGATGATGATGACGATGATGACGATGATGACGACGATGATGATGACGACAACGATGACGACGATGATGATGACAACGATAATTAAGACTAGGGATACAATTATTGGTTAGTAAGAGGGTATACCGAATTATAATCTACAAGTTGTTATACATCTTGTCTTACATAACAAAAAGCCTATAAATAGAAAGACCAAAGGATAATCCTTTGGTCTTTCTATTTATACAGATTAGAACTTATTTATTAATGATGATTTGGAATATATCAGTTTTTACTTGATGATCTTAATTTACCGGATTCTCGAACTATAATTTTGGCGACTTCTTCAGCAACTTCACCTGTAAAAGAGATGCATTGATCCATATGCTTGCGGGAACCAAGTCGCATGCCTTTGGTTAAAACTCTACAGCATAAGGTTTTGTGTTTTTTTCTAAAAGTCTCATGTAATTCATTGGCCAATTTCATGGTCTTCACTACTTTTTTATCTTTAGCCTCAGTACGACCGAAAACCAGTCCTAAGGTCATGATGCCGCCTACTACAGCGCCACAACTACATCCAGAGTTCCCCATGCCAACAGGGAAGCCGGAAGCAGCAGCGATGATGTCATCGGATACTGAGAGCTGGAATTCATCTTTGATGGTCTTAACAATAGCCTCAGAGCAATAAAAATCACCATTTCTATAATAGTTTTCTGCTGTTGTACGGATTTTATCTAAATCTATTTGTGTATTCATATAGGTCTCCTTTGTTTTCTGTTATTTACTATATCATTATCGGAGTCATTAATCCAATAGTTTTAACGCCATAACCTAAAGTATTTATGAAGTAATCTAAGAAAGTGATGAACCAAATACATTGTATGATAATGATTATCATTATATAATAGACTTAAGCTACACGAGAAAAGAGGTGAAACCATGGCAACTGAATCTTTATTTATGAGTACGGTCTTTGTTGCAGGAATTCTATCATTTTTTGCACCTTGTATTTTACCAATATTACCGGTATATGTATCACGTCTTTCAGCTGATTTAGTTGGGGGAGAAAGCACAAGTAAACAATTTGGATCCTTGACCATCCATCCTATGTTGATTTTTAAGACATTTATATTTGTTGTCGGGATATCGACCAGCTTTATCCTGCTAGGGTTTGGTGCTGGGAGTCTGGGTTCACTCATCAGCTCCACATGGTTTATTAGAATCTGTGGTGCTATAGTCATATTACTTGGTATTCACCAAACAGGACTCATACACTTTAAAACACTTGAGCGGGAAAGTAAGCTAAGACTTAAAGCCAGTGACAATGCCGGTATCCTCGGTACCTATCTACTTGGCTTCACCTTTAGCTTTGGATGGACACCTTGTATTGGACCGGTGCTTGGTGCTGTGATGGCGCTTTCGGCAAGTAGAGGTCAAGCTGCATATGGTGGCTGGTTGATGTTCATATATGCCCTCGGCTTGATGATTCCATTCATGATATTAGCTTTATTTTCTGATTTACTTCTAGTCCCAATGAAGAAGTTAAATAAACACATGGGAAAAATAAAAATTGCCGGCGGCATCATCATTATTATCATGGGCATTATACTTATGACAGACCAGCTTAATTATATAACTGTATTTTATGAAACTAATATTCGATAAGAAGCGTTTGTAACACTAAGAAAGGAGCCGTAGTATGAAAAAGATATTAATGGTAATTGGTCTTATAACGATTATGTCTTTAGTCGCTGTAGGTTGTGGTAAGCCTCAGATGGAGTCTGAAACCACAATAGAAGAGGACATGATGGAAGAAGAAGAGGTAATGGAAGAAGAAGACATGATGGAAGAAGAGGACGTGATGGAAGAAGAAGATATGATGAGTGAAGAAGAGAGTATGAAAAATGAAGGTAATCAAGCACCTGCTTTTACCTTGATGGACACAAACGGCCAGACTTTATCTCTTGAAGCATTAAAAGGAGAAAAAGTGTATGTGAAGTTTTGGGCATCATGGTGTTCCATATGTCTTTCAGGTATGGATGAACTGGATGATCTAAGTGGAAGGTCTGAAGGATATAGGGTCATAACGATAGTATCACCGGGTTACAAAAACGAGAAAGAAACAGAGGCCTTCAAGCTCTGGTACGAAGGATTAGACACTGAGAATATGATCGTCTTACTCGACGAAGACGGTGTGTATGCTAGAGAATATGGCGTTCGCGCTTACCCAACCTCTGCATATATTGGTTCAGATGGTGTATTGGTCAAAGTACTACCCGGTCATGTGAATGAAGCAACCATTAATGAAAGTTTTAGCATGATACATTAGAAGGAGGCATTGAAATGATGATTACAAAAGCAATAGTATTGATTTTAACCGCATTGCTCATTTTTACAGCTTGTAGTGGATCAGACATAAATAAAATAAGTACAATGAAAAGTGCCGGTCAAGAGGGTATCATTGAAGGTACAGTATCTTCTAAACTGGTTCCGCCACCGGATAGTCCATTTCCCGCTAATCCTAACCTAGAAGTTGAATTTGATATGGATCAATTGGATGAGATATGGCTTGCCGGAGGTTGTTTCTGGGGCGTTGAAGCTTATATGGCACGTATATATGGGGTCTATGATGTTACGTCCGGTTATGCCAATGGAGACACAGAGAACCCAAGTTATGAAGATGTCCTAGACGGTTCTGGTCATGCAGAAACGGTACATGTTACTTACGACACCAGTAAAGTTACTCTAGAAGAGTTATTAGACGCCTTCTTTAGAGTAGTGGATCCTACATCCCTTAATAAACAAGGTAATGATATTGGTGAATCTTATAGGAGTGGTATTTACTACACCAAAGAAGAAGATCTAGATGTTATTGCTGCGGTGATTGAGAGGGAACAGGAACGTTATACAGAACCAATCGTGACGGAAGTATTACCTCTAAAAGGTTATTACTTGGCAGAGACCTATCACCAGGACTATTTGGAAAAGAATCCGGATGGTTATTGTCACATTGATTTTGATGAATTGGAGATGAAAACTATGAACTATGAAAAACCAACCGAAGAGGAGATAGAAGCCATGCTTACACCCTTACAATACAAAGTAACACAAGAAAACGGAACAGAGCCTGCATTTGACAATACTTACTGGGACAATCATGATGCCGGAATTTATGTCGACATCGTTACAGGTGAGCCCCTATTCTCATCAGCAGCAAAATACGAATCCGGTACCGGATGGCCCAGCTTTTTTGTACCTATTTCAGAGAATGCCGTTGTTTTTAAAGAGGACAATACCTTGTTCACCAAAAGAGTTGATGTAAGAAGTACCATTGGTGATAGTCATCTCGGACATGTTTTTCCGGATGGTCCTGCAGATAAAGGTGGATTAAGATACTGCTTAAATAGTGCGGCACTTCGGTTTGTGCCCTATGAAAAAATGGAAGAAGAAGGTTACGCCGACTATATGAATATGGTAAAATAAATCATAGATATGAAAACTTGAGGATTAGCATCTAAAAGTGGATTGGGTGAGCGTATGAAGTTGTTGATTGTGGATGATGAACCCATTATCAGAATGGGTATCAAAAAATTAGTCGATCTTAAGGCCGTGGGTATTACAGATATGTTAGAGGCAGCCAATGGTGAAACCGGCCTTGAGATTTTTATTAGAGAGCAACCGGATATTGTTCTAGCGGATATCAATATGCCTAGAATGAATGGTCTTGAGTTTGCAGAACGTATTAAGCTTATAAAGCCAAGCGTGAAGATAGCTATTATTACCGGGTATGATTATTTTGACTATGCAAGACAAGGCATCAAAGTAGGTGTCGATGATTATATTCTAAAACCTGTATCCAAAAAAGATATAGCCCAACTCCTTGAAAAGTTGGTTGAACGGGTCAAAAGCAGTCAGAAAAATGAGGCTGTAGAAGGTCTTGTCCTTCGGTTAGAAAAAGACAATGAGATCAATGATGAAACAGGTTATAAAGAGCAGATCTTGGAATTACTGGAAAGGCATATGAACAAAGCAGATTTTTCACTAAGCTTCCTTGCAGATGAACTGGGTCTAAGTATGGGTTATCTAAGTGGGCTTTTTAAGAAAATCTTCGGAATAACTTTTAAAGAATATGTCTTAACCAAAAGATTGGATCAAGCTAAGCTCTTATTACTGAGTAGCCAGATGAAAAACTATGAAATCAGTGAGGCCGTAGGTTTAACGGATCCCAATTATTTTAGTGCAGCATTTAAGAAAAGATTTGGTTATAGCCCCAATCAGTACAGAGAGAAAGTAGGGGATTAGCATGTTCAAGCAACAGTTTTTCAAGAGACTTCAAGTACAAATTGCTTTTTTCTATTTTATTGCCAGTCTGGTAACGGTTGTTCTGATTGGCTTTATTTTGTATTACAGTATTTCCGGCATTGTACTTAGCGAGACATTAAACAGTACAAGAATGGCTGTAGACAAAAGCGGTAGTGCCATAGAAGCCTATATCGATAAAATGAAGGATCTGACTAAGATTATAGCAGAGAATCCTTCAACCATAAGATATCTGTCTGTTCAAAAACCTTTACCCAACGAGGCACAGGACATTAACCGTCTGATAGACACAGTTAGAGAAGGTGACCAATCCATTCTATCGATCATCGTTGTCGGTAAAGAGGGCCAGCTCATCTCCAACGAATCTAGCCTAGACATGAGTATGTCAGATGATATGATGAAAGAACCTTGGTACCTATCTGCAATAGATTCAGGGACTATGCCTACCCTAACATCTGCTAGAATGCAAGGATTTAACATGGACAAGATGCACTGGGTCATTTCATTAAGTAGAGAAATCAAAGATCGTAATGGAGAAAATTTAGGTGTTTTAGTCATTGATTTTAAATACAGCGTTATTGAGGATTATTTGAAAGATATTAATCTAGGCATGGAGGGTTATGCCTTTATTTTGAATAGTCAAAATGAAGTGGTCTATCATGAAGACACCAGGTATTTTGAAGATGAAGACAAAAGAAATAATTTAATAGAGATAAGTGCTATGACTCAAGGCTATGACCCGGGGATGAATCGGCTCATATATCAATATAGCTTGAGAGATTCTGACTGGACCCTTGTAGGATTAGCATCTTTAGATGGTTTATCAGCGATAAGGCAGCAGCTGATTGAAACCATTTTTTTAGTGGGCTTGGTAGGTTTAGGTATATTGGTGATTAGCGCTACCTTCATTGCCGGTCGTATAACGAACCCAATCAATAAACTTGAAGAAGCCATGAATGATATTGAGGGCGGTTTAAAAGCGATAACGATTGATGAACAGGGTTGTTATGAAGCTCAGAGCTTAGCAAGCCATTATAATGACATGATTGTAAAAATCAAAGCTTTAATGACCGACATCGCCCAACAAGAAAAATCCATAAGATCTTATGAGCTCAATGTCCTCCATAGTCAGATTAATCCTCATTTTTTATATAATACCTTGGATACCATTGTTTGGATGGGTGAATTTGGAGATGGGGATAAAGTGGTGGAGATTACCAAAGCTTTGGCAAGGTTTTTTAGATTATCCCTAAGTGGTGGTAGTGAAACAACGACCATAGCAGGTGAAGTCGATCATGTACGACAATACCTTTTTATTCAGAAGGAACGCTATGGTAATCAGTTAAGTTATACGATATACGAAGAAGAAGGGCTTTCAGAGATTGTCATTCCCAAGATTATTCTGCAGCCCATTGTTGAGAATGCCATTTATCACGGTATAAGAAAACAAGACACATCGGGTCATATTGACATACGTGTTTTTAGACAAGGAGAAGATATCTTACTTGAAGTCCAGGATAATGGTTGTGGTTTTGACATGCAGAATCCCAAGATAACTACCAAACCGCAGGAGGTAAGACTCGGTGGTGTAGGTATACAAAACGTAGATCAGAGGGTAAAGCTTTATTATGGTCAAGATTATGGTTTAACTTTATCATCACATGTTGGCCAAGGTACACTTGTCCGTATCCGCATTCGTCCTACTTTAGGAGAAGATAATATAATAGACAGGAATAGTGTGTAGGCGTATACTTATGGTTAACCAACTTTTTCACCCAACAATAAGGTACTAACATTTGACGTAAAGAGGGAGACGACTTATGAAATTACCATTTTCAAACAGGAAACAATCTATAAGAGGAGATTTGCTTCGACCGTTTATAATCAGTTTTTTATGCACCATGGTTTTGATGGCGGGTATACTGATTACTCAAAGTCAAAAAATGGTGAATCAAGTCTTAAATGAACTTCAAGGCGAGATGTTGATTATGTTAGATAGAGAACTTAACACGCGCCTAGGTGAAGCAACGCAACTTTCGCGTATATCTCATGATGCCATGAAAAATAATTTACTCAATACCCAAGATCCCCAAAACCGAGAACGTTTCTTTTCGATGATGGTGAAGCATTATCCCAATGTTACCATGTCTTACGTTGGACTGCCAAGTGGTGAATTTTACGGTGCAAGACGTAATATTGATGGCACCATAGATATTGGTCGTAATAATGCATCCACCTCCGGCCATTCTGAATACTATCGTATTGATGCCTATGGTAGTGCTGACAGCTTGACTCAGGTATTTGAGAATTTTGACCCTAGAATTAGACCTTGGTACACAAGTGCAGAGTCATCTGAGGGTGTTGTTTTTAGCTCAATCTACAGCCATTTTTTGTTTAAGGAGCCAACGATTACAGCAAGTCTTCCATATTATGAAAAAGATGAACTGGTTGGCGTTTTTGGCGTTGATGTATTGCTAACATGGCTAGGTGAATCTCTTAGAGAATTACCTATTGGAAATAACGGTCTGGTATTTATCGTAGATCAGGACGAACAACTTGTGGCAACAACCACAGATGATGAGATTTTTAAATTAGTCGACGACAAGTCTGTCAATGTATCCATTCATGATGTGGATAATTCGGTAATCAGGACTATCTTATCAGCAGATCAATCTTTTGAAGAAGACTTAAGCATTCATAGTAAATCCTATATGGTGACCAAAATGTCCTATACATATGAGAACTTAGATTGGAATATCTATATCGCTTTGATGAAAGATGATTTTTTAGAAGATCTAAGAACAACTTTAGCTTGGACCCTTCTTTTAGTAGCTTTCATCACAGCATTGTTTATTGCAGGGACAGTGGTTAGTGTCAAACGTATTGTAATGCCTATTATCAAACTTAATGATGCAACTAAGAAACTTGAGCAAGGCATTTATGTTAAGTTGGATATGGATCATCATAAAAATGAGATTTATGAATTAAAGAATAGCTTCAATAGCATGGGACAAAAAATTATACATCATGTAGAAATCCTCGAAGAAGAAGTGGCAACGCGAACAAAGGAGCTTGAAGAGAAGAATCAAATTCTAAAAGACTTATCCTACACGGATCAACTATTACATATCGGCAATCGTAGAAAGTTTGACGAGAGTGGCAGCTTCATGTTTGAGTTGGCCAACCGTAGCGCATTGTCATTTACCATTATAATGCTTGATATAGATGATTTTAAGATTTTTAATGATACTTATGGTCATGTTGAAGGTGACAATTGTCTGATTCAGATTGCAAAGTCTATGCAAAATTCTTTAAATAGAAAAACAGACCTACTCGCTCGTTATGGTGGAGAAGAGTTTGTTGTGGCAATAACCCACTTAACAAAAGAACAAGTGCTAGATAGAGCCGAGCGTATAAGAGCTTCCATTGAAAATCTAAAAATAGAAAACATCAAAACAAAAACAGGTTACGTTACGGTCAGCATTGGTATAGCCCATGCAGTTGCGTATGAGGATTTGACCCTTGAAAATATGGTTAGAGAGGCAGATCAGGCTATGTATGCTGCAAAAGTAGCCGGTAAAAATCGCTGCGTGATTAAGGAACTCTAGACTCATTAAGTGCTTTAAAGTGTGTTAAGTTTTATCATAAAAGTAGTACTCTCATTAGGGATACTTGATACTGAAATCTTACCACGATGTTGTTCGATTATGGATTTTGCGATAGCAAGACCAAGACCGTACCCCCCACTTGACCGTGTCCTAGAGGCATCTACGCGGTAAAAACGGTCAAAAATTCTGTTAATATGCTCTTTAGGTATACCCTCACCGGTATTGGTGATGGTGAAAATAGCATGTTGACTATGCCTTTGTAAGTTTAAATGAATGCTACCTTTTTCAGAAGTATATTTGATGGCGTTATCCAGTAAAATCATAATCACTTGATAGATTTGTTGGTGATTACCATTTATTTTCATTGAGGGCTCAAGCTGATGATTCAGTTTGAGTCCTTTTTCGTACAATATTGCTTCCATCGATAAAAGTGCGTTTTCAATAGTGTAACTTAGGTCAAAAACACTGTAGATGAGATCCGGATTGACTTGGTCCATCTGAGTCAGAAACAGCAAGTCATGAACCAGATGATCCATCCGATCCGTCTCGAATTGTATATTCTTAAGCCATTTCGAATAATCGGCAATACTTGATGCATGGTTGGCAAGGAGTACGTCAACATTAGTATTTATAACTGCAAGTGGTGTCTTAAGTTCATGGGATGCATCGCCGACAAACTGTTTTTGTTTTTCATAAGCCTCTTTTACAGGACGTATGGATCTGTCTGTTAAAAAGCGGCTAATGAGGAAAATAAAAAGTAGCATAATGGCCATTGCAACTAAAAAAGTATAGATTAATCTTGTAAGCATGGCGTATTGACTGGTGACATCTAAAAAGACCAAGTGATAACCCATGTTATTGGACTTCACCAAATAAGACCATTTGCTACCATCAAATTCGATGACTTTAGAAGGACGCTCTTTTAAGAAAGCTTCTATAGCAGTATCATAGAAATTTTCTTCTGCTTCAAAAAAACTGGTAGCACGAAGTAATTGCCATTGATCATTAACAAAAAGAACAAAAGAAAGGGATCGATTCGGTTCTAAGATTGAGGGATTGGGTCTATTAGGTTGGGAAGATGAACGGCTATTGCCAAATTCTTGAAAATCAGCAATGCGATGTAATTCCATATCAATACGACTGTTTATATCGTTATAAGTGAAGATAAAAATCGCCGAAAAGCCACTGATTATTAATATGGTAATGATGAGAAGATTCATTAAAATCAGTCGGGTTCTTAGTTTTTCAAACATTCAATGCACCTCCAAAGTATAACCAACACCCCGTAAAGTGTGGATGGATACAGTTGAACCGATAAAGTTCAGTTTTTTTCTTAGGAAAGAAATATAGACTTCAACATGATTGTGCTCAGCTTCTGTATCAAAACCCCAAAGTTTTTCAAGAATGCTTTCTTTAGAAGTTACCATACCTTTCCTAAGGATAAGAAGCTCAAGTAATTCATACTCTCTTAAGGTCATTTTGATTTCAAGGTGGTCCTTGGTTAGTTTTAGCGTGCTTGGATTTAACTTGAGATCTCCATAAGATAGACCATCATCTATTGGAACATCACCCTTTCTACGAGAAAGGACACGTATTCTAGCAAGAAGCTCTTCAGAAGCAAAAGGTTTGACAAGATAATCATCAGCACCGCTATCAAGGCCTTCAACCCGTTGTGAAATCTCACCTCGAGCTGTTAGAAGGAGTACAGGCGTGTGAATGCTTTCTTTTCTTAGATGCTTAAGAAGGGTTAATCCGTCCATTTTTGGTAACATGATATCCAGCAAGATGACATCATAAATATTGCTCAAGCTATAGTCAAGGCCGGCTTCGCCGTCATGGACCATGTCAACGGAATAATTATTTTTCTTGAGAATCTGCAACAGTGCCTCAGCAAGAGGTACTTCGTCTTCAATAATTAGAATGCGCATGTTAAGGCTCCTCTCCTTTCACATAATTATTCAATAAGTATATCATATTTTAGAATACAAACCTTGAATCAACCTTAAAAGCTAGAATATTTAAGTTAAGGTTTGGTTAAGGTTTTTGTTTTAGAATGGGTTCATAACGAAGAAAGGAGCGGTAATATGCATAATCGAAAATACCGTCATGAATTGAAGCATTCTATTAATACGTTTGATGTCATTGGTTTGATTTCAAGACTCAGTCATGTTGCAAAAGCAGATAGTCATGGAGGAACAGATGGCACCTATCAAGTCAGGAGCCTTTACTTTGATAACCTTTACGATAAGGCGTTGATGGAAAAGGTGAATGGTGTACCTTCAAGGGAAAAATTTAGAATACGCTATTATGGTGAGGACTTGTCTTATATTAAACTTGAAAAAAAGAGCAAATATAGAGGACTTTGCCACAAAACATCTGCACCCTTAACAGGGGATCAGTGCAGGTATTTACTAGAAGGGAAAATAGATTTTTTAAAGGAAAGTTCTATGGATTTGCATAAAGAGCTATACGCAAAGATGCGTAGTCAGCAACTGAGCCCAAAAAGCATTGTGGATTATACCAGAAGAGCTTTTATATATTCAGCAGGTAATGTTCGCATCACCATAGACTCTAACATAAGAGGGAGCGACCAGATCCAGCAATTTCTAAATCCGACGTTTATCGGAAAAGCCATCATCCAGGACATCATTCTTGAGGTCAAATATGATCATTTTTTACCACAAGTTATGGCAACAGCAACACAGATTCCTAACAGACAAACAGTGGCTTTTTCAAAATACGCCATTTGCAGAATTAAAGGAGAATATATATGACATTTCAGGATATTTTTAAAAGCAGTTTTTTAGAAAAAGCAGCAACCTTTTCACTCACGGATATAGCCCTTGCTATGGTTGTATCTCTATGTTTAGGTCTAATGATTTTTTATGTTTATAAGATGACCTTTACAGGTGTTATGTACTCAGCATCTTTTGGGGTATCTCTTATTGCGATGACCTTAATTACCACCCTTATCATTTTAGCGGTGACATCAAATATTATTTTATCCCTTGGTATGGTGGGTGCTCTGTCCATAGTACGCTTTAGAACAGCTGTCAAAGAATCACTGGATATTGCTTTTTTATTCTGGTCCATTTCAATTGGTATTGTAACAGGAGCCGGTCTTATACCCCTTGGTATTATTGGTTCCATATTTATCAGTATCGTGCTTTTGATTTTTGTAAATCGAAAAAGCACAGATACACCTTATCTAATCGTGGTCAATTGTTTGGAAGATATGGCAGAGACAGAAGTCTTGTCTCTTATCAAATCTAAAACCAAGAAACATTTGATGAAAGCAAAAACAGTGTCTAGAAATGGTATTGAGTTAACAGTAGAAGTACGATTGTTGGATATGAATGCCAGTCTCGTCAATGAACTCTTGTTAATTAACAACGTAGAAAACGCTATATTGGTGAGTTACAACGGTGAATATTTATAGAGGGGAGGCATTTTTGTGATAAAAAGTAAATACATACACTGGATTGTCATGATGGCTACAGTGATGGCTCTTGGAATAAGCACATTACTGATTGGTTACGCTTTTGATACTACAAGTAGCGAAAGTGTGACTATGGATTATGCAGATTTTGTTTTTAACGGTGACGTCATCAGTCTAGATATCATTGCTGACCCAACGGCTTGGTCGACGATGCTTGAGAATGCGACGGCAGAAACCTATATCATGGTCGATGTGGTGATTAACGGAAAAGAAATAAAAAATGTAGGCATACGCCCAAAAGGCAACTCAAGTCTATCACAAGTCGCTAGAGATGATACCTCTGACAGATTCAGTTTTAGGCTTAAATTTGATCAGTATATTAAAGGTCAAACATTTATGGGCCTTGATACCATGGTCATGAATAATATGATTGGTGATAACAGCTATATGAAGGAATATTTATCTTATGACATCATGGCCTATATGGAAGTGGATACGCCCTTGTACGGGTTTACAGACGTTTCCGTCAATGGCGAAACATGGGGTTTTTATCTTGCTGTAGAATTATATGATGATAGTTATCAAAGCCGTGTTTATGGGAATACCAGTGGCAATCTATATAATGTCAAATCCATGGACATAGGCAGTAATCACATGGATGCCAATCAAGCCCAAAGACCTCAAGGTAATACATCTTCAAGTGGTTCTGCTGTTGTTATGAATCCGGGTATGCAGGATGCACGAACTCGAGAAGGGGTCGTTTCAGATGAATTTATACCGAAGAGGGGTGAAGGCGTTGAAGGAAGAGAAGGTATAGTAGGAAGAGGCATGGGTATGGGTAATAATGGGAATACCGGTGGTGACCTTAAGTACACAGATGATTTAATGACCAGCTATGCTGCAATATTTGAAAATGGCGTGGGAAAAATTGGAGAAAGTGATCAGAAAAAGGTCATAGAGGCATTGAAGCATTTGCAAGAGGGCGAGGAACTGGAAAAATACTGGGATGTAGATGTCATACTAAGATATATGGCGGCCCATACAGTAGTAGTGAATCTAGATAGTTATAGTTCTAATATGGCACAAAACTATTACATTTACGAAAATGATGGGAAGCTTACTATTTTACCCTGGGACTATAATTTGGCTTTTGGTGGGTTCTCATCCAACAGTATGACAGAGGTTGTTAATTTTCCTATCGACACGCCTGTAAGTGGTGTCACCATGGAAGAACGTCCTCTTTTTAATATCTTATTAAGTCAGGAGACTTATAAAGCAACGTATCATGAATATTTGGAAACAATTGTTTCAGATTATTTAAAGCAGGGTCAATGGGCAAAAAAGATTGAAACACTTGATCAACTAATTGGTGTGTATGTGGAAAAGGACCCGTCTGCTTTTTGTACCTACGAAGAATATAAGCAGGCAATAGATACACTAACGAATCTAGGGACACTTCGAAGTGAGAGTATCCTTGGACAGCTTGAAGGCGCTATTCCATCAACAAATACAACTCAAGAAACGGCAAAAGAGAAACTGATTCAAGCAGATCATTTGTCTATTGAAGATCTGGGTAGCATGGGTGGTGGTGGCAATTCGGGGAAAATGGCGATATTTGACCAAGCGAAGACAGATTGATGTGATTTACTCTATTTTATAACCATAGCCCCAAACCGTAATAATATCCACTTCACTGGAAGCGGTAGAGAGTTTTTTTCGAAGACGCTTGATAACATCATCGACCAGGCGGCTCTCGCCATCATGCTCATAGCCCCAGACCTTTTCCAGAATATGGTTTCGGCTAAAAGCCATAAGAGGGTTTTCCATGAACAGACAAAGAATATCAAACTCTTTAACCGTCAGATTAAGGTCGGTATCATTAACCTTGACATAACGATTGGTTACAGACAAGGTTGTGTTCTTAATGATATAGAGTTCTGGGCTGTTATGCCCATCAGTAGGGTTATTATCCAGTCTCCTGAAGATATTTTTAATTCTGGCCAATAACTCTCTAGGGCTGAAGGGTTTTGGTAAATAGTCATCACCGCCGACTTCAAGTCCGATGATGCGATCAATTTCTTCACCTCTTGCAGATAGGAAGATAATTGGAATATCATAAGACTTTCGAATTTTTTTACACAGTTCGATACCATCAATGCCGGGCATCATAATATCTAAGATAATTAAGTCAGGAGACAGTCGGTCTATTTCAGATAGAACATGGGTAGGATCAGAAAAATCCGTCACCTTATAGTCCTCTTTTTCAAGATATTTTTTTATAAGAAGACGAATTTCTTTGTCGTCATCAACGGTAAATATATGTTTCATAATCGAACCTCCTCGTAGCGTATATTTATATCAGAATATTCATCAACACCGTATTTATTATAGATACAGATCACTACAATATCACTACAACTATAATAACCCTTTTTACAGTCAGTCACAACAAATCATACACATTTCATACATTTCTACGTCTGTTTTACGTACTTATAGGTGTAAAATGAACCTATCAATTAGACAAGGAGTGATACAAATGAAAAAATTAGTGGTACTATTAACCATCCTACTCATCGTAAATTCAAGCCTCGTGGTCAATGCAAGTGGTCAAAGAGGTGGCAATCCAAACATGAACCAAGGTCAAAATAGAAGTACGACCGCTTTCATGGGAGAAACAGTAAAAAATAAAGAAAATGCCACCCAGCGGTATGATAATTTCTTCGAAAAACGTGAAGAAAATCAAGTCAGACGATTAGATCAAGCGGCAACCAGATGGGAAGCACGTTTAGAAAAACGTGAGGCAGTCATTACCCGACATCTCGAAGTAATCCAACTATATGCACCTGAGTTATTGGCAGACTATGAAGCGGCTTTTGAAGAGCATAAAGCGATTCATACCGAATTGATGGAGACCAGAACCGCTATCGCAGAAGACTATATGGATGAAACCAACGCAGGTCTTGAAGCGCTCAAAGCTGAGATTGAAGAAAAGCTAGAAGCAGAAACAATCACCACCCAAGAAGCAAGAGAAATGATAAGAACCTATATGCTTGAGAGAAAAGAAGGATTTAAAGCTTTATTTGATGAATTTCAAGAAGCCATAGCCGAAGAAAAAGCAGCTTATGAAATACTAAAAGCTGAAGCAGATGTTCTAAAAGCAGAACTTAGGGCTGCCATTGAAGCAGAAGATGCCGACCTATGTAACACTTTACTGACACAACTCTATGATTATCTATTGGCACATATAGAATTTGATCAGTTCAAGTTAGATACCTTAAACGACATATTCTAAAAAAATAGCATCTGTGAAGCAAAAATTGCTCACAGATGCTATAATAAATTGTAAGGAATAGAAGACCTCAAACATATATAATCCTACGAGGAGGCCAACGTTGAATAAGAGTATTTTTTCTAGACTTCTGATTACGAATTTGACCATATTCATTGGCCTGATAGTTATACTAACAGGTATCCTTACCCTGTTGTATTCGACTCAGGTTTATGAATTGGAGAAACAGCGTCTTAGAGAGATTACTCAAAAAACAGAAAGTCTTTATTTAGATAGCACAAAAGGGAAAATCGAAGCATTAAAGCTTCAAGATTATATGGATGCGATGGCATATGTGTCCAAATCTAAGCTGTATATTCTCAACATTCATGAAAACAATATTCAAAACTTGAGAGATTTAGATTTTGCCAACAGTGATCTGGATCATTATCTATATGAAGACCTGAAGATTATACTAAAGGGTAATGAGGTCTTTAGAAAAAGCACCTATACTGCAACCTTTGATACCCAGATGATTTTCTATGGACGACCGATTGTTAATGACGGGCAGATTGAAGGGGTTGTTGTTATCTTTACACCTATTAGCACAGTAGTGAAAAATATCCGAGTCATGCTAATGGTGATTGCCTCTGTATCCATATGCTTCATAGCCATTGTAAGTGGTGTTTTATACATGAGTGCAAAAAAAATGACAAAACCCATTGAAGACATCAGCAATAGTGCTCTGGCTATAGCCAATGGGGAAATTCTAGAGGATATCACTAAAACAGAATACGAAGAGCTGAATGCATTAATAGACTCTTTTAACTATATGAAATCAGAACTTAATCGGATTGACGAAGATAAAAAAGCCTTTATCGGGATGATTTCTCATGAAATAAAAACGCCTTTAACGGTCGTATCCGGTTACCTAGAAGCCATACATGATGGCTTACTGGATAAAGATGAGCTGGATGAATCCCTAGAAATCATATACAGAGAAACCAAACGTCTGACCCTCTTAACCAAAGAAATTGTGACCAAAACGAGGAACAAAGACATGGAATTCTACTTGAACCCTTCTTTTTTTAAGCTTAAGCCCATTTTGGAAGAGATGATTAGGCTTGCAAAAGTCAACATTGGAAAGCATATAACGTTCTCACTTAGCTGTGAGGATCATACAACCTTATATGCTGATGAAAAACAGTTGCGCCAGATTCTCTCCAATCTCATTAGTAATGCTATAAAGTACTCAGGGGATTCTGTTCATATAGCCTTGTCGTGCTTTGAAGAAGAAGAACAACTTTGTATTCGTATTGAAGACAATGGGTTTGGCATCAAAAAAGATGAACTAGAAAAGGTTTTTCAAAAATACTATAGAATAAAAAATACCATAACTCAGCAAGAAGGCAGTGGTCTTGGTCTTAGTATTGTCAAAAGACTGGTTGATTTGCACCATGGTACCATAGACATCACAAGTACCTACAAGAAAGGTACAATCGTAACAGTGAAGTTACCACCCTTGAGACAGGAGGTCAAAGGATGAAAAAAAACATTATAAATCTGTTGTTACTGCTTGGTATTACTTTGCTCCTCATGGCAGGGTGTAAGGAACGGCAGGTTACAAAAGTCATGAATGTGCCAGAGCAGGATTTAACTATAGACGAGGCGACACCTATAGATGTTCAGAAAGCAATAGAACCGACTGAGTCAATAGAACCTGAAGAGACAACCGAGACAATAGAAGAAGATTCAGAATTAGATGAAAACAAGGATGAGATTGAAGCGCCGTCAACAAAGACTTCGGATGAAGTAGAAGAGGTCGTCGAGAGCTCTTCAGATGAAGTAATAGATGAAAAAGCAGAGACCGTTATTGTAGCTAAGTCAGAGAATCTGGAAGAAATTGATGAGCGTGCATTAATGCTAAAAGAACTGGATGCATTGTTAGAAGATGTTTTAACAAAACTGGATGCAGTCGAGGAAGATGACTTATCCGATGACAACCTATTTGATGAAGGAGGCGATTGATATGAGAAAAACTATTTTAATGATGATCATGGTCATGTTGATATCAAGTACGACAATCGTCGCTCAAAACCAGTTAAGACCAAGAGAAAATCGAATCCGTTCAGCCGTTGTAATGACGTCAAGAGAAGTTAGTCGAAGCCGTATGATAGTCAAGGAGGGCATTAGGTCATCTAGAGAAAAGACCTATGTTGTGCAGCAACATCTAAGACGTGTACAATCCAACCTAGATAGCCTAACACCTGAACAGTTGACACTCATTAAAAATTCCATTCAAGAGATCAGGACCTATCAAGAGGGATCCAACGCTTTTTTAGGTAGAATTGTAGCCTACGATAATAGAATAAGGAAAGCCAGGGAGGAAAAGGATTATGAGACTTTAATTCAGGTGTATAATGAGATTTTGGTTTTGCAAAAACATAGAATTGAAAGATTGGATCATTATAACAAATTATTAGATCGTTTGATCAAAGGTTTGTCGAATATAGGAGGGTTAGATGGCGATATTACTTCATAATGAAAAATTAAAAGTTAAGATATTAGAACAGGGTGGGGAACTTGTAAGTGTGATGCGTTGTGATGATAACATCGAATTCATATGGACTGGAGATTCGAACTATTGGGGTCGGCATGCGCCAATTTTGTTTCCCATTGTTGGGAAAGTTAAGAATAATCAATATAGAATTGGGGAGAAAAGCTATCAGCTCGGCCAACATGGATTTGCGAGGGATAGGATTTTTGAGGTCATAGAAAAAGAGGATAGTAAAGTAATCCTATCATTGAAATGGGATGAAACATCCTTAGAAATATACCCATATAAATTCAAGCTGAAGATCATCTATGAACTAAAAGACGCAAGTCTAAAAATCAGCTATAGTGTGGAAAATCTAGATGATCAAACCATCTACTTTTCAATCGGTGCCCATCCCGGCTTCAACTGTCCCTTATTGCCGGGAGAAGTGATGGAAGACTACTATTTTGAGTTTGACAGGGATGAGACGTGTCCTGTACTACCCATTAATGATGGAGGTTACATGCTTCATGATAAAATACCTTTTTTGAAGTCTGAGAATAAGATACTTTTAAGTCCTGAGCTTTTTAAACGAGATGCCCTTATTTTTGAGGACTTAAATTCTAAGAAGATTAGTCTAAAAAGTAATAAAAATGACCATAAGATTACTATGGACTTTGAAGGATTTCCTTTATTAGGTCTGTGGTCAAAGCCAACCGGTGCACCTTTTGTCTGTATTGAGCCATGGTTTGGTCACTGTGACTATGAAGATTTTATCGGTGATTTCAGCGACAAATCCGGTATAATAGCCTTAGATACTGGTAAAAATTTTGATTGTGCTTATAGCATTGATTTTTCTTAGTTGACAGATTTTGGATTGCCATGCTAATATAAATCCATAGAAGGCGTGTTACTGTTTGATCAGGCATAAACCAAAAAATATTAGGTTTATGCCTTTTATAGTTTATACCCTTTGGCGTGTTACTGATTTCTTCAGGCATGAGCCACCAATCTTTAGGATTGATAGGCTTATGCCTTTCATATCATATTTGAACCTAATAACCCGATATCTGAGCGTATCGGAACTAAGGACAATGATGCCAAGAAAAAGGAGAAATCAGTTATGATTGAAAAGAAATTTGTACTTGAGACAGAAGAAGGCTTACATGCAAGACCTGCCAGTATGTTGGCAAAAGCTACTATGAAATATAAGTGTAATATTAAGCTCTACAAAGGTAGTGATAAAACCAATGTGTATCAACCTAAGAGCATCTTATCTTTGATGAGTGTGGGTGCCGGAAAAGGTGAACTTCTTACGTTTGTTACCGATGGTGACGATGAAGGAGAAGCAATGGCCAGCATAGCAGGGTTGTTTACTTCTAATTTCAAAGGATAACGCAAATATTCGTAATGTTGCACAAGTAAATATGCCTTTAGAAGCTTTTTTTGGTAAAAACTATTGACAGATATTATAAGACCATGGTAGGATAACTATACAAAGCAATAAGGTGTGTTACTGTTTGATCAGGCATAAACCAAAAGGAATAATTTTGGCTTATGCCTTTTAAGTTGGTGAACTATGAAATGTGAAATACTAAAAATCATGAATAATAATGTCATATGGGTTCAAGATGACAAAAACAAGGCTGAAACCGTATTGATTGGTAAGGGCATCGGTTTTGGTGTAAAGCCGGGGCAGCAAGTGGATATACCACAAGAAGCCATTGATAAAGTCTTTATTACCTACGATCAAAAGACGATGAAGGATTATATTGCCTTAGCTGAAAGTATTGATTCAAATATAATGGAAGTCTGTACGGAGATTATTATTTATGCAGAAGAGAAGCTTGGCAAGCTCAGCCACCGTGTTTATCCGGTACTAACAGACCACATTGCCTTTGCAATAGAGCGACTAAAAAGCCAGATGGTGATACAAAATCCCTTTCTAATGGAAATCAAAGGCATCTATCAAGATGAATTTGAGATTGGACTTAGAGCGCAAAGCATGATTCTAAAAAAGATTGGCATTGATATTACAGAAGATGAAGTCGGTTTCATAGCCCTCCATCTTAATGCTGCAAGGGAGAACAAGGAAGTCAAAGAAATCATGAAAAACACAAGGCTAATTAAGACCGTCATTGACAACATTGAAGCGGCCCTAGATTACAAAGTAGACATGGATTCTTTTACTTATCAACGACTGGTGAGTCATATCAAAGGCAGTATTGAACGCGCTAGACTTGGGCAGACGATTAAGAATCCTCTACTGGAAAGCATTAAGGTTGAATTTGCAAACGCATACATAATTGCAGCTAAGATTAGAACAACCGTTGAAAGAGAGCTATCGATTAAGATATCGGATGATGAAGTCGGATACATGGCCATACATATTGCAAGAATAAGTAATAAAGCAGAGTTGTAACCATATAAAACATATAATAGCGTGTTACTGAGAAAATCAGGCATAAGCTAATTCAATCCTTAAGATTGATTAGTTTATGCTTTTTTTTATAATACAAATTCCAAATCATGAAGGAGGAAGATTTATGTTTACAAATGTTTTCGGAAAGTTCCAAAAGTTAGGGAAGGCACTCATGACACCAATTGCAGTTCTACCAATTGCAGCCATACTGCTTAGACTTGGTGCGGGGGTCCCAGGTATTGAAGGTATGTTTGCAGATATTATTTTAAAAGCAGGTGCCGGCGTCTTTGATAACTTGGCAATCTTGTTTGCCATTGGTATCGCTTTTGGTCTGGCAAAAGGCAATCACGGTGCAGCAGCACTTGCAGGCGCTGTCGGTTATTATGTGACCACCAATGTCTACACGGTTATCAATCCGGATGTTAATGCCGGCGTATTTGTAGGTATCGTGGTAGGTATAATGGCAGGCATGTTGTATAATAAGTTTCATGATATACAATTACCTGAATTTCTTGGTTTCTTTGGCGGCAAACGTTTTGTCCCCATTATTACGTCAGTTGCATCCATTTTTTTAGGTTTGGTTTTTGGGTACGTATGGCCCTTCATACAAAACGGATTAGATACCTTCGGTAACTTGATCGTTAATTCCGGTGCTATTGGTCAATTTTTATACGGCTTCTTAAACCGATTATTAATTCCTACAGGCTTACACCATGTACTCAACACCATATTCTGGTTTACTCATGGCGAATTCACCAATGCAGCGGGAGAAGTCATTCGAGGCGATTTGTTCAGATTCTTAGCAGGAGACCCAACAGCGGGCGTATTTATGACAGGTTTCTTCCCGGTTATGATGTTTGGTTTACCAGCAGCAGCCCTTGCGATGTATACAACGGCTAAAAAAGAGTATAAAACGTCAGTCGGTGGTGCGCTTTTTAGTGTGGCATTAACAGCTTTTCTAACAGGTATCACAGAACCTATTGAATTTATGTTTCTATTCTTGGCACCTGGATTGTACTTTATCCATGCTGTGCTAACAGGTGTTGCTTTGGTTATTACCAATATGCTAGGTATTTTACACGGATTTGGATTCTCAGCCGGCCTCTTTGACTATATCATCAACTTTAACTTGGCTTCAAAGCCAGTATTATTAATCTTTGTAGGTTTAGGCTTTGGTGTGGTTTACTATCTAATCTTTGTTTTTGCAATTAGAAAATTTGACCTATCTACACCGGGACGTGTTGATGAATCCGGTGAAGGCGTTGCTGATTTGATCGAAGAAAAAGGACTATCAGGATTAGCCGCTGAGTATCTCCTTGCCATAGGTGGTAAAGGTAATGTGGTAGAAGTAGATGCTTGTATTACCAGACTAAGATTAACGTTAAAAGACAGCAGTGTCGTATCTGAAGATATGGTCAAAACACTTGGTGCATCAGGCGTTATACGACCTAACAATAAAAATGTACAAATTGTTGTCGGTACCAAAGCTGAAATTATTGCAGACGAGATGAAAAGATTGTTATAATTAACTTAAGAAATAATAATAATGAGCTTGGAGTAGGCAATCCTACTTCAAGCCACATTATCAAAGGAGAACGCTCATGTTTCAATTTATGAAGAAGAAAATAGAATTATTTACACCTGCAAAGTGTCAGGTTATACCGATCCACGAAGTGGAGGATGCGGTTTTTTCTCAAAAAGTGGTAGGTGACGGGTGTGCAATCCTTCCTTATGAGGACATGATTTGTTCACCTGTTAATGGAGAAGTAACCCTTGTTTTTAGAACCAATCATGCCATTGGCATTAAGAGTGTGGAAGGCATTGAACTCTTGATCCATATAGGTATTGATACAGTGGAACTAAAAGGTGAAGGTTTTGAAAACCAAGTGAAGCTAGGTGATCAGGTTAAGGTCGGAACACCGCTGAGTAAGATCGATAGGGCCTTTATCAAAGAACAAGGAAAAAGTCTACAGACACCAATTGTCATCACCAACGACTATCATGTTGTTCAGGTCGAAAAAGGCGAAAAAAATGTAGGTGCACTTATGATGAAAGTTGTTAAAAACTAAGAAATGTTAAGCAGAAGGAATGGAACATAGAAAGAAGGTATTGTATGAAAGGTATTAAGGGTGGACTTTTATATCACCAAGGAAAGTTCTTTGAAGATTATGCAGTGCTATTTGAAGATGAAATTACCTTGATTGCACACAGCAATCAAATCAATCATAGAGAAGATGTGGATTGGATAGATGCCGGAGGTCATTATGTCATACCGGGACTCATCGATGTTCATATTCATGGGTACAAAGGTCATGACGTTATGGATGGTGATGAAGTTGGTTTGAAAGCCATTGCAAAAGGTATTGCAGAAAATGGTGTAACGAGCTTTTTGCCGACGACAATGACCATGGAAACAAAAACCATTGAAAAGGCCATTAAGAATGTCAAAAAAGTAATGTTGCAGATACATGATGGCGCTCAAATTCTAGGCATTCATATGGAAGGTCCTTATATTAGCAAGGCTTATAAAGGCGCACAGTCTGAAAAAGCCATCTGTTTACCGAATATGGATTTAGTAGAAAAATATAAAGATATGATTAAGGTCATTACCATGGCACCGGAACTTGAAGGGTCGAAAGCGTTCATTGAAGCCTTGAGTTTGGACATAAACATATCCCTTGGTCATACTGGCGCGACCTACGAACAAGCGACTGAAGCTATAAGGTCAGGTGCAAGGAGCGTAACCCATTTGTTTAATGCCATGACAGGTTTACATCATAGAGCACCGGGGGTTGTGGGTGCTGCTTTTGCTAGTGATTGCTATGTTGAGCTTATAGCAGATGAGATCCATGTTCATCCCAGTCTCTTTCAAGTGATTGCAAAGATTAAGGGTTTGGAAAAGCTACTACTGGTGACAGATTGCATGTGTGGTGGTGGATTAGCGGAAGGCAACTATGAACTTGGCGGCCAGCAGGTCAGTGTTAAGGATGGAAGTTGCACACTGAGTGATGGTACTTTGGCCGGAAGTGTTCTTAAGCTGAACGAAGCCCTTCGTAATTTTGATGCGAATGTGACCGATGAGCTTGAGAAACTGTTACCTTTGGTTACTTTGAATCAGGCAACTTATCTGGGTATATCTGATAAAAAGGGTAGCATAGATGTGGGCAAAGACGCAGATCTGGTTATCATGGACCGGGACTTCGTGATACAGTCCACCTTTGTGAAAGGAAGAAAAGTTTATGAAATATAGATATAAAGGTATGTCCATTCTTATAACCGAAGGTTACGAAGAAATGAGTAAAAAAGCCGCACTTATGGTGGCCGCTCAAGTGACCATTCGTCCAAGTAGTGTTCTAGGACTGGCCACAGGATCTACACCGGAAGGTATGTACAAAGAATTGGTAGCGATGTACAAGCAAGGTGAGATTGATTTTTCAGATGTAAAGACCTTCAATCTTGATGAATATTATCCTATTGAAGAGCGTAATCCACAGAGTTATGCTTATTATATGAAAAAAAATCTATTTGATCATATCAATATCAACCCACAGGAAGTCCATATCCCAAACGGAACGGCTAAGGACGTTGAAACATCCTGTGAGGTTTATGACAAAATGATCGAAGCAGCAGGAGGTATTGATCTTCAGGTTCTGGGTATCGGTAATAACGGGCATATTGGCTTTAATGAACCTGATGTACATTTCGAAGCAGGTACTCACTTGGTTGAACTCGATGAAGAAACCATAGAAGCCAATGCAAGGTTTTTTAGTAGGATTGAGGATGTACCAAAACGTGCCATTAGTATGGGGATTAGAACCATCATGCACTCCAAAAAAATAGTTTTACTGGCAAGTGGTGCCAGTAAAGGGAAAGTTATTAGAGAGATGCTCTTTGGTGAAGTAACACCTAATTTGCCGGCTTCCATATTGCTTTTGCATAACGATGTGACTTTAATACTTGACCGGGAAGCATCTGTTTATGTCACAAAGCATTTGATAAAATAAAAAAAAGCATTGACCTAAGTAAAATGTTATCATTTTACAAGTCAATGCTTTTTTTATTTAACGTATCTAATGTACAACTTTATACAATGAACTCGTCGCGAATAGGTGTGAAGACATCGAGTATAGCGCCGTCTTCTAAGGCAACAACACCGTGAACAACACCCGGATTTGCCAAATATGAATCACCGGTTTCAACAATAGTGGTCTTGCCACCGCATGTAAGTTCGAATTTACCGGATAAGATGTATCCAACTTGGTCGTGTATTTCGTGGCTGTGTGGGTCGCCAATACCACCTTTTTTGAAATCAAAGCGGATCATCATCATTTTATCGTTATGTACCATCAAAGTACGTGTTACAAGATCGCTTAAAACCGTTACTTTAGCATCATTTTCCTTAATTACCATAGTATCTCCTTTATCTCTTTTACACTTAGGGTTGGTTTTGGGTTAAGGTTATCTAGAAATCAATTTTAGCATTAAAAGTGGGAAGCGTCTATGGAAAAAAGAAAGGGTCATAATAAGATGGTGTATAATAGATGATAGGTGAGCCGACTTTTATAGGAACTTAAATCCTATAATTTCGTCCAATAGTATAGAAAAGAAACCGATAAGGAGGTATAACATGAAATACAGATCAAGAGTTTTAGCTTTATTAATGGTAGTGGTACTGATGGGGTCTATAGGTTTTGACACATATGGTTCAACTACTTTTGAGGATATTGATGGTTTAGAAGAAAAAGAGGCCATTATGTATCTTCACGATAAAGGATATGTCAATGGGGTAGGCAAAGCCTTGTTTGCACCCAATGCAACCATAACAACAGCACAAGCGATACAACTTATGGTGAACTTCATGGAACTTAATTTGGACGATGTCCGATTCATAAAGGCGCCACTTGCGACGGACTATTTTGAAAAAGCCAACAATAGTGCTTGGTATAAAGACGCATTTATCATAACAGGGGTGAAAAACCCGGTTTTTTCAAGTGATATAGACCCCAATCAGCTCATGACAACAGAAGCTTTCATTTATCACTTGGTTAAGACACTTGAGCTTCAATATGATTTACCTATGATTAAGGTATTGCCTCAAAGCATTCATGATGACGCGGCAATCAATCCTAACTATTCCGGTGCCATACAACGAGCGTTGTACTATGGTATCGTTACCCTAGATAGTCAAGGAAACATGCATCCAAAGCTTTTAATGACCAGAGCAAGAGCAGCAGCGCTTGCTAAAAATGTCATGGACTTCAAGGATGCTCGTGACCGCAGTTTGGAAAATGCATTAAAGTTTGAATCAACGCTTGAAAATATACCAAGAAGTGATGGTTACGGTATGCAGTTTAAGCTTACCAATGTATCAACTAAAGACGTGCTCCTAACGTACAGTTCAGGTCAGAAATATGATTATAAGGTTTATAATGCAACCGGAAAAATGGTTTATCAATGGTCAAAAGATAAATTTTTCACTTTGGCATTGGTGGACCAAGTTGTAAAAAGCGGTACCTCTATAACATTTGACGAGGTATGGACCTATGAAGATAATGAAGGTTTGAAGGTGCCGGAAGGTGTGTATAAGATTGTTTTTGAGACAATGTTCTATTATGAAGATGAGTACATGACACTCACCGATACAGTCTATGCAGATTACAAGCAATAAAATAATAATTAAGTTCTAACCATCATATAAGGCACCACCAAATGTTAATTCTACATTTGGTGGTGCTTTTGACACGTTTATGATGAATATAGGACTACAAAAGAATGGTAAATTAAGCCTATATGATGTAGAATTGTAGTCAGGATAAGCGTTTTATTTAATCTACAAGCACACTATGAAAAGGACCCTATATGAAAAAAAGATATATAATTGTATGTGTATTAATCATTATAATGGCTATCTTCTTTGGGCGTCAAAACCTTGGAGAAAGATCAATAAAACATGTACCTCTAGCCCAAAAGGGTACGATGGATCTTAGAGAATGGGATTTTGAGAAGGATGGTCCTGTTGAATTACGTGGTCATTGGAACTTTTATTTCAATACTTTCTTAACACATGAGGACTTTGCTAAGGGGGTTGATGTCGATTCATATATGATTAGCATACCCAGTACGCATAAATCCATGGATAAGATTAAGCCATTTGAAGAGGACACATTCTATGGTACTTTAAGATTGGTTATCCGGTTACCAAAGACAAACCAAACATATGGATTAAGAAGTGAGATTGTTTTAACAGCTTATGAGCTTTATGTGGATGGACAGATAAAAGAGATGGTTGGTAAAATAGGCACAGATCAAGCATCCGCTCATCCAAGGTACAAGGTTGTGAATAGTTATTTTGATGCTGAAAATCATACGCTTGAACTCATCTATCACACTTCGGATTTTCATTTCGAAGATTCGGCCATCATTGCCCCAACTTTTGGTTTAGCCAAGCAGATTGCATATATGGGTGAAGTGGGACTCGGACGAGACCTATTTTTATTTGGCATACTACTCATCATGGGCATATATCATTTGAGCCTATACTGGATGCGTAGAAAAGATGCCTCTCCCTTATATTTCGGCTTGTTCTGTCTATTTTTTGCTACACGTATGCTTTTAGTTGGTGAACGTTTTATACCGAATATATTAGATTTAGATATTATGATTTACGTAAGGGTGGCATATATTTCCGTATTCTTAGGATTTTCAGCCCTTTGCGGTTATGTTTATCATACAGTTTTTGGTTTATTTCCGAAGGTGTTTCTTAAGCTTGCTTGGTACATGGGTGGTATTGCCAGTATTTTAACCTTATTTATGCAGATAAAAAGCATATCAATTTTGTTAATCCTTTATTTTGTTGTTGGGTTTACCATGCTCATCTACTCTATGGTTAGACTTGGTATGGGTATTTATTACCAATATAAGTATGCGTCCGGACTGCTTTTTGGTTTCGTTATTTTATCAGCAACTTTTATCAATGATTTCATCTATGAATTGACGTTAGCAAACAGCCCTTCTTTGATTCCACTTGGAATAACCATATTCGTTTTTACTCAGGCTTATATTATTGCATCCAATTTTTCTTCAGCTTTTTCTTTGGCAGAGAATTTATCGATTGAAAAAGAATCTATGCTATTAGAATTAAAAAACATCAATAACAATCTTGAAAGTATGGTGGAAAAAAGAACACAAGATTTACAAAGTGCCTTGGATGAAATGGCCTATATGTCGATGACCGATGATTTGACCCAGTTACCCAATCGACGTTCGATCATCAGTGATTTAGAAGACGTGGCCAAACTGGGGAAAAGATTCATTATTGGCCTTATAGATGTGGATAACTTTAAATCCATTAATGACAGCTATGGGCATAAAGCCGGTGATAGGGCTCTGATTGCTATGTCAGAGGCTATGAAAACGTATGTAGGAAGTGAAGGAATCATTGGCCGTTGGGGTGGAGAAGAGTTTTTGCTTATATTGTATCAGGATCAAGTAGAGGAAGCTATGATATTTGCAGATGGTCTTCGGGAACACATTGCCGGTTTAACATTTGAAGCCATTGATGTAAGCATAACGATTACCATTGGTTTAAGTGTTTGTGAAGACCGACTGTCTTTAGATTATTGTATCAATCAGGCGGATGAAGCTTTGTATTTGGGTAAGAGAAACGGAAGAAATCAATGTCGACAAGCAAAAAGATAGAAACTTGACATCTTCCAAGTTTCTATCTTTTTTATAGACACCAACTCCAGATGGTAGTATAATTTCTCCATTAGAAGTAAAGACTAAGGTAGATGTGTTCTAATGGTCGTGAGTATAATCGTAAAAGCATAGAGAGGCTCCGGATGAGCAAGTCGGAGGTAAAATAAAAGATGGATTATGTAATAAGAAAAATGCGATCGGATGAAACCGGATTGCTTGAGGATTTCTTGTATGAAGCTATTTTTCAGAAAAGTAATAAGAACCCTGTACCGAGAAAGGCTATATATGATCCGTCTTTAAGAATCTTTTTTGAAGCCTTTGGAAGAAAGGATGACCATTGTTTAATTGTAGAGATTGATGGTAAAGTGATTGGTGCCGTCTGGACACGTGTATTTCCGGGTAAAGATCAAGGGTTTGCAAAAATGGAAGAAACACCAGAACTTGCAATCTCTTTGTATAAGCCTTTTAGGAAAAAAGGTATTGGTAAAGCACTCATGGAACAAATGTTAGAGTTGTTAAAATCCATTGGTTATAAGAAAGTAGCGTTGTCGGTTCAAAAAGAAAATCCGGCAATAAGACTTTATGAAAGATTAGGTTTTGAGATTGTTAAGGAATTAGATGAAGAGTATCTGATGGTCTATTATTTCGAGGACCAACAATCGAATCATGAAGAGGCTGACCTAGAGGATATGGATTTTATTAAGGCCATGCAGTTAGATTTATTGAAGAACAGTCTTTCAGAAGAAAAAAGAATCGTATAATAAATGAAGCAAGCTAAAAGGAAGTCCGATATTGACGGACTTCCTTTTAGTATACTCTTAGAAGGTTAGACATAGCTATAATCAATATGAGTACCTTAGAGATAAGGCTATTCGCTCTCTGTGGTCTCATCGTTGATATCATCAAAAAAGTTACCGTTGAAGTCTTGAACCATGATTTGATTTCCATGTTCTTTTGAGTAACGGATGATTTGGTAAGGATAGGTTAAGGCTTGTGTAACCATATCATCTTTACTAGGTAGCGTTTCACCTACAGTGATAAGGACCTGACCGTCAACCTTAACAACATCAGAAACATATATATCATAGCCACCGGTATTTCTTTCGCCGGAACCGATATAAACATAGTAATAATCTTCGTCTTCACGTATAAGTCCAAAACCTCTTAAAGATTTGATGAATTCAATGCTGGATTCATCTTCTGTAACAACCTCAAAATCAATTGCTTCTCCTTTATTTGTCGCTTTTGCAGGGGAGAGTACCATTGTGACCGTTTTAGCGTAAGCTTGAACGGGATAAGATTCTGCAACAGGTCCTTCGAACTTGACTTTTACGGTCATACCAACGATTAAATCATCTCTTTCAGCTTCTTCCTGGTCAGCAAAGACCTTCGTGTTATTATCGACGCGAATACTGGCTTTGTCATAATTGGTATCTGGCGTTATATCACCTTCTACTAAAATATGGACTTGTTCGTCAGAAATATCCAATGAGGTTATGGTGCCGATGATATCAAAAGTCTTTTCTAAAGGATCTTCAGCATCAGGTGATTGCTCGTTATCGATATCTTCTCCTGCAACGGGGTTCGTGTCATCACTTGAATCTGTTGATGGTTTGCATCCGTATAGAAGAAAAACCATAGCAAATACGGACATTATTAAAATGAGTTTTTTCATATTATTCGCTCCTTTTTGTTTCATAGCGAGGCTTTATCAAGTGTCTATTATATTTACGGTAAAAATACTACATATACTTTTGACGTAAAGGAATGTGAAAAGTTGCGTATTATTCAGGAAGAATCTTAATTAGACGGATATGGGTTGATTCTATGGAATCAGCATGACAACTTACCTTTGGCAATGGTACAATAGGCATAGTGTTATTAATATTGGGGTATTTTCTGCATCGACACATTAATTCTAATAGGGGGTATGTATGGATTTTATATTAAAGAAAGCGAATTTCTACGCACTTATTTTGTCTTTTTCTCTTTATTTTTTACTTTTGGTAGGTTTTATTATTGAGTATCTTAAAGGAAATAGAAGTCTTACATTAATCATCTTTTTATTTGCACTGTTATTGGTGACATATGGTACAGCAATAGGCATCTACATAAAAAACAAAGGGTCGGTGTTTATTCGATATGTTCTGGCGGTAAGTTTTCTCATACCCTACGGTATATCTATAATAAGCAGTACATCTATGGTTACTTTTACATTCATTTTACCTATTTTTGTTATCGGTTTTATGTTTTTTGATCGTAAGCTTATAGCACTTCTAGCCATAGTGAGTGCCATCTTAAGTATTATATTCGTGCTAAGAGCTGTAAGTCTGAATTTACACAATGGTAATACAACCAGTTTGGTTGTTACGATTATCGTTATGCTTGGCTTTATCATAGCCGGCTCGATGGTGGGTACTGTGAACCATCAGATGGTTCGAGATATCAATATATTCTTGGACAATGAACATAAGAATATGGACATTAAGCAAGCCATTGCCAACCATCTGGAAGAGATCATGGAAACTTTGACAAAAACAGCCAATACATTGGCCGAAAACAGTCAAAAGTCATCCAAAGTAGCGGATGAAATCGCCATTACTATCGGTGAAATCGCTGTGGGTGCAGGTGAACAAGCCAAGGATACCATAGAAGGTGCAAGTGTTATTGAAGATCTAGGACGCAATATTGAGAAAGAACAAACGAATACAATAGACTTAAAAAAAGTAACAGATCAAATCAACAATTTGAAAGATGAGGGAATAATAATACTCAAGGATTTGACTGAAAAAACAAGAATGAGTGCTGAAGCCACCAAACATATAAGTGATACAATTCTGCAAACCAATGACAGTGCCCAAGAAATTGCAAATGCCAGTGATATGATTAAAAGCATTGCCAATCAAACGAATTTATTGGCTCTTAATGCAGCCATAGAAGCGGCAAGAGCTGGAGAATCCGGTAAAGGGTTTGCTGTTGTGGCGGATGAGATTCGAAAACTGGCTGAACAATCCGATGGTTTTACAGAAGAAATCGCTAGAATCATCAATCACTTAATAGAGAAAACCTCAGGAGCCGTTAAGACTGTTGAAGCTTTAACGGAAGCTGTGACATTGCAAAACACCTCCGTTGATCGGACCAACCAAGTATATGAGGGCATCTCAGTTGCCATTGACAATATGAAGGACGATATATCAGAAATGATTTTATCGTGTCAAGCTATGGTGGACCGCAAAAATGAAATCATAGGCACTATTGATAGTTTATCCGCGATATCTGAGGAAAATGCAGCTGGAACAGAAGAAGTGTCTGCCTCCATTCAGGAGCAAACGGCATCTATGGAGATTATCGCCAATATCAGTCAAGATTTGGTAAAGGTTACAGAAGAAATGGCATCAACAATCATAGGTTTTAAGACACCGGCCAATGAATAGATTTTCGGATATTATTTAGAGAAACTTATTTTGACACTTTAACCATAATTATTTTAAATGTAAGCTTTTTTATAAATGGGTAGCATTCTGTGCTATTTTTTATGAAAAAGCTTATTCTATTGTATTAAAAAGATATTACATTGTCCTGTTGGTAAAAAAGAGTACCAAAAAATTCACAATAATTCGAACCCTATATAAATGACTGTTTCATATCATCTCTTAAACGTTTTTTGTAGACCCTAATTATGGTATAATCTATCTCAAGAGATAGCATACCTGATTATAAGCTGAAAGCGGTGGAGAGATGGTCTACGAGGACAGAGATAAGTTCATAAAGGACAATATACCTTTTATTATAAAGACAATCGTTGGGGTTACCAAACGTTATGTTGAGGTTGAAAATAGTGAGGAATTAGGCATTGCCCTAGAGGCATTCAATGACTTATTGGATACTTATGATGAAGAAAAGGGTAATTTCCACAGCTATGCAAAAGTGGTCATAAAGAACAAGCTGATTGATCATATTAGAAAGCAAGCAAAAGTGACAGTCGTGAGTATTGAAGAATATCATGCTATTAAGGAGAATTCGGATAATGAAGCGATTGTACGTCAGGAACTGATACACTATAGAGAAATCCTAAAGGAACATGGCATCAGTTATGAATTGTTGGCATCCCATAAGCCGGTCCATAAGCAAACAAAGGATATGGTAGTAGAACTGGCACTTATGATTCTAAGAAGCAAACAGATGGTTTTGCATCTTAAAGAAAAGAAAAGACTACCTATAACACAGATTAATAAGGAATACGGTGCATCGGTTCGATTCATTAAAAGTCATAAACATACAATTACGGCCATTATATTGGCCCATGAGTATAATATCCAATGTGTTATAGATTATTTAGGCTATGAAAGGTGATACCATGAAAACAGATATCATAAAAAAAGATACCACAATTCCAGAGACAATAAAAATAGGCTCAGTTTTAGAACTGAAGAAAGCCTATGCCATACTTTTGTCAGAGGGTATGGAATTTGTCTATGTGAATATAAAGGAAGGTATGGCGGTTGGTCAGACCATTTATTATTTTGAAGAAGACATCTACAAATCAAATAGAATGAATTATAAGAATTTATTGGTGTATGCAGCTTCCATATGCTTTATGTTTATACTTTTGTACAGCGCAACCCATGTGATTCGTTTTGGACAACAGCCACCTGTAAGCTATGGCATTGTCACTATGGATATTAACCCTAGTGTTGAGATGCGTATTGATATGGCTGGAAAAGTCTTAGAAATCATGCCTCTAAATGAGGATGCAACTGTGATTATTCAAGATGAATACAGAGGTATGCTTTTAGAAGATGTCCTAGATATTCTAACAAATAATGCTGTAGGTGCCGGTTTTCTTAAAGAAGATGGTGTGGTTATGCTTACCTATACTGTCGTTAATCAAGACAAACAAGATTTATCAGAAGTTAAATCAGATGAGGATGAAAATAGTAAGCGTATTGAAGCTTATATGGAGAAAAAAAGAGACCATTACAAGTTTCTTTTTGCAAAAGGCACTGAAGAAAGTCTAAGAGCGGCTAAATCTCAAGGACTAACGGTTGGAAAATATATGTTCATGAAGTATATGAGCGAAGACATCAGCCTAGAAAAAATGAAAGAGATGTCTATAGAAGAGATTTTTGGCATCATTGAGAACACAGATTTTGAGTATAATGACAAGCATGCTCCTGTGCTCCAATCACCTTCGGAAGATAAGTCTCAGGATCAAAGGTCAAAAACCAACAACAGCAATAAAGATAAAGACAAGGACAAGGAAACACCAAGCAGTAGCAATAGCAGTGAAGAAGAAATTAATAACCGTGATAAGGATCAGCAAATAGAAAAAGAAGTAGAAAAGGAAATAAAAGAAGTGGAGAAAGAAGCAGAGAAAGAAATAAAAGAAGTAGAAAAAGAAGAAGTAAAAGTAGAAAAAGAAGAAGTAAAAGTAGAAAAAGAAGAAATAAAAGATGAAGAAAAGGAAATAAAAGAAGTTGAGAAAGATGAAGAAAAGGAAATAAAAGAAGAAATAAAAGAAGAAGAAAAAGAAGCAGATAAGGAAGAAAAAGAAGTAAAAGAAGAAGAAGCAGATAAAGAAGTAAAAGAAGAAAAAACCAATAACGGTATTGGTAAGCAAGATGATACGAACGTAGAGGAAGTAAAGGACACAACGAAGGTCAATTCAAGTAAGTCTGAAACGAAGACCGAAACCAAAACCGAAAAAAATACAGACCATAATAAGAATAAGTAATACCAAGCATGAAATACCAATTCAATGTTAACAAGAAGGCTAACCCCTTCTCCCATCCAAAAGAGGCTCTCACATAACCCCCTCTTTTGGATTTTTTTTTGCTTTCTTTTCTTGTTTTTACAAAAATGGGAAAAAATAAAAAATAGGTCTTAAAATAGTACCAAAAACCTATAAAAGTATCGTATTTATTAATGAAGTCTCAGTTTCACATTTAGTATTCTGACAAAGACTAGGAACATATAAAAAATCTTTGCTGTAAATGTGTAACCACATGTTCAGGGTTAAAACTTAAAAGTTGTTTTGATTATGATAAAGGTGAGATGGTCGTGAGGCCATGGATCAAAGCGAGAATCTTATATTAGAAATAGGGGGTATAGCCTCTTTTCTTAAGAAATTCAGCTGCCATAATATTATTTATGGCGGCTTTTTATATGGACAAGGTGGCGGAAGTGAGACCGTCAGTTTTTTATACAGGGAGATAGGGTGATTGATGTGGCAGGAGAAATGAGGAGACTTGGTGAGATTCTTGTGGACACAGGTGTCATAAGCAAAGAAGATTTGTTTAGGGCTCTTAAGATTCAACAAGAACGAAAAGAACTTCTTGGTAAGATTCTAATCGACGAAGGCATCATTACAGAACGACAGATGGTCGAGGTGCTGGAGTTTCAATATGGTATCCCCAGGGTACAACTGAATACCTATGAAATCGACGAAGATGTCACCCATTTAATCAGTGCGAAAATGGCGAGACGTTATGTTTTAATACCCATTCATCTGGATGATCATATCCTAAGTGTAGCTATGGCAGATCCGTTGAATCTTTTTGCCTTAGATGACATTAAGTTGGCAACGGGCTATCAAGTAAAACCTTTACTGGCATCTGAAAAAGAGATCCTCATTGCCATTGAGCAATATTATAAGAAAAAATCAGCGGATGATACTGTAAGTGAGTTTTCCAATAAGTTTGACAGCTTAATAGATGAACACGATATTGACTTTGATGCCATATCTGAAGTCAACAACGCACCGGTTGTAAAGCTGATTGATTCAATTATTATCCAAGCTGCTGACAGTAAGGTCAGTGATATCCATATTGAGCCGGATGAGTACAACTTAAGGGTTCGTTTTCGAATTGATGGCGAGCTCTATGAACATATGCAGCTGCAGAAAAAATCTCAGCCAGCCATTATCACACGTATTAAGATTATGGGGTACATGGACATCGGTGAGAACCGTGTGCCTCAAGACGGTAGGGTAGAAATGGATTATGATGGCAGAGCCATTGACCTTCGTATCTCAGTTATGCCCACAATCTATGGTGAAAAAGCAGTTATTAGGCTGTTGGATCGAAGCAATAAGCTCCTCACCATGACAGAACTTGGCATCACAGAATACAACCTAAAAAGATACGAGAAAGTTATAAAGGTGCCAAATGGTATCGTACTGGTAACCGGACCCACCGGAAGTGGCAAATCCACAACCCTTTATGCCACCTTAATGGAAATTAATGATCCTAAGAAGAACATCATTACCGTTGAAGATCCGGTGGAGTATCGTATAAGAGGGATTAATCAGACCCAGGTGAATAATAAGGCTGGTCTCACTTTTGCCAATAGCCTAAGAGCTATCTTAAGGCAAGACCCGGATACGATTATGATTGGAGAGATTAGGGATAAAGAAACCGCTCAGATTGCTGTACGAGCGGCTATAACCGGTCACTTGGTCTTATCCACGCTTCATACCAACGACACAGCATCTTCCATTGCCAGACTCATTAACATGGGCGTCGAACCCTATCTGATTGCCAGTTCTGTCAAAGGCCTGGTGACCCAGCGTTTGGTCAAGAAAATCTGTGCCAACTGCAAAGTGGATTATGAGATTACTGAACATGAAGCCAAGCTTATTGGTGTAGGATGGATTAAGCTCCACAAAGGAGAAGGTTGTAACCTGTGCAACCATACCGGTTATAGAGGTAGAACCGCCATCTATGAAGTGATGCCCATAACCAGTACCATTCGTGCCATGATTGATAGTAACACAAGTATTGATGTGATTAAGGAACAAGCCATAAAAGAAGGCCTAACGACTTTGTACCAGAGTTGCTTGGACCTTGTGTTAAAGGGTATGACAACCATGGATGAGCTACTGAAGCTGACCAGCGGTGTGGACTAAGGGGGTAGAGAAATGGATATACAAGGCGTATTAGAAGAAGGTCTAAAAAGAAGAGCCTCAGATGTTCACTTGAAAGTAGGCTCGCCACCCATACTCCGGGTCAATGGAGACTTGTTGCCTATTGGTGACGACATAATAACTGGTGAGAACACCTATCAACTCCTTAAGTCCATGCTCTCAATAAGTCAGTTTGAGACATTAGAAAGCCGGGGGGAATTTGATTTTTCCTATTCTGTACCGGGCATTGGCAGGTACAGGGTTAACGGTTATCGGCAAAGAGACAGTTATTGTTTGGCCATGCGTATGGTTAATTTTGAGATTCCCACATTGGAATCACTGGGTATTCCAGGTAGTGTAGAAGTCCTGACAGAACTTAAAAACGGTCTGGTCCTCATAACTGGACCAACAGGCAGTGGTAAGTCCACAACTCTAGCAGCTATGATTGAGAGAATCAACCAGACCAGAAGAACCCATATACTCACTCTAGAAGACCCAATCGAGTATCTGTTTCATAACAAGAAAAGCATCATCGGACAGAGAGAAATCGGCTCCGACTCTCATAGCTTTAAGGATGCCCTAAGGGCCACATTACGACAGGACCCGGATATTATTCTAGTAGGTGAGATGCGAGATTTGGAAACCATAGAGATAGCCCTAACAGCAGCAGAAACCGGCCATCTGGTTCTAAGCACTCTACATACCGTAGGGGCACCCAAAACCATCGACCGTATCATCGATGTCTTTCCACAAAACAGCAAAGATCAGATTCGTGTTCAAGTGGCCTCTGTCTTACAAGGGGTGGTATCTCAGCAGTTGTTACCAATCAAGTCAGGTATGGGTCGTGTACCCGCATGTGAGATTCTTATTCCAACCATGGCTATTAGAAATCTCATTCGTGAGAAAAAGAACCACCAGATCATCAACGCCATTCAGACAGGACGCCATCTTGGCATGATGACCATGGACCATTCTCTAAGAGATCTCTTTAGACAAGGGTTGATTACAAGAGAAGTCGCCATAGAATACGCCTTTGACAAAGAAGAACTCATTAAGACCTTAGTACATTAGATATGAGGGGAGGTGCCTTATGGAATATCGATATAAAGCTATGAAAGCTAGTGGAGAGATGACGGAAGGTGTCTTTATGGCAGACTCTAGGCAAGGGGTCATCGAGATGCTAAAAAGCAACAATACCTATCCGGTCCTCATTGAAGAAAAAGTCAAGATTGGAACTCAGGAAGTCACATTTACAAGAAGTGTGAGTGCCAGAGACTTGTCCTTCTTCTGCCGGCAACTTCATGCCATGTTAAAAGCCGGTAGTACCATCACAAAGACACTGGACATCATGAAACGGCAGGTTAAGAACAAAAGACTTAAGGTAGCGCTGATGGAGATGTATAACGATGTTCAAAAAGGTACGGTCCTGTCCCTAAGTATGAAGAAATTCCCTAGGATTTTCCCGGAACTCATGGTGTACATGGTGGAATCCGGTGAGTTGTCCGGTACCTTGGAGATTATATTTCTAAGGCTCTCCGTGTATTTTGAAAAAGAAGGGAAGTTAAAAAGTAAGATTCGCTCAGCCATGGTCTATCCCATCATCTTATTGGTCATGTCTTTACTGGTGGTAGCCTTCTTGGTGACTTTCATACTCCCTACTTTTGTAAAGATGTTTGAACGATCAACGGTTGAATTGCCGGGACTAACGAAGGCTTTACTTGGACTAAGTGAATTTGCCAGACACAATGGTATTGCTTTGTTCCTCGTAACAATCGCACTTCTGCTCATCGGCTATCAATATATCCATTCTGAGAAGGGACGCAGAAATATTGACCGGCTTAAACTTAGACTGCCCGTTCTTAAGGACCTAAACACCAAGATCATAACAGCACGGTTCACCAGAAACTTGTCCACCATGTTGGCCAGTGGTGTACCTATGCTGACGGCACTAAAAAACCTGTCTGACATTATCAGTAATAAAATTGTCTCAGAGGCCATTCTTGGCTTTCGAGATGAAGTTCAAAAAGGCAATGAACTGCATCTTGTGGTCCGAGAAAGTCACCTATTCCCACCCATGGTGGATGGCATGATTGAGATTGGAAAGGAGTCTGGTACACTCGACGATATCTTAGATAAGACAGCAGATTACTATGATGATGAAGTGGAGAATGCACTTCAACGGATGGTGGCCATGTTTGAGCCCATGATGATCTTAATCTTGGCCTTCATCGTCGGATTCATTGTCATCGCAATGGCACTACCCATGTTTGATATGTTTAAAACCATATCGTAATTATGACCATAAACGATTAGGAGGAGAAAATTATGATGAAAAAATTATGGAAAAATCAAAAAGGATTCACACTTATGGAGATTATCATCGTTATTGTAATACTTGGGATCTTAGCCATGATCGCCATCCCAAGGTTAATCGGTTTCACGGCACAAGCAGAGATTGCCAGTGATAAAGAATACGCAGCGGTAGCAGCAAGGGCAGCAGAATTGTACTGGGCCGCAAATGATAAAACAGCACCAACAATTGAGGTGTTAGAAGATGCTACTATGATAGATGATCATAGTACAGCACTACAACATTTTACAGGTGTAGGAATTACGATGGATTCAGGAGATGCTAGTGACGGTATTGCAACGGTAACTTTAACAGGTGGAGATGGTGGAGATATTAGCTATAATAGTCAAGATGGCTATACTACAGCTGCTGTTACTCCATAAGCTGATACCGAATTTTATACTTCATAGTCTATTTAAATTAAGATAAAGCATTATGTAGCAATGGGTTGCCTTGCAACCCATTGCAAATATGGAGGTGTGTGGGATGGGTAACAACTTAAAGAAAATGAATAAGAACATTATCGCCTTAGAGCTTGGTACCAACACAATGAAGTTGGTCATCGGAGATGTGAAGAAAGACGAGTTGGTCATTCGGAAAGTCATCCTAAACCCCATGCCCATTTCACTCTATGCCAATGGGGAAATCATGGACATGGATGGTTTAAGTGCCAACTTAAAACATCTAATTAAGAACAATAAGATTCATGAGAAGAAGTGTTTTTGCTGTATCGAGAGTGGCCAGATTATTACAAGAGATGTGTCTGTGCCCAGCAGCAACAAGGAGACTTTACAAGATATGGCCAAATATGAAGTGGAACAGTTTCTACCCATCGACATGGAAAACTATAGTGTTCAGTCTGTGGTCATGAAGGAACTTGAGATTGAAGACAAACCTTTTGCTGAGATGCTGGTGACAGCTGTGCCTAAGCGATTGATTGGTCAAATCCATACTTTAATTCATAAGGCAGGCTTGGAACCGGTAGTATTAGATACTCAGGCCAACACCTTTGCTAAACTTATCGAGAACCAAAGACGACTTAACGGTAACGATTACCACCGGGAGAACACGGTGGCTTTTATAGATCTTGGATATGAGAAAGTCCGTATCAGTATTTTTCAAAAAGGGAAAATGCGTTTTCAACGTCTTTTAGATTTTGGCGGCAAAGACATTGACCAGAACATCAGTAAGTTCGCATCCATGCCCCTTGATGAAGCACAACGAAGCAAAATGAGCATTCATAATCTGAATTATCCGGTGAATGAACTGACCGAGGAAGGTAAAGTGGTCAACATCATCAAATCCACCTTGGACCATTGGTTTGAAGAGATTACTAAGGTATTTCGTTACTACAGTTCCAGAAATGCTGTTGCCGGACAGGTTGAATACATCTATATCTATGGTGGATTATCGAAAATTAACGGCTTTGAAGACTATATTCAGAGTGTTTTCAACTTACCTACGGAACGCATCAAGAAAGTCAGTTCGGTCACCTTAGACCAACAGGGACAACTTGATTTGACAGAGATTCTTAACGCTCTTGGCGTTATGTATAGAAGGTAGGTGAGACGATGTCAGACTATAATTTTTTTAATGATCTATCCATAAAGAAAGAGAAAAAAAGTACCAGTTTTGTGGTCACACTCCTCTTATGCATCCTCTTGCTTGTAGGCATGGCCGGATTATATGGCTACAACTACTATATCAGAACCTATTTGGAAATGGATTTGGCAAAGACCAATACAGCCATTGCCGAGATTAAAGCCAGTGAGGACCTAGGCCGTATTCTCCATAAAAAAGATATCTTAGACAATTTGGGGACCATCCTTAGTAACATTGAAGTGGCGAATGGGACCATTCATGATCGACATTTGGTTCAGGAGAATGTTTTTGCTATGATCAGCGATACATTGCCCATGGATGTGGAACTGGTTAGCATAGATATGGTGGATGGTGTTATTACCATGGGAGGCATTGCCCTTAATAAGCCAGCCATTGCTGAATTTGAACATAATTTACGACAAATGACCTCCGTCTCGGACCTCTTTATTTCCGAGATCGTTAACAATGAGACAGGATATGGATTCGTCATTCAAGTTCAAATAGGAGGTGGCAACCATGAGAATATCTAACCGTGAGAAAATACTTCTGACTTTGGTCTTGACCTTTATTACGGCTTGGATGGTATTTGTCTATGCCCTGGAACCACAGATGACCAATCTAAAAGACCTTAAACAAGAATTGCGCATTGGACAGCAAGAACTGGAAGGGCTAGAAAAACTGGTTCAAGACGAAGATCAGGTGGATACGGCCATTGAAGAGGCTTATATGGCTATGAAAGACAAAGCTGGTGCTTATTTTAACACCACACCACAAGAAGAGATTATTTTACTGCTCAGTGATTTCCTACTTATGCCATATATTACAGAGCAAGTCATAGGATTTGAGATACCTGTATGGGAAGAAATTGATGGCATAGCCTTTAAGAAGGATGTGGTGAACATCAGCTATACGGGACAATATACATCTCTTCTTAACATGCTAAAAAGTATGTGGTCCTTTCCAAAACACATTAATATGACCACAGCCAGTATAGTCAAAGCACAAGTTGATGAAAACGAAGAAATAGAAGAAATAGAAGGCAACATTCAACTGGAATTTTACACCTTTGCAACAGACCTTGAGATTCAGGATGACCTATATAAGTGGTATGTAGATGATCTCTTTTATAAGGAAAACCCATTTTCGCCTTCCATCCAAAGTGATGGTATCGTTCGGTATCTGTATATGGATGAAAACAGTGATGTTTTTAATTTTAGCCGTTATTTTGATTTTACAGACATTGCCGGTCATTATATGGAAACGGAGATTCAGGCTTTTCTGGAAGCCGGTCATTTGTATCTGAACCCATACCTGACCTTCGAACCGGATCAGCCTATGACCAGAGGTGAGTTTATCGTGTTACTGGATAAGGTCTATGATTGGCCTGTTGTCGATAGTGATCTGGACTTGACCACTTTTGATGATTATGAAGAGCTGGGAAGTCTAGAAAATGCTTTTGCTAAGGCTATTCATCGTGGCTATCTAAGCGGCTTTATCGTAGGATATGAAGACAATACTTTGAGACCTAAAGACCCCATGACCTATGGCGAAGTGGAATTTGTTATGAACAAGATTAAACCGGAGAGCAACTTTACATGGACAACCATAGGAGCTTCACTGGAAGCGAATAAATCAGTACCAGCCAAGGATTGGTCAGATCCCTTTGGAATACTCACCAAAGCAGAAGCTGTTTACTTGCTATATTACTTTAGATAAGAGACAACAGAGGCTTGCTTGAAAAATAAATCTAGACACCTCATGGATGTTGTGGAAGCAGGTGATGGTATGAAGTTAAATAGAATTATAAGGCATTTGAAAATAAATGAACAAGGTGCTGCCTTGGCCTATGTGGTCGTTGTGATGACGGTTGTATTCCTTCTGATGGGTACGATGATTACACTTAGTATGGGTGAGAACGATCAAGCTATGTATCAGACCGATTATATGAAGGCCTATTACATCGCAAGAGCCGGAGCAGAGTCTATGGCTATGGAGATGGAGCGTATGGATAACTCAGCTTATGAACAGTTTTTGGATGAACAAGTGGCAGAGGCCGGTGGTGTATTAGATGGTGAAGGGGATTTGGAAGTCAGTGTTGAAAAAGATGGCGATGAGTACAGAGTATCTTCTCTTGGAACGTATAAAAACACCCAGGCCAAAGTTAACATCATCATGTCCTATAGGGATAGAACGGAACTGGACTTCGGTGTCTACGCTAAAGAGGATATGGAGGATTTACAAGTCAAAGACTTTACGGGACAATTGGCTTCCGGTGGTAGCATAGACTTTAAAACACAATCCGATGAGAATGAAGTTGGGGAAGCGAACATCATGCCATATACAACCAACAATGTATCCATTACGGTACCAAGACTTAACGGGTTTTCTATAGCCAATGAGATTGATCTAGATATTGATGATAATTATGACATCACAGCTTCAGCAACCATTACTCAGTGGGATATGAAGAACAATAAGACATTGACCATTGATACGGATATGGCAGAATACAGAAAAGGTTCCGTTGAGGATTATGAGGATACTTTTAGAATCCTAAGTGCGGGTAGCTCTAGTGAGAAATGGATGGTATTGTTGGTCCAAGGGGAAGCAATTATGAACGGCGACATTGAAGTGACAGGTAATCATAATCTGATGATTATTGTTGAAGATGCGTTCTATCTAGGAGGAGCGCTAAGGATGGATAACGACAACCGGGTTGAATTTTATATCATGGATGAGAGCAATTCTTCCACATCCGGTAATAATATCTTTAAGGATGAAGGTCAGTATTATGACTTAATTATTGCCGGCAGTAATGTTATTGGCGATGAAGGTACAGATAAAAACCCCAGTCTGCTGAATTTCTTTATTCATGGCTCGGATACATTTTCAAATAATGTGTTAATGGATACCAACGCAAAGTTTTGTGGCTATGTCATTGGACCGGAAGCCTATGTGAAAATAAAAAATGGTAATACAGATATCTATGGCGGTATTTATGCTAGGGAAGTGGATCTGGATGCCTCTATCAGTTATACACAACCCAACCCGTCAACAGATACTTATACACTGTATAAACAAATGTCCATTGACTATTGGGAGTGAGGTTATGCAAGTGAAAAAACAGAAGAACTTCTGGAAGATGAAGCTTATAGAGAATCGGGGTTTTACTTTGTTTGAACTGATTCTTGCCATTACTCTACTTTTTGTCGTTATTCTTGCCGCCTTTACCGGCCTTCAATTTGCTTTTCACACCTTGGCATCTTCAAAAGCATTTTCAGAGAATGCCTATGAGATTCAAAAAGACTATGAAAAAGAATTGACCAGAGTCAGAACCTTACTGAGCGACACGGATGAAGACAATTATTCTACCACCATGAGTGATGGGGATATTGTTGATGAGACCATTGATTTTGACTGGGATAGTACCGCCTTCAGATCTGGTGTTGACCCATTAGATGATTTTGATGCACGTGGCATTCGAATTGATAAACATACAACCGGTGGTGATTACCTTGATGCGACCATGCATATGTTTATTCCGATTATTACGGAGCCATAAAATGCATGGATATGAGGAAGGTAAAAGTATGATGAAAAAACAAGACGGTTTTACATTGATGGAGATTATTGTCACCATCGGAATTATGAGTATCGTCATTACCATGATTTTCAGCTTTCTGGAGTTTAATCTGGGGACACTTAGTTATGGCTCTGATCAGATTGCCCAAAGTTCGAATCTTAGATTAACCGCTCTTAAAACAACGGAAGAAATCAGGAATATTACGGATGTAGAGTTACTGAATAATCAGGTAGCGGCGACTCTTGATAAAGTTATTATACTTGAAAACAATGCCCTTGTTATAAAAGAAGGTTCGACAACCCACAATCTATCTGGTGGTGGCATTAACAGTGTTCATTTTGCTATGGAGAAAGTCAATGAACGTTATGTACTAGAAATTAACCTACAAAGTCAAGACCAGGCTTTTGAGACTCAAATACTCCTTAATAACATTCAATTGGATGACATTAACCAAGGCGATCCAGATGGTTCCCCTTACACGGTCTTATCTTATTCAACAGATCATACTACCTCACCATAAGAATCGGTCATACCGTTTTTATGATATATCTTCTCCTTATTTAGTGAATAGTATTATCCAAGGCAGAGGGGCTTCAAGTAAAATTGAAGTCCTTTTGTCTTGAATGACAGAAACAAAAGTATACAAAAATGGGTGAATATGTAGATAGGTAGTGTCATTTATAAAAAAATGTGGTAGAATCATAGGAAATAAGACCTATATAATATAGGAAGTTGCTCAACTCGGTAATTTTGTCACCTTAACCCTATAGGCAATAAAGTGTATAATTGTTATTATAAAATAAAGGATATTTCAATAGAGATTTCAAAGAGCTGAGGTTGTCAAGATGGGTAATATTTTGATATTAGAGGATGAAGCCATCCTTAGAAAAAATCTAAAAGCAATTATAATGGAACTAGATCGGGATGCTAAGGTCTATGAGTCGGGATCTGTGGTAAAAGGTCTTGAGCTCTTAAATGAAGTGAATATGGATATCTTACTTCTAGATATACAACTGGAAGATGGGAATGGTCTGGATTTTGCTAAAGAGGTACGGAAAATAGACCGATACAAGTTGACGCATATTGTGTTTATTACAGCCGTCCCAACCCATGCCATCATGGCATTTAGTGAGACCCATTGCTATTCCTACATTGTTAAGCCCTTTGACAAAGAACAACTGAAAGAAGAACTATACACACTTATACATTATGGGTATAAGGCAGATGCGCATAAAGAGGATAAATTGGAGCTACATCTTAAAAACTGTATTTTCAAAATTGATATGGCAGAGATTTTATATATTGAGGCCAGTAACCAGAAACTCTATGTCCATACCATACAAGATACCATCACAGTCCCCAATGTATCCCTAAAAAAAATGAAAGCATCTTTAAATGATACCTTCATTCAAGTCCACAAGGCTTTTATTGTGAATAAAGAGGCAATTAAAGCCATCCACAAAGCAGATAAATACATTGAGTTGCATCAAACAAGCACCATTATTCCCATTGGAAGGGTTTACTATAAAGAACTCATAGGAGAAACGATATGACATTTGCACAAAGCATTTTATTTTCAGTACTTGACTTAATTGAATACTTTATTGTGGTGTTGGCACTACTTAGGACCAGTAAAACTAAACCAATTTATTTTAAGATTGGTATGATTTTAGCAGCTGGTATTACATCAGGTTTGTTTTCTCACTATATAGGCAATGAACGGGCGTTTGTGATTAACGTTATTATGGTCATCTTATTCATCAATATCCTTTTTGATGTTAAGCCATTACTGAGTCTTTATGTCTATGTTATAGCGACCATCCTATTACTACTGATTCAGTTAACATCTTTAGTCATCGGTCAATTGTTTATTATGGACATGGCCTATTCTTTTAAGTCAGGCTTGGTGGGACATAGTTTGACGGTTTTGCTGCTGATTCCGGTATACAAATTCCTACCGATTCATATCTTGATGAATGAACGCCTGATTAAGAATAGAACCTTTAGTATGATTGCCATCAACATTTTTATGCTCAGTGTAGGATCACTCATTTTCTGGTATACCAACAGCGATGTTTTTTTGATCAATGCCTTTAGTTTTGCTTCGATATTTCTTCTAATTATGGTGGTCAACCTTTTACTATTTACCAGAAGTATGAAAAGCTATAATGAACAAAAAGAACTGGAAACCTATGAAAAATATATGTTGGTCATAGAAGAGCTGATGGGTGAGATTAGAGCCAGACAACATGAGTATGACAACCATATTCAGTGTATTCAGATGATGTTAAATTCAGAAGAAAATACCCAAAAGAAAATCGAAGAAATGTCCGCATATGTAGAGGATGTAGATATGGGAAAAGATTTGGGTAATTTGGCGAAGCTTGATAGTAAGCTCTTAGCCGGCTTTATTTATAGTAAGAAAAAAGTCATAGAGAGTCATGACCTTTTAATGGATATCGATATCAACAATTATCTGATGAAAACCAAGCTTAAACCCTTTATGGTTATTGAGATTATAGGAACCTTACTGGACAATGCCATGGAAGCCACAGCAACAGGTGGTAGAATCAAACTGGGCCTATATAAAGAAGAAGGCATGAACATCATTGAGGTGGTCAATGATCATCCATACCTAAAGAGTGACCAGATTAACAAAATGTTCGACAAAGGATTCTCCACAAAATCAGATGATCGACGACACCGAGGTTACGGTCTTTATAACCTGGCAAAAATCGTCAAGAAAAATGGTGGTCATTATTCCGTTGAAAACATGATGGTTAATCAAGACAATCAAGTGTGTATACGTGTTCACGTTCTATAATACTTTAAGAACTTCTGGACATTCAGGCTCTCCCCATACCAAGATGCATGCTGTTGTACTAACAATCAGCGGTGCAATGGCTATCAGTAGTGAGCATAAAAGACTACTGAAGGTTGTGAATTGTCTTTTTTTCGACATGGTAATTGACCCCCTTTCCAATAAATAGTTGTATGATATGTATAATCAAACCCCAAAGGGTTATCTCAAAAAAAGCATGATTACCGATAACCCTATAAGCACCAAGATAAAGGATGATAAAAATCAGGCTGGCCATCTTAAAGCGTCTGATTTTTTTAATGGGGTACCTAGGGCGTTTGGGTGAGATGACAGGTGCAAAGAGCAATGTTATTACAAATGCAATAAGGCACGTGATATATATAAGTAAATCTGTGGCAGGTAGAAGTTGGCTTATAATCAGGGTACCTAGAAAATAGATCAGTGTGAAAATCACACAACCCCAAAAGGATTCAAAATGAAGTCCACCACTGAAACTGCGCAAACCGACCACACAAACCAATATAAAGAAGAATTCAAGTGGCCTACCAATCAGTAAAAAAGCAACAAAAACCATGAGCAGTTTTGTGATAGTGTTAACGACCACCTCCAATGAATAGCGTATCATGGCCTTTTCATCAGAATCTAAGTTTTCCTGAGATGAGATTTTGTCATATATGTAATCAATAATAAGTGTATGCATATGTATGACCCTCAAAATGGCTAAAACATCAAATTAAACAGTTGAAATTTCACCTATAATTCAAAGTTTAGCATATATAAAATCAAATAAAAGCCAATAGAAACAAACGGTATGCATAGACAAACAAACAGCTTCTTTAGATAAAAGATGCTGTTTGTTTGTCTATGCATACCGTTTGCCTTAGATGGGTTGTATAAGTCCCAGATTATGGTATCATTCTAATTACAAAAACATTACCCATTCACATTTCACATCATGAATGGATAATTTTTTAAAATTACATCCTGAGGGGAAGTAGTTTTAAATATATCAGATGCCAACCTAATTTGAAAATCCATCTTAGCTTGGAAGGAATCATATATTGATCATGCTATTGATTGATATATGATTTTGTCTTTACAGTTAATTCTCCTTTTGAAAGTTATGAGGGAACATGTATGCATAAGAGTGATACTATGTTTATGAGCGAAGTTTTAGAAAATAATGATATCAAAAAAATTGTGATCACTGAAGACGACAATTTTATCATCAAGACGATTTATGATAAAATCAACAAGTTGATTACAGTTGAGGAAAAAGATAAACGCACCGGTGTACAGTCAAAAACCGTAACAAGGATTGGCATTAAGCAAACACCGGCAATGAGTGCCTGAAAATAGAGTTTTCAGTAAATTGAACCATAAACGAAACTACAACCAAAATAGATAAGCATAAGACCAAGGCTTGCTATAATGGTTCGATATAAGCCGAGGGGCATGAATTTCCTAGTGGTACCTACTGCAATGGAGATGAATCCATACCATATAAAATCAGCAAGAACATGACCACTGTAAAATAGGAGTACACCAGCGACGCCAAATGATTTGTAGGCTTGTAGTAAGAAACCAAGGCCGATAATGGCCCACCAAAGTATAAAGTATGGGTTAGCAGCACTGAGTAAAAATCCTGAAACAAGGATATTACCGGTGTTGCTTTTGTTTTCATCTAGTTGAATACTAATTTTGTTCTTTGCTGAACCGATAATCATATCAAAGCCCATATAGATTAAGAGTGCACCACCAATTAGACCAATACCAATTTGTGCCAGATTCGATTGTAATATGGTGTCAAAGCCCAGAAAAATCAAGGCAATCAAAAGAAGCTCCAAAGCGGCATGTCCAACAATAACAATAAAACCTGCAAAAATACCGGTATGTAGGGCTTGCTTAATGGTATAAGTGAGTAGTGGACCTGGCATCATAGCGCCTGAAAAGGCGATTACTAAAGCGGATAAAAATACTAAAGTCATTCAAATACCCCTTCTCTAAAACGACGTCATTTTCTTTTTCCATTGTAGCATTATATGTTCACTTCAACAATATGCTCTAGAGGTTACGGTTGTTGATTATGAGTCCTATTCTTTATTGTTATGATTATAATGATATGCTAGCATAAGGTGTAAAGACAAATTAAGTGAGGAGGTTAGTTATGAAAAGATTATTATTGTTATTATTGGTATTAGTTGTATTACTCGCCGGTTGCGGAAAAATGGTGGAAAAGTTAGCAGATGATGCAGTTGGTACGATGTTAAGTTCAGAGGATGTTAAGGTGGAAGTAGACTCAAGTTCAGGCGAAGGTGCTACAGTGATTACAACAGATGAAGGTAAGATCGAAGTATCAAGCGATGAGAATGCCAGTGTAGCTATTCCTAAAGGTTATCCGGAGGATATTCTCCCAATCTATGCAAAAGATAAAATTGTAATGGCAGCGGATTATGGTGAAGATGGATTCACGATTGTAGGTCAGACCCAAGATGATATGGCAACTGTGGTTAAATTTTATGAAGATGTGTTAGTGGGCGCAGAGTCGACCTTGGTGCAAAACTTTGAAGGTATGCATATGAGTATGGGCGTCTTAGAAGGCATGAATTATAATGTACAAGTATCGGAAGAAGAAAGTGAAGATTACACAAGTTTCAGTCTCATTCTTGTACCTGCAGAGTAAGTTTATAGATTTGACGCTTTAACCAACTTTGGCATAATAAAAGTAATTAGGACTTTTATTATGCCTTATTCTATGCTATTATAGTCAACAGTCAGTTCGTAACCATCCTGACTATAAACAAAACTAGGAGGCTTTAAAATGAATAAGAAAACGAAGTATCTGGTCCAATCCGGTGTGATTGCGGCCATCTATGTAGTGCTGGCCCAAGTCTTTGGCTTTATGGGATTTGGACCGATTCAATTTAGGATTGCGGAAGCTCTGACGGTTCTGCCATTTTTTACCCCGGCAGCAATACCAGGTGTATTTATTGGGTGTTTGCTTGCCAATATTCTATATGGAGGTGTTCTACTTGACGTTGTGTTTGGATCTTTGACAACGCTTTTAGCGGCATATCTTTCCTATAGACTTCGGAAAAATAAGTGGATGGTCACTGTGCCACCTATTCTTCTAAACGCAGCGATTATACCTTTTGTATTAAAATACGGCTATGGTGTACCGGATGGCATTCCTTTTATGATGGGTACTATTTTCTTAGGCCAATTCATCGTTGTTGGGATTATCGGCATGGTACTGCTTCATGCCTTGTTACCACTTAAAGATAAGATTTTTCAGTAATAAAAAAACGGCTAAGCCGTTTTTTTTATTACTTCTTATTTTAGATTTTCAGGGTTCAGTGGCAATAGAGCATCAAGAACAAATTGTCCGTCTTTACGAATCAGAACACCGTCAAAATAGATCTCACCACCACCATATTCAGGGGTTTGGATACATACAAGATCCCAGTGAATAGCAGATTTATTACCATTGTTACACTCATCATACGCGCTACCTGGTGTAAAGTGAAAACTACCCATGATTTTTTCATCAAATAAAGTATCCTTCATTGGATCTAGGATATAAGGGTTGACACCAATGGCAAATTCGCCAACATACCTTGCGTTCTCATCTGTATCAAAGACCTCATTGATTCTCTTGGTATTATTGGCTTTTGCATCAATAATTTTCCCATCTTTGAAGGTCAACTCTATATGTTCATAAGTAAAACCTTGGTATACAGCGGGTGTATTGTATCTGAGTGTACCATTGACGGAATCACGAACAGGTGCGCTGTACACTTCACCATCCGGAATATTGACTTGACCGTCACATTTTATGGCTGGTAAGCCCTTAATTGAGAATCTCAAATCCGTTCCCGGACCTAAGATATGCACTTGATCGGTCTTTTCCATGAGTTCAACAAGCGCATCCATAGCGACGGACATTTTGCCATAGTCTAAGTTACAGACATTGTAATAAAAATCTTCAAAGCCGGAAGTGCTTTGATTGGCCAATTGTGCCATAGAAGCATTAGGGTATCTAAGTACTACCCATTTGGTGGTGTTGACTCTGATGTCACTGTGAATGGGGTTGAACCAGTATTTTTGGTAAAGGGCCAGTTTTTCAGCAGGCACATCGCTCCACTCGGAAACATTATCAGATCCACGTATACCGATATAACAGTCCATCTCCTGCATACGAATGGATTCCCATTTACATTTGATTTCAAAAAATTCTTGAGTCGCACCAAGAAGCTGTTCTCTTACGACACGATAATCTGTGGCCTGAAGAAAAGGATAGCCACCGGCTGCTAGTACCTCCTTAACCACTTGTCTTGCTAGGTCCTCTGTCTCTGAACCGATGTACTCAATAAGTACTTTTTCTTTTGGTTGTACTTTACATGCGTAATTGACCAAATTTTTAGCTAAAGTCATAATTCTTGCATCCATAATATGTTCCTTTCTATATGAGAACAGTTTAACTGCTCTTGTCTTTGTTCTTAGAAAGCCAAATCATCAATATGACGAAGTCACTTTTTTTGGAGATTGTTTGCACTCTATTATACCAAAGAAAACCAAGAATGAAAAGGTCGTTAAAATATTTTTTACGTTAATGACAACAAAGTTATCAAAACGATGTGTTTATCCTAATAATGCATACACAAGTATCGTTTATAAACTCGGTTTTGACACTTTAATTACCATAAAAACTTTATTTTTTTAAAGGATTTGTCATATACAGAAATGAAGAATATGCTATAATATCCATATTTGAAATAATAATTCATAACCCAATAAAAAAGTAGTATATGTTATAATAATGGTAGGATAAAAAGAAAGATGATCTTAGCCCAATTGGGAAAAATACATTTTGAGGAGATTTGTGATGAATAATACAGAAGTAAAAGCTATTTATGAGCACCCAGAGGCTTACTATGGGGATAAAATTCAGATTTCAGGTTGGATTCGTAGTGTTAGAGCATCCAATGCGTTTGGCTTTATGGTGTTAAATGACGGAACATGTTTTAATACGATTCAAGTGGTTATGGACAGTGATCTTGAAAACTACAAGGAGCTATCCAAGCAAAATGTAGGTGCGGCAGTTATAGTAGAAGGCATTCTGGTTGAGACGCCGGAAGCAAAACAGGCTTTTGAGATTAAAGCCGATAAGATTACAGTTGAAGGTGAGTCAGCCAGTGATTATCCCCTTCAAAAGAAACGTCATGGTTTTGAATATCTAAGAACCATTGCTCATTTAAGACCCAGGACCAATACTTTTTCAGCTGTGTTTAGAGTAAGATCTCTTACGGCGTTTGCCATTCATCAGTTTTTTAATGAAAAAGGCTTTGTCTATGTACATACGCCCATCATCACCGGGAGTGACTGTGAAGGTGCCGGCGAGATGTTTAGAGTTTCAACATTACCACCCCTTGAGGTTCCAAAAACTGAAGAGGGAAACGTTGATTATAAGGAAGATTTTTTTGGTAAAGAAGCCAACCTGACGGTTAGTGGCCAGCTGAATGTAGAAACCTATGCCATGGCATTTAGAAATGTATATACTTTTGGGCCGACTTTTAGAGCGGAGAATTCTAATACACCAAGGCACGCGGCAGAATTTTGGATGATTGAACCGGAAATGGCCTTTGCAGATCTTAAGGATGATATGAATCTTGCAGAAGAGATGATCAAATACATCATTCGTTATGTAAGAGAAAAAGCGCCTGAAGAAATGGCTTTTTTCAATCAATTTGTGGACAAATCCTTATTTGAACGCTTAGATAAGGTTGCCAACAGTGATTTTGAGCGAGTGACATATACAGAGGCGGTAGAGATGCTTCTAAATAGTGGGAAAGATTTTGAATATCCTGTAAGTTGGGGTGCGGATCTACAGACCGAACACGAACGTTACTTAACGGAAGAAGTTTTTAATAAGCCTGTGTTTGTAACCGATTACCCGAAGGATATTAAGGCTTTTTATATGAAGATGAATGAAGATGGAAAAACAGTAGCAGCCATGGACCTTCTGGTACCTGGTGTTGGAGAAATCATTGGTGGTAGCCAAAGGGAAGACGACCTAGATAAGCTACTTGGCAGAATGGAAGCAATGGGTCTGAATGAAGAAGATTATTGGTGGTATTTGGATATCAGGAAATACGGTGGTACACGTCATGCCGGCTTTGGACTTGGTTTTGAACGTATGATTATGTATATTACTGGTATGAGCAATATCCGCGATGTTGTATCATTCCCCAGAACGGTTCATAATCTGGAAATCTAAATTATAATTAAGTGTTAAAACTAAGTTCAACTCTATAGTTTTAACGCCTTAAACAATTATTGGAGGGGTTAAGTTATGTCAGAAGAAAAAAAAGATGTTATATTGGATAACTTAACAGTGAAATTGGAAAAGGGTATTAAGTCACTGGCCACCATTAAATCATTGGCCATTGGTCTATTTGTTCTTTTTGTGCTTGGATGTGCCATATTGACGTATATGCAGTTTGCCACATTTGAGCAGTTTCAAAAGGGAGAGACCGCTTCGGCGTTTCTAGAAAAAGATAAAGAAAACTGGGTATACGAAGAGCATGGTCTGGATATTCTTATTCCTGAGGATGTCATTGCCCATGAATTATCCATCTTGATTGCTAAGGATGTGGAAGATACAGCCTACAAGCTAGAAAATCTATATTATGACGGTAAAGAGCAAGCTTTGAAGGTGAACCTGACTTTTTCCGGCTTCTATCTTCCTCTTGTATATTATATGGAATTTTTTGAAGAAGAAGGCATGCTTAGGATTACCTATGATCAAGTTGGCATCGGTCGACATGAATTAAAAGTTATTGGACCCCTAAAATTTTTGATGAATAGAGGCAGGGTGAGTCAGTTGCTGGATAAGCTAAGTATTGACTTGACCCAGTATGGTAAGGCATCGGGCCTTGACCTTATGAGCGCGACACCAGTAGATCAAGACTTAAAGCTTAACTTTACCGTTAATGAGGAACAGATACAGGCAATTATTGAGCAGATGAGAGGTGCCATTAACAAGGAGCTCCTCCCTATTTATAGCGCCAGCTCCTCCCCCTTAGCAGCAGAAGCGGTGGAGCTTTTAGAACAGATCTATCCCTTATCGGCAGACCAAATGAAGCGAATGGTTCAAGACGTCACCGGTGGTCGAGAATTGGTCAGACATCTATTGGTATTGACCAATGAAACCATGACGAATCAGATTGTATTAGAGCTTAGAAAACAAGGATTTGATCTTGACCGAGAACAGATTGCCTTAGACCGAAAAGCACTTGAAGGCCAGATTATTGATGAATATGCAATAGAGATTTTTGAAGGATTAGAAGCCTATTTTGCAGATAAGATTGTGGCGTATAACAATGGACGTCCTTTTGACTTAGTCAATATGAAAACAATCTCTGTCCAGGATATCGTCAAGAACAATAATATTATGATTGAGGAAAGCATACTGGAACGTATGAATTTTGTATTGGTAGATGGCTTTAGTATCGCCTATGAAGTGGACCCTTCGACATACTACATTAAATCATTAGATGGTTTTGAGGTACTCTCAAAGGAAGACTATGATTTATTACCGGGATCTGGACCTTATGTGGAACCTAAGTTGGTGGCAGATGACAAGATGTGGCAGGAAGTTGAGACCATCCTTATGGAAAAATTCGAAGTCGACCGCGTTTTTATTCGTTACATGAAAACAGACGGTACATCGATTTTTACCATAGCATCTCCGGTTAATAATCCGCAGATTTATTTAAGCTTTGCCATGATGAAAGATGAAACCATCCATATACTAGAGGACAACGTTCAATCTATTGAAGCACTATTAGAGGCTCATCCTGATTTTAATATTGAAACGGCAACACGAGAAATTGAAACCGTACAGCTAAAAAAATTATCTGAAGAAATTCAAACCTATATTCTTGAAGATATGTATCAGCAAGGAAAGCTTAACCACCCCAGCAACTATACGATTGAATATAGCTCCTTTGACGGCAAGTATATATCATTTTTGGTTTCAAATGGAGAGGAATATGTTTACAAGGTTGAGGATACATCTTTTGGAACCTATCTGGCAACGGTTTATGATAAAGAAAAGGCTATTAGGAATTGGTCAGATTTACCAAAGATCATTTTATTACAAGACAAACCTTAAGAAGGAAAGATTATGATGGATATGAAGTACATAAAGCATCAACTGAGCACCTTGGTCGGCATACATAGCCCCAGCGGCTTTTGTGACACCATAACCGACTATGTAAAAAAAGAAGCCAATCGTCTTGGCTATACGGTTAACTATACTCAAAAAGGTGGTATCTATGTTACCATAGAAGGTTTTAATGATAAGGAAGCCATTGGGATGGCATCTCATCTAGATACTCTTGGTGCTATGGTGAGATCTATCAATGATGACGGTACGATTCGGTTTACCAGCATTGGTGGTTATATGATGTCAACGATTAATGGTGCCTACTGCAGTATTTATACAAGAGAAGGCAAGACCTATAAAGGTACTGTGTTATCCAAGAAAGCTTCAGTCCATGTTTATGAAGACATCCATGATTATAAACTCATAGAAGAAAATATGTTGATTCGTGTGGATGAGCTGGTGCATAGTAAAGAGGATATCCTAGGTCTAGGCATAGAAGTCGGTAATTTTATCGGCGTTGACCCAATGTATCGTGAAACAGAATCCGGCTTTATCAATTCCAGGCATTTGGATAACAAAGCAGGGGCAGCTATATTACTGGGCTTACTTGAGACCATTAAAAGCAAAAAAATAGTATTAAAAAATACCTTACAAGTTATTTTTACAACCTACGAAGAAGTGGGGCATGGTGCTTCCTATATTCCTGAAAACATTAAAACACTGATTGCTGTTGATATGGGGGCCATAGGTGAAGACCTTAGCTGTACAGAGCAAGAGGTTTCCATATGTGTGAAAGACTCCTCCGGACCCTATGACCACAAGTTGGTTTCAGAGCTTCTGGAGATTGCTAAGAATAAGAATATAAAGTATGCTTTGGATGTTTATCCTCACTATGGTTCAGATGCCAGTGCAGCTCTAAAAAGTGGTGCCAATATTAGGGCGGCTTTGATAGGTCCAGGTATTCATGCATCACATGGAATGGAACGCACCCATGAGAAAGCTTTGGAACAGACGTTATTGTTGTTATTAGGTTTTTTGGAAAAATATAGGGCTTAGGCTTATAGTCGCAATTCTAGGTTATAATCGTAGAGATAATCCACACCTTTTCCTTGCCTTACACTTCGTACGGTCAGCGGAAAATCTGTGAATCATATCTACTCGGTAATACATCGTCATTACGTCAAGAAAAAGTGCTAATCAATCATCCTTCCATTTTACATCCATGTAAAAATGAAGGACGTTCTACATCGTGTAGAACTGTGATTGATCAGCACTTTTTCTTTTCTTATTCGGTTTTGTATATGTGTAAACTTCAAAAAGCTTATATTTACATACATTAGCAGCCTATAATGAAGAAGCCAACATCGACCATTTACTCATGAAACTGTTCTATCGTAAAGATGTTTTTGTCCCCACGGTAACGAGAGATGGTGTACTCTACCGGTGTATCGAATTTATTATAACCTGTATAATGGAAAAGCTGGATGGCTGTCGTTTTGGTGATGTCCAAGAGATCACAATCTTCTTTGGTCGGAATAACGGCTTCAATGTTTCTTACTACGCGATAGATCTTTGTATTGACGTTTTGTGCCAGTATTTTGTATAGAGATTCATGACCCATATCATGATCTAAGATATGCTTACAAAAAGAATAGGGCATATACGTCTGGGTAATGACGATGGGTTGGCCATCAGCGTAGCGCAGCCTTTTCAAACTAATGACATCCGTGTTGGCTGAGATCCTTAGCGCTCCGGAGACTTCTGTGTTTGCAGGTATGACTTTTAAGTCAATGACTTCAGAAGATGGTGTGTAGCCTTTTCGTGTCATTTCTGCATTATAGCTTTCTATTTTGCGGATGAAATCTTGGTTGATTTTGTTCTGTGCTACAAAGGTGCCACGACCTTTAACACGGTGAAACTTGTTCTCATTCACCAATTCAGTTAGAGCTTGTCTTATGGTGGTACGGCTGATTCCGAATATATCACATAACTCAAACTCAGTTGGGATCATATCACCGGCTTGTAGCTCGCCATTTTTCATCATATTCAGTAGTATATTCTTGAATTGGAAATAAAGAGGAATGGGTGTTGTTTTATCGACTACATACTGCTTAAATAAATCAATTTTTGTCATTTTCTTCACCTTGTCATCATAATATAGTTGTTATATGTTATGCTTATGCTACATACACCATTTTACAGGAATCCCCAAAAAAATCAAGAGTTTTTCAGGACAAATAAGGATTAAGGGATTTATATCTACAAGACATAGATATTTTCCAGTCCAAAACTATATAATAGGTATTTATGTAATAACATAACAAGATGAGATTAGTCTTTTGTCATGGTGGGGGATATGGTATCATGATAATAGCATAAACACTAACGTGTCATATTTATATGGATTAGGAGTGGTTGAATTGAAAAAAAGAATTGGTATATTAACAAGTGGTGGAGATTGCCCAGGGCTTAATGCAGCCATTAGAGGTGTTGCAAGAGCTTCTTATGATTTGCTTGATTGTGAGATTATTGGGATTAAAGGTGGATATAAGGGCTTAATTGATGCCGATTACAAAGTTATGGCATCTCATGACTTTTCAGGGATATTAACACGGGGCGGTACGATTCTAGGGACCCATCGGACGCCTTTTAAACAAATGAGAAAAATCGAAGAAGACGGTATTGATAAGGTGGCGAACATGGTTAAGCACTACAATCAATTGAAGTTAGATTGTTTGGTTACCATTGGTGGTAACGGCACCCATAAAAATGCTAATTTGTTAAGAGAAGAAGGATTGAACGTCATTGGTTTGCCAAAGACCATCGATAATGATATCTACGGTACAGAAATGACATTTGGGTTTCACAGTGCTGTCGATATTGCAACAGAGGTCATTGACCGCATTCATACAACTGCGGATTCTCATGACCGGGTTATGTTAATTGAGCTTATGGGACACAAAGCCGGATGGTTAACGTTATTTTCCGGTATTGCCGGTGGGGCAGATGTGGTCTTGATTCCGGAGATTCCATATAGTGAAGAAAAAGTCTATGAAGCGCTTGAAGAAAGACGCAAAAAAGGAAAAGACTTTTCAATTATAGCTGTGGCTGAAGGTGCGGTTAACAAAGAAGAGGCAGCCATGAGTAAAAAGGATTTTAAACGTTATAGGGAAGAAATGCCTTTTCAAACGGTTTCTTATCGTCTGGCCAACCAAATCAGTACCAATTTAGGCTTTGAAACACGGGTCACGATACCGGGTCATCAACAAAGAGGCGGATCTCCGTCTGCTTATGATCGAGTACTTGCAACCAAGTTAGGTGCTTATGCAGCAAGACTGATTGCTGAAGAAAATTATGGTAATACCGTTTCTATTGTGAATAATAAGCTTAGAGCAACGCCTCTTGAAGACATGGCTGCAAAGCTGAAATTGGTCACAAGGGATGATGACTTGGTCAAAACCGGTGAAGCTGTTGGACTGACTTACGGTGATTAATGTCTTATGTGCTTAGATCTTGTGGAAAATCTTATTAAGAGCTATGATATAGATGGATGTATTAATAACCATTATTAATAAGATTGTAGCAAGGGGGCAACTTTATGAAAAGAATCATCACGATGATTTTGATATTTACATTAACACTAACCATGAACACCAATATAAAAATCCATGCTATGGGTGAAAGTAATTTTATTGCAGCTGGGTGGGGTACGACTTTTTTTATCAAGGATGATGGAAGTTTATGGGGATACGGGAAAAATGACCAAGGCTTACTTAATAGCGACTTGGCATATATAGATGAGCCAAAGCAACTTCTAGAAGATGTGAAAAGTATCAGTGTGAACCGTTATGCAGTGCTTATCGTTAAAAATGATAATACATTATGGTATTGGGGTAGACTGCCAGGGCATACAAAAACAGCAATACCTATCAAAATCCTTGATGGTGTTGTAATGGCCACTTTGGATGGGTATAATAATCAACTCATTTTCGTGCTGAAAGCAGATGGGACACTTCTTCAGTTCAACAAAACCATGTTCGAGCCTGTTGCCCATAATAGCAAAGTCAAATTTATAACAATTGGTGGTTATAACCGATTTTTCATTAATGAGGCAAACGAGCTTTGGGGTTGGAATGATGTTAGTAGTACTACATATGGCGCTTTAGGTGTCGGACATACAGAACCGGTTCAGCAGCCTGTAAAAATACTGGAAGAAGTGGATTATGTTGTTGGTGATTTGACCACCACCATGATTGTTAGAAAAGATGGAACACTATGGATGAGCGGTTCCGGCTATTTAGGCAAGTTCTATGATGGTACAAAAGTGATTAATGGTCCTGTACTTAAACCGATAAAAGTCATGGATCTTGTTATGCATGTTGCAATACGAGATTCTGAGTTTTATGCAATAAAAAAAGACTATACACTATGGACATGGGGTAAAAACAGTAACTTTGGCCTAGGTATGAACCCTCTTCCATCTCCTGTAATATGGACAACGGAAGTCTACAATATGACTGCGGGCTATCAACATCAAGTGGTTTTAAAGTCGGATGGCACATTGTGGACAGGCGGTAGAAAAGACGGAGTCTATAAAGCGCTTCATAATACTCAGAATGTATTAAGACAAACAGCAACAGGTCTTGTGGATGTTCCCGCATCATGGGCTTTGGCTGAAGTTCGACAAGCAGAGAATATTGCTTTGATACCCATGATACTTCAAGATGACTATGCTAAAACCATAAACAGAAGTGAGTTTTGTACACTGGCTATAGCAAGCATTGAAGTAACAATGGGTATGACCATTGAAGCCTATTTAGATTCGATGGAGGTGGAAATGCCGTCTACATCACCATTTGTAGATGTATTAGCCTTAACGGAGACATCTAGAAGAGATATATTAGCAGCTTATGCCCTAGGCATTGTTGAAGGCACTTCAGAAACAACTTTTGACCCTATGAATCCTATTACGAGAGAGCAAGCTGCAAAAATGCTTACAGCTACTGCTACTGCACTGAATATGGAGACAGATGCAACACTACCGGTTTTTGAAGATGCGTCACTCATATCAGAATGGGCCAAACCCTATATTGGATATATGTTTGACACCAAGATTATGGGTGGTATTGGTGAGAATCGATTCGATCCCAAAGGTGGTTTTCAACGGCAGCAAGCTTTTATGACCGTATTGAGATTGCATAAAATGATAGCAGAGGAATAATAGCTTATCCATATAAAATGCTTAAACGAGAGCCAACGGATGCTTACATATCTGTTGGCTTTTACTTTGGGTCACACTCTAAGCGGTTGATATAAAAAAGCTTGGTTTATAAAAGTAAGTTCTTTTTTTTAGACAAAAAAATAGAATAGTCGATTGTCGTTTTTGTGCAAAAGAGATATAGTAACGATAACAGATATGACAACGGTAGTTCGACAAAAAAACTGAAGATCAGCGAGACTTTATATGATGAAGAAAGAAGGTTTCTTTTGTATTGCGTTGATATGTATTAAATTGGAAAGGTAGGGTGTTTAAGTATGATCCATAAGAGCCAACAAAGTGCGATAATAAATGGAAGTAATAAAAGTCATATATGGAATATTCCGGCCTTTTTGGTTATCAGTTTATTAACAGTGATTACAGGAGTTTTGCTTCTGATAGATTTACCAAGGCTTCAATTATTGGATTATGGTGTTGACTTGAATGCATTGATTAAGAGTATGTTTACCATATTTTTGGCTTGTGTCATTGGGTCAACCATTGGATGGGAGCGGGAGAGTCGTAATAGACCGGCAGGTCTTAGAACCTACGCTCTGGTATGTATGGGATCGGCACTAGTTATGATCACCTCATTTAGCATTTTCGAAGAGTATCATACGGTCGTGAATTCTGACCCAGCTAGACTTGGTGCTCAAGTTATAAGCGGTATTGGTTTCCTAGGTGCCGGTACCATCATCAGGGACAAGTTTTCAGTTAAGGGACTAACAACTGCAGCTTCGCTTTGGGTTGTGGCTTGTATTGGTTTAGCGATTGGGTCTGGTATGTATTTAACCAGTATGATTATTAGTATTGTTGTGTATTATATCTTACATAATCTAAGATGTATGGAAGATATTAAGGCCGAAAAAATGAACTATGAGATTCTTATTCGTTTGAAAGAAGAGAATGGGCAAATAAAAGCCATTCATAAAATCATGGATAAGTACGAGATTGTTGTAAGGGATATCAACATTGTCTATGGTCAAACCAGTTTTTTGGAAGCGGACAATGATGATATCAATATTGTGATCCATGCCATGATTTTGGATCATTTTATTGACAAATTGATTGTAGAACTGAGTGGTCTAAGTGGTGTTGTTTCATTTTCGTGTGGTGAAGAGTAAGGGGTCAATGCCACATAAGTTCAATAAATTTACATGTACCCTTACTAAATGTTGCTTGATACCCTTTGTTTCTGCCGCTTTTTTTTGATCTATACAGTGCATCATCAGTATACTTAATCAATTTATCAAGGTTATCAACATCACCAAAGGGTATGGATAAGCATCCAATCGAACATTTAGTTTGAATCATTGTGCCGTCGGGCAAGTGAAATTCAAGATTTTCGATACAGCTGCCTATTTTTCTAACAAATGAGCCTAAATCATCATTTTGGATTGATTTGAGTATAATTAAAAACTCTTCACCACCCCAACGCAAAATATCATCACTATTGCAAACTTGTTTTTTAAGAAGTTCTGCAAGATTAATGAGAACAGAGTCTCCAATATCGTGGCCATAAGTATCATTTATTTTTTTGAAATGGTCAATATCAAGCAATACGAGACCATAATTTGTAGGGGTGATATTCGAAGAACGCCGTTCTCTAATATTACCTTTCTTTATGCCGTCTAGGAAACGTTGAATATCTTTGCAAGAATAATTATTATAATAATACCTATTATAAAGTCCGGTCATAGCGTCTGTTAATGTAAGTTTTTCTAACTTTTCCTGTAACAGATATTCATTTTTGCCTTGATATTCTAGTAAATATGAAATCAATATACCTGCAAAATTAGATGCGCCCATATAAAAGGTATTTGCAATAAAAATATTAAATGGCGTTTTTAAGATATACCATTCAACCAAGGTATATATAATATATAAACTTGTACCAATAATTGTTCCATGTACAAACCTTATTCTTAAAAAGGCATAAATGTAAAGAAAATACGGTACCAGTCCTGCATAGCTTCTTGAGATCTCAGGATGTTGACGGCCGATGATAGCCATGCCGATAATACCAGAGCTTGATACAACGATTGCAAATATATTAATCCATTGGGCATACTTTGGATAATCACGCCAATACGTTAGTATAAAAGAGAGAATCACTACGGGTAAAACAATAAACAAGCGTATTTTTAGAAAATCAAATAGCAACGTGCTGAATAAAAAATAATCGACAATACAAAAGCTCAAATAGAGAGTAACACCTAAAACGATGGCTAATCGAAACCATAGAAGTGAACTTGAGTTACAATGATATTGATAGGATTTTTCCTTTTTAGCATCTTTTATACGGAGTGTTATTGGTGAAATTTCATTATTAAATCCAACATTCATACGATTATGACCCCTTGTAAGTATGTCCTGAAGGTGCATAAAAATCATCCATTTAATCAGCCAGCTGAAAGATTTCAACAGTTATATTCTAGCATGGGCGACTGGTGGTTACAAGCTGAATCATTTGATTCCCAATAAAAAAAGCTGTAAACCCTTATAGAATCAAGGTTTTACAGCTTTTTTCTTTAGCGCACGCAGTAGGACTTGAACCCACAACATTCTGATCCGAAGTCAGACGCTCTATCCAATTGAACTATGCGTGCTCATACTAGATTTATAAAAACTTTTGCAAGCGGATATCGGAACCGATAAAGCCTACAGATAAGTAATTACCATAAATTCGTGAAACAATACGATCGGTATACTGGTTGCTCCATGCACTGGGCGGTAAGTTGGTAGAGATGACAACATGCTTTTTGTCCAGCATACGTGAATTGATGATGTTAAACAGTTCAGACGTAGTAAAAGCATTGTTAATCTCAGTACCAAGGTCATCAATGATGAGTAAATCACATTCATAGAGATTTTGAATCTCATCTAATGTTACATGGCCTTCTTCGTTATGGAAGCGGTAAGTCTCAAGGAGCTTAAATAAGCCAAAAGCCGTCAGATAGATAACCGTATGACCGGTATCAAGGAGTGACTTTGCGATACAGTTACATAAATATGTCTTACCAAGACCAGCTTGACCGTAGAGAATAAGATTATTATATTTTGTGTCAAAATGTTCAGCAAAGCTGTAGCAGATCTTATAATTAAAGGCCGCAATCTCTCGTGGTGATTTACCAATATTTTTATCTACTTCACTACTATAATGGTCAAGAGAGAAATTGTCAAAGTTTTCTTTTTGCAAAATGGCATTTAAATGACTTTGTTCATAGGAAAAGTTAATGATTTCTTGGTTGAGACAATGACATTTAGCGTGATCGATATAGCCGGTATCTTTACAATCCTCACAATCATAGATTGGTGCAAGGTAATCACTTGGATAACCTGCATCTAATAAGGTTTCTTTTTTCTGCAAAGATAATCGGTTGATTTTTTCTTGCAGATCTGTCAAGAGTTCTTGTCTCTTCTTAGGGTTTTCCACAATCTGCCGTGTTAATGAGGCAGATAAGGAAGAGATTTGTTCATCTATGGTCTGAAGTATAGGGTAAGCTTTATAAACCTTATCTTTTCTGGCATAATGTATCTGTTGATTTTTTAAACGACGTTGGTCGATAATATTTAGGATGTGTTTAAACTGTGATCTTGTAAGACCCATACTAAGTCCTCTTTTCCACGGTTTCGACTTCAATCATCTGTCGCATACGCTTTTCAATTAGATCGTGGTCATATTGACGTTGGTTATGATTGTGAAATCGGTTGCTGGTTTTTGGTGCCACCTCTTTTTTGGTCGCTTGTTTCTCGGCTTGGCCGGATTTAAATTGCACATCTAATTCTTTTACAGCATTTATAGATTTTGCGCCTTTGTTTTGCCAATTGGTCAAAATTGTATCTACATATTTCAGTTCTGGTTTATTAATAGCCTCAATCGTTTTCTCGCAGGCTATTACAATGACTTCGATTGCAAAATTGTATTCAACCAGCCATTTTTCCATGAGTTTTATCTGAGCAGGTGTAGGGTTTCGGCCAGATAAGCCTAAGGCCTTAAAGATCTTATAATAGTTTTTATTAAAGTTCTCTGTCAAATCTTTCGCCTGTTGCACTGTGCGTATGCCTTTATCTGACCAATCCATAGCTACTTTCTCAATATAATTCATATGGCGATGCTCGTTGGATGCACAATATTCAATGAGATATTCGACTACTTCAATGTTCAGACCTAACCAATCCATAAAACCGACTAAAATATTGACATCAACTTGAGTGAGTTGCTTGCCCAAGTATTTTTCAGTGATGTATATAAGCTGTTGAAACTCGATTTGACTTGCTATAGCTGCAATCTCTTCCATGGTATATTCCGGTCTCTCGTAGAGTTTTGGTTTTGGGGTATTGGCCTTATTTTTCTTAGACTTATCAGAAGAAATAACAGTATCCTCAGTTTTTTCAAGACTTAATAAACCGATAGAAGTAATCAGATCATCCTCAAACTGAACTTCAATGACCTTAAGCTCATCCCAATAGTTTATAGCACGTATAACATCGGATTCAATCAGATGTAATTGCTTTGCTATTTGTTTGGTTGTAAAAGCAGTTTGATTGCTACAAATCAATCTAAGTAAATATAAATAGACTTTCACATAATCTCCATTGGATTTAGGCATATAATGGTCAATGAATAGGTTGTTTATGAGCGTATGTTGATGAATATTTTGAGATAACAAATTTATTTGACTCATATGAACCCCTTCCCACATTATGTAAACCAATGCACTATATGTGCATAACTTAATATTTATTATACCATCATAGCATATATTATACGATGGGGAGTATAATGATATAGAACTATGAACAATAAGTCAAGAGGAAATAGGGAAAAAAAATTAAAAAGCCTTATAAATAAAGGCTTTCCTAGAAAAAGATATACATAGTGCAACAAATGTGTAAAGTGTGGATAAGATGGTGTATAACATTATCGACATGGCTGATAAAGCTATAAATGGTGGCTAAACCCAGTAAAATAGAGGTGTTCAGATATCACAATTAAATACATTATGTAAACTAGCTATACAAGTCGGTTTTTGTACGATATGTGAACAACTCTGTGGACAATGTGGAAAACTATGAATCAAGGAGGGATTCTCCCAGTAAATAGACATCTCCGGCACCCATAGTTATCAACAGGTCATTTGGGATACAATGTGTCAAAATATAGTAGCTGATTTCATCAAAAGAAGGAAAATATTCACAAGGTGTGCCCTGGGCCAAAATCCTAGATTGGATATCTCGTGCATGAATATCTCCAATATCCGTTTCTCGACCTGCAGAATAGATGTCCATAAGAATGACATGATCAGCTAAACTTAAAGCTTTGGCAAAATCGTCTAAAAAGGCCTTTGTTCTGGTATAGGTGTGTGGCTGAAAAACAATCCAAAGTTTGTTGAAATCCATATTAGCGGTTGATTTGATTGTGGCCTCTATTTCAGTAGGATGGTGTGCGTAATCATCGACAATATGGACACCGCCTAGAGACCCTTTGTATTGGAAACGGCGATGGGTACCGGTAAAGGCACCAAGACCTAAAGCTATAGCTGTCAAATCAATACCAAGTTCTATAGCTGTTGCTATAGCAGCAAGTGCATTGCTGATGTTATGATCACCAGGTACAGAGAGTTGGAACCGGCCTAGAGACTGATTATTGTAGATAACATCAAAAGCACCATGGCCAAGTGGGTTATATACAATATTGGTACCATAGAAATCACAGCTGGTGTTGGTCAAGCTATAAGTGACTGTTTTTTTTGTTGTCTCTCTTAAAATACGTTGAGAATCTTTGATATCACCATTGATAATAATGGTGCCATCTGTTTTTGTATTTTCTAAAAAGGTATGAAAAGAATCATGGATATGATGAATATCTCTGAAATAATCCAGATGATCTTCTTCCACATTTAGAACAACGGATATTTTCGGAAAGAAATGATGAAAACTATCAAAATATTCGCAAGCTTCGGTTACAAAATAGGGGGATTTACCTACGGCCACATTGCCACCGATTAAGGGTAGTATACCGCCGACCATAACCGTTGGTTCAGCTTTTGCTGAAGTTAGAATGTGGGCAATCATGGAGGTCGTTGTTGTTTTCCCGTGGGTACCGGAAACAGCAACGCTTTTTTCGTAATCATCCATAACCTGTCCAAGTAATGTGCCACGGTCTATAATAGGTATATCCATTTTTTTCGCTTTTTCCATTTCAGGATTATCCAATTTGACAGCTACAGTGTAGACGACCAATTCAATATCAGAAGTTATATGATCTTGATGGTGACCTTTATAAATATGTGCACCTAAAGATGCTAATTTGTTAATGGAGCTGTTATTGCCGATATCTGAACCGGTTACTCTAAAGTTACGATCAAGTAATAATTGAGCCAATGCGCTCATGCTAATGCCGCCAATGCCAATGAAATGAACATGAATGGGCTTTTCGAGGTTTATTTTATACATATTTTCTCCTTAAGAATCGATAGAAATTCGATTTACAATGATCTAAAATCGATAGATTCTTCTATATTATACATTCTTTTTCAGAAATATGAAAGACTCGAATATTCTAGAGAAAAAGACTTATAATATTCGGAAATATAGGTTATAATATGTAAATACAAGAAAAGCCTTATATAGAATAGAACTAGAGGAAAAATGATGAATAAAAAAATCAGTAAAACTGAGCGTATTGCTTTGATTACTAAAACCCTAATAGAGAATCCATCTCAGATATTCACGCTGAACTACTTTTCAGATATGCTAGACCATGCTAAGTCGACGTTGAGTGAAGATATAAAAAGTATTGAAGCATCTTTTGAAAAATACCATTTGGGTAAGATATACTCCATATCCGGAGCGGCTGGAGGGGTCTATTATCTCCCATTAGCTCATAAAACGTTTGTTGAAAAAGTTCAAACGGATTTATGTAATAAGCTGTCAGAAACCAGTAGAATTATACCCGGTGGTTATTTGTACATGAATGATATTCTATATGATCCTTCATGGTTGGAAAAGATAGCCTTATGTATTGTTTCGTACTATGAAAGTGCCTCAATGGACTATGTCGTGACCATTGAAACAAAGGGAATACCTTTAGCATTGGCAGTGGCAAGAATCTTAAATAAGCCAATCGTCGTCATTAGAAAATCAGCAAGGTTAACGGAAGGCACTACCTTACAAATGAATTATGTAACCGGCTCCAAACAAAACATTAAAACCATGTCAATGCCCATAAAATCTATTAAGAGAGGTTCAAAAGTTCTATTTGTAGATGATTTCATGAAAGCGGGCGGAACAGCAAAGGGTGTTGTAGACTTTATGAAAGAATTTGAAGCCCAGGTTGTCGGTGTAGCGGTTATGATGTCTACTATTACAACTGAAGAGAAGCTGGTTCAGTCTTACTATTCGTTAATTGATTTCAAAGGTATTGATGAAAAGAATAAAATCATTCATATGATACCTTCCAACAACAAGAGTGACTTCACCTTGTAAAAATCCTATAGATGATACTTATAAGTGCTCCTTTAGCAATAGACCGTTTGATGGCAAGCCTCTATCGCTATGGAGTTTTTTTGTTTCTGTAAAACATGAATCGTGTATAAAAAATAAACAGCAAGTTAACCGATTTTATAATAAATTGTCAGTGAAATTAGAACCTAAAGTATAAAAAATATGATATTATAGAGCCATAAGAAGGGAGGCATATTATGAGAAAAAAAGAAATTGTAGCAATGTTATTGGCAGGCGGTCAAGGTAGTCGATTGGGTATATTAACATCTCATGTAGCAAAGCCGGCAGTATCCTTTGGTGGTAAATATAGAATTATTGATTTTACTTTAAGCAACTGTATTAACTCAGGGATTGATACAGTGGGTGTATTGACACAGTATCAACCCTTGTTATTAAACCAACATATTGGTATTGGTATACCTTGGGACCTTGATAAAAATTTTGGTGGGGTCACCATACTGCCGCCTTTTGTCAGTAAAGATAATAATGCTTGGTATACAGGTACGGCCAATGCTGTTTATCAAAATATTCCATATATTGACTATTATAATCCGGAATATGTGTTGATTCTATCTGGAGATCATATTTATAAGATGGACTATGAAATGATGTTAAACTATCATAAGAAGAAAAAAGCGGATGTTACCATTGCAGTCTATAAAGTACCTATGGAGGAAGCCCATCGATTTGGTTTGATGAAAACAGAAGAAGATGCCAAAATTATTGACTTTGAAGAAAAACCCCAAAATCCAACCAGCGATTTGGCCTCTATGGGCATCTATATATTTAATTGGAAAGCCTTTCGGCAAGCCCTTATTTTATCTGAGGAAACACATGAGGACAGTGACTTTGGAAAACATATTTTACCGTATATGCTAAATAAGAACTATAATCTATATGCTTATGAATTTGATGGTTTTTGGAAAGATGTGGGTACACTAGAGGCCTACTGGGAAGCCAATATGCAACTGATTGATTTGGTTCCGGAGTTCAATCTTTATGAATCCTATTGGAAAATCTATACCAAAAATGCGATACAACCCCCACAATTCATTGCCAAAGGGGCCAGTGTCGAAATGTGTATTCTAGGCGAAGGCGCTGAAATTTATGGTCATGTCTATAATTCCGTCATCGGATCTAATGTCATTATTGAGAAAGATGCAGTCATTCGCGACTCAATAATTATGAACAATGCGGTGGTAGGTGAAGGTGTCCAGGTGTTTAAAAGCATTATTGCTGAAAAGGCACGAATAGGCGCAAACACTAAAATTGGTGTGGGCGAGGATGTCATTAACGAGACACAACCTCATATCTATTATTCTGGTATCTCTGTTATTGGTGAAAAAACAGTTATACCCCCAAATATTGAAATTGGTAAAAATTGTGCAATAGATGGTCCTGTTACCCTTTCATCTTTTGCAGATAGCAAATTGACCAGTGGAAAAAGTCTAATTTCAGAGGAGGGTTCAGATTGAGAGCATTAGGTATTATATTAGCAGGCGGGAAAAATGAAAGATTAAAGGATTTATCAACGAATAGAGCTTTGGCAGCGATGCCTATTGCTGGAAGTTACCTTTCAATAGACTTTGCATTAAGTAATATGACAAATTCTGGTGTGAATAAAGTAGCGGTTGTGACCCAGTATAATTCAAGATCCCTCATTGAACACTTAAGCTCCTCAAAGTGGTGGGATTTTGGTCGAAAGCATGGTGGTTTATATGTATTCACACCATATATGACCAACGAAAATAGCTTATGGTATCGGGGTACAGCGGATGCCATTTACCAGAATCTAAGCTATCTAAAAAATAGTCATGAACCCTATGCGATTATCGCTCAAGGTGATGGTATAGCCAAGGTGGACTATAGCAGAGTCTTACAGTACCATATTGAAAAAAGAGCTGATATTACAATGATTTGTTATGAAGAAAATAATAGACGGGAATTAAATAGATTTGGTATTGCGACGGTGGACTCGGATAATCGAATTATTGAATTTGAAGAAAAGCCGATTGAGCCTGAAGGGAATATCGTTTCGACCGGTATGTATATTATACGTCGAAGGTTACTCATCGAACTCATTGAAAGTTGTGCAAAAGAAGAACGTCATGATTTTGTCAGTGATATTATTGTGCGTTACAGGAAGAAAAAGAAGATTTATGCCTATATTCATGAAGGATACTGGAGAAGTATTGCAAGTGTGGAATCCTATTTTGAGACGAATATGGATTTTCTAGACAAGACCATTCGAGATGATTTTTTTAGGAAAGTACCTAACATTATGTCCAAAGTGGAAGATGAACCACCGGCAAAATTCAACTATGGGTCTAAGGTTTCGAACAGCTTATGTTCAAGTGGCAGCATCATTAATGGTAGTGTTGAAGATGCACTTCTTTTTAGAAATGTCTTTGTTGGAAGCAATACAGTGGTTAAGAATGCAATTATACTTAACGATACCTATATTGGTGACGATTGCCATATTGAAAACGCAATCATCGACAGTCATTGTAACTTAATTGAAGGCACGGTGGTAAAGGGTGATGTTGGAGAAATCATTATTGTAAAAACGATGATAGATTCATATAATTAAATAACATAGATCTCAACCTGTTTTATAATGACGCGTAAAATCAAGGAATTTCAAGGATTATGGCTCCATAGGTACAAAGAGTTAGCGTAAAGATAGTGTCGGATAAAGAAAGATAAAAGAAAAACACCAAGTTGTGATATTATAAGTTTTGTCTAGAAACCATAAATCATAACAGAGAGGTGTTTTTCTTATGCATATTAGTATACAACAATTTATGGAGATTGGTATCAAAAAGATTGAAAAAGTAGTAGAAAGTTTTATAAATGATGATCAAATGAATATTGGAGAGTTTGTTCTTGAGTTAGGAAAACCATTACAGGAGCTGCAACGAGAGATTATTGCAGAGACAATAGAAGGCATTGATGAGGTGTATAGAAAATCAGCATATCGAACCAGTCACTACGTGGTTGAACGTGCTAGGGTCCCTAATTCATTTACAAGCACATGCGGTGAGATCAAGTACAAAAGGACTTATTTTAAGTCGAAAGAAACAGGTGAATTCATATTTCTTGCAGATAAAGCATGTGGTATTACAAAAACATGAGAAAAAGTGAAGATGTGGTTATAGAAGCCATAAAGCATGTTGTTGACACTAGCTATAGAATTAGTGGTGAACATGCAACGCATACAGAAGATATTATTAGTAAACAAGCGGTCATGAAAGAGGTTCATAGCTTAGAAATACCTGCATTAATACCCTTTGTAAAGAAAAAGAGACAGGTCAAAGTCCTATATATAAATGCTGATGAAGACCATGTATCCTTACAATTCAACAATAAAAGGGAGATTTAAAAGTCGGAGAAAATGGCTATAAAAGCAACACAATAGAGCCACGTCTAGCATGTATTTTGAGGATGTTGAGAAAGAAAGCCAAGGAAGTAAAAGAAATAGACTAATAGAAAAACACTACTTTGCAGGCGTTTACAAAAAGAGTGAAGACTTATGGGAAGAAGTGCTTGAATACATAGATGTGGTTTATGATGAAGACTATTTGGAACATATATACATCATGGGAGATGGCGCATCGTGGATAAAATCAGGAGTGGATGTGCTCGGGGCAAAGTGTCATTTTGTGCTTGATAAATTCCATTTAAACCAAGCAATTATGAGAGCCATAGGTCATCTTGGTGATTCAGTATCAGATGCAAGAAAGGCAATCTATGACGGCATAAGATCTGAGGATAAAAAGCAGTCAATACAGTCTTTGACATAGCCCTTGAGTACTCAGATAGCGAGAATAGAAAAGAACAGATAAGAAGAACCAGGGTATACATAAGCAATCACTGGGAAGCCATAATAAGACCTAATCATGATGAATATGCAAGGATGGGTTGCAGTGCTGAAGGTCAAGTGAGCCACCTCCTCTCTTCAAGGTTAAGTAGCCGTCCGCTAGGATGGTCAAAGGAAGGTGTAACTAAGATGGCAAGACTTAGAGCTTATGTAGCCAATGATGGTAAAGTATGTGATTTGATTAAATACAAGCAAGAAAAACAGCACCGCATGATTCAAGATGAGATAAAAATAGAAGTAGATAAAGAGATCAAAAGGAAACAAAAGACCTATACAGATGTTTGGAACCATCAGACAGTCGCAGGTAGTACCCGGCTAGTAGATGGCATGTATTGTCTTACAAAGAAACTAAGGGGCATCATTTGATCTACGTTTAGTAAAAGACATAAGAAAAAGTGAAATCAGATGTGTAGAGGATAAAGTTCCTGGAATGACTATGTTGCAAAACGCCAGAATACAAGGATGTATTCCACCTTCGTTTGATACATGGACGTATCAACGAAGGTCGTTTGCAATGTAGTCATGGAAGGGTTTTTAGCCGACGAATTTAGATATACTAAAGTCTAGTAGCCACAATCCTAAATGGACTGGCTTTTTAAGTATGCAAAATTAATGGAAAAGGTACAATGAATTATAAAACTATGATAAGATGGTTTTTACAGAACTCAAAATATCTCATCAGGATTTTTCTATCCTTACTTTTCCGACAGTAAATTAACGCGACCGTACAAAGAAAAAGAGTTGTCATCCTATTGATAATATACTATAATCCTGTCTTTGACAGTTGTGAAACAGAAAAAGCTTGAAATCCCTTATAAATAGGGGCTTCAAGCTTTTTATATGTCATTAATTTTTGCGTACTTTTTTTACTTTTTAGTCTTTTGTATATATTTTTCATTTCTTTGTCGCTGACAATCTGATAGTCTGTTCTAAATCCATAGGTATCATGTAGTGCATCTGTAAAATCAGTACGTGTATAGGTCGGAATAAAACCCTGTCCAGGAACGCAATAGAAGTTCATATCCTTTAACTGGCCGACGATTTCGTTCGTTGTAAACTGGTTGTCTAGGTCTTTCTCCAGATATCTATATAAAACAAGTGCTAGAAAACAGGTTGTAAAATGCGCTTTTATACGGTCGTCTCTTTGAAGATAAACAGGTCTTGCTTTAAACTCGCTCTTCATAATTCTAAAACATTCTTCAACTTCCCAACGTCGGTGGTTAATTCTAGCTATTTCAGAAGCATCTTCGTCAAGGTTAGTACATACTGCATAGAAGCCGTCATAGATACTTTCCTCAGCAACAGTATTTGAATTAAGATGGTAAAGTGTCTCTTCTGCAACTTCACCATCACTTGTAACATTGGTGGAAGCGATAAATCGTTTATAATCATTTTGTCTTTTCTTACCTATACTTTTTGGGTTAGTGCTAATGAGTTTTGTGGCACGTTCAAGTTGTTTGTTTCTGATCTGACGTTGATAATAACGGTATTTAAGAGAAAAGGTGACAATCAGTTTTGCTCAAGATCATTCTCTTTAATCCATCTCTCTTTATAAAAGGTCATATTCTTATATTGCTCACAAAGACTTTCATTTTCATCAAACAGGTTTAAATCAAAGGTTTCTTTGGAATCATTGTGCCTCCATCCAGTTGGTTCTAAAGCCCACTCTTTTAAAAACTGCTTAAGTTTTTGATGGATTGAGTTGTAATAAAAGAACGTCCATTTATATTATTAAACTTCCTATTTGCATTTGAAGATAAGCCGGCATCAGTACATACAACAAACTTGGATAGTTTGAAGTCTTCGATAATTTGCTTTTCTAAAGGCTTTAGAGTCACCTGCTCATTGGTATTGCCACTGTGAATGTTAAAAGCGAGAGGAATACCATCTCCATCCATAAACAAGCCCATTTCTACAATAGGGTTAGGACGGTTTTCTTTGGAGGGTCCATATTGTTTAAGGCCATCTTCTTGTTCAATCTCAAAAAGTAGTTGGTACAGTCATAATAAAGAATTCGATCATTACGTTTAGAAACTGCTAGACTGTTTTTGTAAAGCTGTGATTGTATGAAATCGGATTCCTTAGCGATAACTTCTAAAGACCTGTAAATGTTCTGTAATTCAAAGTTTGGCTGTTCGAGAAGACGTTTAGAAGATTCAAAGGTGCAAAGCTTGGAAGAAGGAAAAAATTCTTCCGTAAATCAAACGAGAGAGAATACCGTTAAGGTCATAGGTGAACTTGTGCCTTGAAGAAATATCGTTACAAATCTTATGAAGCCCTAACTGGTAATAAATCTGTTGAAGAAAAAGATAGCCACCGTTGTAGGAACGTTGAATCTCTTTATCAATAAGCGTGGATTGCCTAAGCTTGATAATAACCTCACGTTTTTGTTCTTTTTCTTGGCGATTAAGATCTTCGATATACTTTTTGGCCCACTCTATGGGATTAGCACCATTTAGCTTTTTTCTAAATCAGAATATCTGCCAAGTTTTTCGACGGTTCTAGTTTTTGTTTTCCATCAACATAAATAGTTTCTATGACATATAATAATTGAACATTTTAGAATTTACAACTTTCAGCCTCATAACAACACCTCCTAATACCCTATATTATATCATAGAACGTAGTAGAACGTAAATGAAAAGAGTAGAATTTGACAAAAAAATAAGCCTAAATAGGCTTGTTATAAGGTTTTCGCTGTTTTAGTTACTTCGGCAAGTGTCAAAGACCCGATTTTTCTATCCTTACTTTTCCGACAGTAAATTAACGCGACCGTACAAAGAAAAAGAGTTGTCATCCTATTGATAATATACTATAATAATTATAGTGGTGATTTTACAGAGTAATGGCCTTTAGTACTAATATTTTCCTGTAATAAGAGGACGAAAGAGATATATGTATGATATTAGTGTTAGGTGCAAAGTGGACAGTTAAGTTACTTATAGTCAGAGCTACTTATGGAAAGGGGTAAACATGGAGATTACAGATGTAAGAGTAAGAAAAATTACCAAAGAGGGAAAAATGAAAGCAGTGGTTTCGGTTACCTTTGATAATGAATTTGTTGTACATGATATCAAAGTAATCGAGGGAGAAAAGGGTCTGTTCATAGCTATGCCAAGCAGGAAAGCTTTGGATGGAGAGTTTAGAGATATTGCACATCCCATTAATTCGATTACACGGGATAGAATACAAAAGTCAATACTTGAAAAATATGAAACCATTTCTTTAGATGAAGGCGAAGTATACGAAGAAATGGCTGAAATGGAATGATTTTTGGCACTTCTATCTAGAAGTGCTTTTTTATTGAGTTAAACCTTGAACATATATAATTTCTAGTGTAAAATGTAGCACGGACAGTATTAACTTTATGTTAAATTGAAAGAGGTGTCTTCTTTGTCAAAAATCAAGGCAATCATTTTGGCGGCCGGTGGCGGAACCAGAATGAAATCAGGTAAACCAAAAGTCATTCATGAAATTCTAAAAAAAACATTAGTGGACTATGTCATAGAATCTGCTAAGGAAGCAAGTATAGAAGATATATGCGTGGTAGTAGGACACCAAAGTGAGGTTGTTGAGGCAGCTATATCTCACGATGTGGTTTATGCCAAGCAAACAGAGCTACTTGGAACAGGACACGCGGTCATGATGGCAGAGGATTTTTTGGACGCTGAGGGAAAGACTTTGGTTCTTTTTGGAGACACGCCATTAATCACAAGTGACACATTGAAGGCGATGATTCAGCACTGTGAGACAACCAGCAGTGACGTCGTTGTATTATCGACGATGGTAGAGAACCCTACTGGTTATGGTCGGATTCTACGTGACGATAATGGACGATTCCTTAAGAGTGTGGAGCATAAAGATGCGACAGAACAGGAAAAAATGGTTTGTGAAATCAATTCGGGCATGTATTGCTTTGACTCGAAGGCACTTAAAGATGCTTTAGGTAAGTTAACCAATGATAATGTTCAAGGTGAATACTACCTTCCGGATGCTATGAAGATTATTATGGATATGGGCGGTAAGGTAGAAGTATTGGTTACAGAAGAAAGTGATGAGATTCTAGGGATCAATACAAAAGTTCAATTGGCTGAAGCAGGTTTGATTATGCAAAGGCGTATCAATAAGAACTTGATGCTTGAGGGTGTTGGTATGATCAATCCGGATCAATGCTATATTAGTAAAGATGCTATCATTGGAGCAGATACAGAAATCTATCCCAATACTTTTATAGAAGGTCATACAAAAATTGGTGAAGGGTGTATAATAGGACCTAACACAAAAATAGTAGAGTGCGAACTTGGAGACCGCGTTCATATTGAGCAGTCTACGGCATTAAAGAGCAAGATTAGTCATGATACCACTATTGGACCGTATGCTTACATACGTCCAAATTCAAATATAGGTCAAAATATAAAAATAGGTGATTTTGTAGAAATCAAAAACGCAACCATTGGTGACGGGACCAAAGTATCTCATCTTACGTATATCGGAGATGCGGATGTTGGAAAAAACGTTAATTTTGGATGTGGGACCGTAGTGGTGAACTACGATGGACAGAAAAAATATAGAACGACAATCGAGGACGAAGCTTTCATAGGTTGCAACACGAACCTTGTCTCTCCTGTCACTGTACATCACAGAGCTTACACAGCTGCTGGATCGACAATAACACATGATGTACCGGAATCCGCACTAGGTATAGCAAGAACAAGGCAAACAAACATTGAGGATTGGGCTAAGAGAAACAGATAACGTGAATGCATTAACCTAGGAGGAAGACGAATGACCAGTGTAATCAGAAACAATGATGGCATTAAAGTTTTTTCAGGAGGCGCAAACCAAGAACTGGCAATCAACATAGCTAAATCATTAGGAACAGAATTATCCATTGCAGAGGTTGGTAAGTTTAGCGATGGTGAATCGTACGTAAAAATCGGAGAAATGGTAAGGGGCGTTGATTGTTTTATTATTCAACCCACATCATTCCCTGTTAATGACACTTTAATGGAAACACTCATTATGATTGATGCCCTAAGAAGAGCTTCAGCTGGACGCATTACAGCGGTTATGCCATATTACGGCTATGCAAGACAAGACCGTAAGGCTAGGGCTAGAGATCCAATTACAGCACGTCTGGTAGCGGATATGCTCCAAACTGCCGGCTGTGATCGAGTTCTAACTATGGATCTCCATTGTGCACAGATACAAGGATTTTTTACAATTCCTGTTGACCATATGCTTGGTAATCCTCTTTTGATCAAGTATTACAGAGAAAAGTTTCATGACAAAAAAGAGGACTTAGTTATTTGTTCACCGGATATTGGTTCAGTTAAGCGTTCTAGAAGTTTTGCAGAAGCCATTGATGTGCCGATTGCTATTATTGATAAGCGTAGACCGGAGGATAATGTGAGTGAAGTTATGCACATTATTGGTGATGTCAAAGGTAAAAAGGTTATATTGGTAGATGATATGATTGATACGGCAGGTACAATTTGTAATGCTGCCAATGCCTTATATGATCAAGGTGCAACGGAGATATATGCTTGTTGTACACACCCTGTTTTATCCGGACCGGCTATAGAAAGAATAACGAAGTCAGCGATTAAAGAACTGGTTGTTCTGGATACGATAGCTTTACCTGAAGGTAAAAAGACAGATAAGATTAAACAATTGTCGGTAGCAGATATATTGGCAGATGCGATTTCAAGGATTCATCATAATGAGTCTGTATCTAAACTCTTTGTATAAGTAAATTATAAAGGTCTCTAAGTGGGAAAAGCTTAGAGGCCTTTTTTTAGTGAGAAAAAGATAAACTTATTAAAGGGGTCCCATGAAAACCCTTCCATAGTCTGTATGAATTACGGTCTTTTTATGGTTAGCCTTGTTATAAATGGAAATGATTCCTATATTGTGGAATTGTTTCCATTTTTGTGATATATAAACATAATTGTTTAAAATATGAAATAATTTAAAATAAATAAGCTAATTATCAAAAAACTTCTTGCATTTTATGGAGGGTCTCCCTATAATATATAAGAGTATGGTGCCTAGTAGAATTGGGATTGGGAGTGAAGGACTTGGAAGATACATTATTGGCAGGCGTTATTCTCTTTGAACGTTATAAGATTATCCGGCCCCTTGGTATTGGTGGGACCAGTATCGTATATTTGGCTCAGAACAATAAAATAGGGAGCTTGGTTGCGATTAAAGCCATTAAGAAAAAAGATGGTGAGGTCGATTTACTGGCAGAAAAAAATATTTTGATTGAATTACGTCATCCCTCAATTCCAATAATTATGGATATTGAAGAAGACGAAGATCGAATATATCTTGTTGAGGAATATGTCGAAGGCAAGGTGCTTGAGAAGTTTAAGAATAAGCTGACAGAAAATGAAATCATCGATATAATGTTGCAACTTTGTGATGTCCTGAATTATTTACACACTTTCCAAGAGCACCCGATTATTTATAGAGATTTAAAACCCAGTAATGTCATTAGAATGCAAAATGGGCATATTAAACTGATAGATTTTGGCATAGCAAAAAAATATAGCCAAGATACGACTAGGGATACGACTCAGTTTGGAACGAGAGGGTACGCAGCGCCTGAACAGTTCGGATTTTCGAAGGCGGATGTACGCACGGATATATTTTCACTGGGTGTTAGTATGTATTATTTGCTAACAGGTAAGAATTTAAGTACACCACCTTATAGATTACAACCTTTACGAGAAGAAAATCCTTTCATCAGTTCAGGCTTAGAAGAAATTATTATGAAATGTATTGAAACGGTTCAAGGCAAAAGGTATCAAAGTGTTGCAACCTTACAAGAAGACATTAAGGCCTTAAACAGTCGGGATGGTGATAACAAGGATTATGATGTTTTTCTTGAAAAAGGTCATAAAGTTATTACTCTAACAGGTATAAACAGGTCATTGGGTACAACGCATATAGCTATAGTACTTGCTCATTACTTTTGTGAACAAGGATTAAAAGTTGCCTTGATTGAATGGCAGGCACATCATGATTTTATAAAAATCAATAATATGTATAAAACCATCATAGAAGAGAAATTCTATTTCATTTTTAAGGACATTCATTTTTATAGTTTTCAGAATCATCTGTCTTATGATAAGAGCATAATGGATATCTATGATGTCATCATAGTAGATGGCGGTCAGTATGAAGATTTGGTACAAAAAGGTAGTTATCAGAAGAGCCATCAAGTTCTAATGCTATGTGGTGGTAAGGATTGGGAAATTGATTATTTTGAAGAATATTATTTTGGTAGTCCGAATCCGTCGTATCACTATATGTTCAATTTTATGGATGATGATGCTTTTCTAGAAATAAAAAAAAGTATGGCTAACTTCAAGTGTTATCAGATTCCTTATAACCCGAATCCATATCAGGTGACGGAGCGCTCTAAAAAGTTGTTCGATGATATTTTTGAAGCAAACGCTACACAATCCATAGGAATAAAAAGGAGTAAGTTTGGGGATGTTAAAGACCATATTAGATCAAAAGTTCAAGCACTCAAAAATTCAAAAATCAAGAAGCAAAGTTATAGCAGTGACGGGCGTAGCTAAGGGTATAGGTGTTACCCATTTTTGTATTATGATGGCGTACTATCTCTCTAAACAAAGGAGAAAGGTAGTCATAGTGGAACTTAATGATACGGGCCACTTTGGTAGAATCGAAAAAGCATATGAAGGCTTGCACCATGATGTCATGTCAACAGAATCTTTTACGATTAAAGGTGTTACATACTATAAGGCCACATCAAAAGAAAAGCTTATGGATTTGTATCAGGGAGACTATCATTACATAGTGCTGGATATAGGTGGTGCTATAAAAAAATATGCAGAAGAGCATAAGCGTGCAGATATACCTTTGGTTATAGGACATGTGAGTGACTGGAAGATACATGAAGTGGATGAATTTAGTATCAGATATTCTATGCTTATGACCCAGAGGTGTAAATGGCTTTTTCCGGATGGGAAAAAAGATGAAATGATGGAAATAGGGAGAAAAATAGGTATGTCCTTTCATACGATACCGTATTGTGTAGACCCTTTTGTAAGAAAGAAAGAGACACTAGAACACATGAAAAAAATCATTGGATCGGAGGCGTGAGATGTCAATCATTCGACAACGTACAAAAAACTTATTAGTGGCAGGATTCCTAGGTGTGGTTTTATGTCTTTTATTGATTACGGTCTTATCTCTGACTTTTAGAGAAGAGATTTCAGAGTTTCTATCCACCACAATATATCAAGAAAAAGAAGTGGTATTAACACATACCATTGTAGTAGCATCGAAGTCCTTAAAAAAGGGAAGTATTTTGACAAAAGAAGATGTAATATTATCGCAGATCGACGCAGAAAAATCAATCGACTCCAGTTACACCGAAGCTTCTTCATTACTTGGGAAAAAGCTTTTGATGGATGTGGATAAAAATCTGCCGTTGACGCCGTCTATGTTTATGGAGGACGCCTTGGTGGATAAGAATCTTAGAATCTATGAGTTTGGGTTTATTGAATTACCGTACTTACTAGAAGATACAGATGTGGTGGATGTCAGGATTGCATTTCCTACAGGTCAGGATTACATCGTTTTAGCGAAGAAATCGATACAATCCTTTGAACGTTCCAGAGACCAGGTCCATATGGGATTGTTAGATTTGGCCCTAGAAGAAGAAGAGGTTCTTCGCATGTCCAGTGCGATGGTAGATACTTACCTGACAGAAGGCACTAGAGTTTATTTGGTCAAATACATCAATGCGGACCAACAGGCACCATCTGTTGTCAATTATCCGGTCAATCAAAGTGTCTTGGCCCTTTATATGGAAAATCCGAATATATTTAAGATTCCGAATGCAGAACAAGTTTTAAGTAAAAGGCGGGTGCTCGATGCTTCCTTGTTAACGTTATTAGATGAGGCGGGTGTTCGTTTTTGAGACGAACATGGCCATACCAACCATGACCATGAATCCTTTGACACCAACAGAGGATCGTGTAGAAGATCATACGGTAAATGTTGAAGATGAACCGTCACAGGAATCATCATCCCCTACAAAGAGTAATGAACCTATTACTAATGAAGCTATTAAAGAGAAGGACGAAGACACAACGTTGTCTGGATTTTAGGTGAGAATATGATGCGCATAGGTTTGATTGGAGCAAATACAAATGAAAAGGATTACTTGGGGCTCTATTTGGGGAAGGTCCTATCGATGGAACATAAAGTTTTGTTGGTTACAAGACAACAAAATTTAATGGGTGATTTAGAAGATTATGAATATAATGAGACCTTTAGAATCATGAGTCATAGACCGGACTTAGTTGAAGTCGATTATCTTATTATGGATGAGGTAGAATTAGATAGAGACAATTATGACTATATATTTTTCATAACAGGACCCAATCAATCTGAGGTAACTTACAACGAAACCATTTTTTGCAAGGAGATCTTAGAAAAAGACTGTGTTATTTATCATAACATCTTAGTAGACAGTAAAATAAACGGTAAATACTTGAACAATAGATTTAAGATTGATTCCAAAAAAATCCATGTACTGGAACGACCTTTAAACGAATGGGATTTGATGATGGAGATAGAAAATAATTATGACCTCACGATTCGGATGCGTCACATGTCTAAAGATTATCAAAAACTTATTCTAAAAATGATACAACATAGTACGGGCAATAAAGATAAAGCCATTAAAAAGTGGCTAAAAAAGGCGAGGAGGTGCAAATAGAATGCAGGTAGCGTTTTGGTCACCCAACCATGGTCAGACAGGAACCACGAGTGCTGCCGTTGCCATGGCAAGTATGTCGGCACTTTTATATAATTTTAAAATTCTTTTAGCACATAGTCATTTTGAGAGAAGTACTTTGGAAAGTTGTTTTATTAAGGAAAAGGTGCATCAGCATGAAGATTTCTTGGATTTTAGCGACAATGGCTTGGATGCCTTGAAACGATTGGCAAAAAACAGAAGACTGGCATCTGGCATGATCTGTGATTATACCATATCTCTTTTGGCAAATAGACGCTTGGACTTATTACAAGGTACTAAGACATCTAAGCCGATGGATGCTCAAGAAACGTTAAATTTACTGAGCCAGATTTTTGTTGTAGCCAATAGAGATTATGATTTGACCATGATTGATGTGCCAAGTGGTACCCACCATAAATTAACACGAAAAATCATACAACACTCTGATTTGGTGGTGGTTTGTCTGAATCAAAACAAGGCATTACTGGATGCATATTTTAGTAATCCATCTTATGCTTCATTGTTAGGTGAGAAATCAGTATTATACAATATCGGTATGTATAATAAAAACAGTCGGTATACACTTAAAAATCTAAGCAAAACTTACGGGATGGATAATGTAATGTGTATACCTTATGATGTAGGTTTTATGGATGCATGCAACAACAGTCGTGTGCTTGATTTCATCATGCGTCATCTAACCATCAATTCCAAAAACAAGCACAAAACCCTTTTGCAACATCTGGAAAAAAACTGCGAATGCATGATGAAGCAGTTAGAAAAAACCAATCAGGAGGCTAGTATCGATTATGCTTAATTTTATAATGATACTGGTGGTGTTAATAATATTTGTCGCTATATCAATCGTATATTTTAAAAAAGGTGATTCAACCCATTATTTAGAACAGAAACTTTTAAATAACAATGAAAGATTTCAATTTGAAGCCATTGTAGATTTTATAAAAGACGCTATTAATGACATTACAAGAACCAACCTATATGAAATGGGTCTGTCTGAGGATGAGTTTAAAAGACGACTTAACAAAAGAAGTGCCTTAAAAAAAGCATTGAAAAATTGTACCTATGGATCAGCCCTTGATAAAGAGTATGTGAAAGATTTCATTTGCGATTTGTTAAAGAAAAACTATATAACAGAAAAAAATGTGGACAAAATTATGTACTTTGGACAACCCAGTTTTCTAAGTGTTCAGGATAAGTTCGAGATTTTGCTGTATCATTACAAAAAAAGTCATGGTACATTGGCCCTGAGCCAAATGATTATGGAGCATAACCTTGATGATTTAAAGCACATCATTGAAAATGGAAAAACCCCATCATACATTATTACAACTCAAGAAATTGAAGAGCTCTTTTGTAATAGTCAGATACAACTTAGCTATGACGATAAGTTGAAAGTTATTACACAACGGGTTTATCAGATTTATAAAGGTTTTGGTGTTGTGGATGAGATAAGGGACATGGCGATTGATGGTGTATCTGGTGGCGTTTCAGGCGTGGTAGAAAAAGCTACAGACAAAGTGATGGAAGACTATCTGAGTCAAATCATACAGACACCGAATCATTATGATAGTATTTGGATATTTTATAAAGGAAAATCTATACACTTGTCCTTTCTTTCCTTTGGAACTGAAAAAGAATTGCGGCGTATTTGTCAGAATATATATCGCTACAACAAAGCGGGACAGCTTTCAGAAAGTACAGGCTTTAAAGTAAATGAAATGAAAGACGGGTCAAGGGTTGTTGTTGTCAGACCGGGTTTCTCTGAATCCTGGGCATTTTTTGTTAGGAAATTCCATATTGTCAATGTAACCCTAGAAGAATTGATTTCTGATGAAAATGCTAAGCTACCAATCGAAACCATTCGGTATCTGATTAAAGGTGCAAGAATAATATCGATAACAGGTTCTCAAGGTTCTGGGAAGACGACGTTATTGATGGCAATGGTTGAGGCTATTTATGGGACATTAACCCTTCGTGTTCAGGAAATGGCTTTTGAACTACATCTTAGAAAAGTATATCCTATGCGAAACATTTTAACTTTTAAAGAAACACCCACCATAACGGGACAAGCAGGTATGGATGTTCAGAAAAAAACAGATGGATCCGTGAGTATATTGGGTGAGATTGCCACAGATGAGGTTGCTGTTTGGATGCTACAAATGGCTCAAGTGGCATCTTTGTTCACACTGTTTACCCATCATGCCAAATCTGTAAAAGATTTGGTTTTATCCCTAAGAAATTCACTACTTAAATGTGGGGTATTTCGAGATGAAAAAATAGCAGAGCAACAAGTGGTAAGTGTGTTGGACTTTGATATTCATCTAGAACGAGATGGAGACGGTAAAAGATATATTTCCAGAATAACAGAAATTGTAGCCCTAGAGCTTGAAACACCTTATAACAAAGACTATAGACAAACGTCCAATCAGGTAGATCAACAAAGTGCTTTTATGGATACAATGACGGATTACTTCACCCGTAGGACAGATCGGAAAAAGTATGAAAGCAGAGATGTTGTTGTATTTGAAGAAGGGTGTTATAAAACGGTGCATAGTATGAGTGAAAATACCATCAAGGAAATGGGAAAGAACATGTCGAAAAAGGATTTTCAGGACTTTGTCTTATTTCAAAATGAGAATTGGGGTTGTGGATAATGAGTTATGAGTTATGGATGGTTATAGGTGCACTCTTTATTGTTATGGCCTTTGGATTAATATTTGTAGCCAATGTCATAGATAGACGGCTTAAAAAAAGACAACAGCATTTGAGGGTGAAGCAGAACCAGGAGCAGGTCAATAGGTATTATTTGTCAATTTACAAATTTTTCTCGGGATTTAAGCTTACAAGACACAAAATAGCAAATATTCGTCTTAGAATAGAGATGATAGGACATACCAATGAACGGGTCATACGCAAAAAAACAGTCAAAATATATCTGTTAATTATGGCAATTATGATCCTTTTGATGGCAGGGATGCTTATGATTACAAGACAACCGATATTGCTCCTGCTTTTTTTGGTGGTCATATGGCTTCTACTGGAGACTGTGATTGATTTTTTGGTTGAGCGCCTTAAGAATCGACTGCTACACCAACAACTCAAATTCAATGACATGGTAAGGCACAAGTATTATGAAACCCATATGATTGATGAAGCTGTCTATGATGCTTGCCAAGAATTAGGCGAAACGCATTACGAAATACGCATTCAAGGAGAACGGATTCATGACGTCTTAAGGGCAAAGGATATTGAAAAAGAGATATTGGCATACAACGAAACAGCGCCTAACAAATTCCTGAAAATGTTTTTAGGCCTAGCCTATATTACGATGGAATACGGCGATACAAAAGTAGAAGGACACAGTGTTTTCTTGAAAAATATCAGTGATTTGACAGATGAAATTAGGATTGAGTTAAGTAAGAGAGAGAAGTTGAATTATGCCTTAAAAAGCTTGAATATGATTGTATTTTTACCACTATTTTTTATCAATCCGGTTAAGCGTTGGGCCAGTGGCTATTTTATGCCATTAAAAGTCTTTTATGAAAGCAGATCAGGTTTTTTGCTGGAAATTATTATTATCATGATGGTATTGCTTGCGTATTTTTTACTAAGAAAAATTCAACAATTTGATGATCAAAAAACGGTGGTTAATAAGAAAAAGGTACTGGAAAAGACACTTTATGAGAAGGGCCTTTACCGAATGGTTGATTATATTAAACCATCTTATCATAAAGGACATTATTATAAACTTAAACTTAAGCTGAAAAATAGTGCCAGTCATCTAGATGTGGAATCTTTTATCACAAGAAAATGTCTGTATTTCTTTATAGGGTGTGTGGTGGCTCTTATGGTCATCCTAGGATTACAAATGAATACTAAAAAAATGATTCTGACAGCACCGACCATACCGGATTATTTCTTAGGCGGTCAACTCTCGGAGTCGGCACTTATGGAAGCAAAAGCCATAACCATTAAGGATCGAAGTTACTTACAGAAGTTGAACAGGAACATGGAAATGGAAGATGTAATCCGTCTACTGGAAGAAAATGGCATTCCTGTTTCAGAGAGTGAGATGATGGCACAGCGACTTATGAAAAAACAGTTGGTTTTTATGGATCAATATATAAAATGGTGGGAGGTCCTGCTGATTATTGTAATAGGTGTTTTAGCCTATAATATTCCGGAGGTTATGTTGATTTTTCAAAGAAGAATTCTAAGGTTTGATGTTGAAGATGAGGTTATGGGTTTTAGTACCATATTGTTGATGTTGATGAATCATGAGCGTTTGTCTCTTATGGACGTTCTTGAATGGATGGCCTTGTATGCTTATACCTTTAAAGCACCCATTCAGGATTGTATCAATAACAGTTCATCCGGCATGGTGGATGCACTAAAAACCTTAAGAGACGTATCGGATGACTCTAGATTTATACGTTTGGTGGACAGTCTTATTCTAGCCGCACAAGACATTACGATAAAACAAGCTTTTGATGAGCTTGAATCAGAAAAAAGCCATTATCTAGAAGTTAGAAAAACAACCAATGAGCAGATCGTAGAAAAGAAAGTAAATTTGGGGAAAATCATAGGGTTTGTGCCGGTATATGGCTTCATACTACTATATATGATTTATCCTATGATCGTTAGCAGTATGGCAGATATGGAGTCATACTTGAACCGGATGATGCAGCTATAAAAACAATCAAATATGGGGGTGTATGGAATGGATGGTAATATACAAAAGGCTTTGTGGATAGGCGTAAGCATACTACTTTTTGTTGCTGTTGTGGCAATTGGCATGTCGGCTTATGGAAAAGCATCAAAAATGACAGATGAAAGTATGAGTAATTTGGACATGCAAGCACAGCAACTGGCAAATGCAGCATATGGGGTATATGACAATCAATATGTTAGCGGTACACAGGTTATTAATGCAATAAAAAGCTATAAGGCGACACCGGATGAAATGCAAATTATCGTAGTAAAAGGTGGTTCATCCACCTACTATCTATCTACCGGATCAGCAGAAGCAGGAACGTTATCACCGATTGCCGAAGGAACAACAAACAACATGTTAAAATCAGTACAAGATAAAAACAATGCTACAGCGTATATTAACCCTTATGGTGAGTTCTATGCCACTGTAGTGACGGATGTTAATGGTATCGTGAGGGCGATACGGTTTGAACAGCAATAATTATGAATGATAATATCGACCGGGTTCTAGAACTGGCATTTGGGTTTATGATTTTTGTATTCGCTTTAAGTGTTTTCTTTAGAATGGACGGAAAAACAACCAATTATATGAAAGTGGCAGATGCCCACCTACAATTCAACCCACAAATCGTAACAAGTATAGATAATACCCTGGATGTAGAAGTTTCTAAGAGTACTTTATTCTTTATGTTAACAGATATTGACAACAAGGGTAAAGATCAAAAGATAGGTAATGCGTCGTATTTCATTGACAAGAGTGGGGCACTCGATATTATGATCAATGGCGTTTTATACCCAATAGCAACCGATCATGCCGGTATGCAAAGTCTTAGGATGGCGATCAATAATCTTGGGTCTTATAGGTATACACCAGAAATAATAGTCGATGGTCAGGGAAAGGTTATAAGCATCGACTATAAGAGTTATTAGTGGAGGCAAAGGATGGAGCAAGTCTTATGGAAAATACTGGGTATTTTTTTGTCAGTAATATTAATGTTCATTGTACCGATTATGTACTTATATGAACGTCAAGATACGATCAGCTACAGTGTCATATCAACACAACTCAATCAAATGACAGATAGTGCAAGGGATATTGGAAGACTGGATGCATCGGCGTATCAGACGTTTTTAAGAGCCCTAGATCAAACAGGTAATAGTTATCTTATAAATCTGGAACATTATGAAAAGGTATATGTTCCTGTTTACAATGATAGTGGTCTATTTATGGAGGATTACCATATCAGTTATGAAGGGTTTTATAAAGAAGACATTGAGGCTATATTAAACAGTGGAGGTTTCTATCCTATGGAACAAGGGGATATGTTTTTTGTAAGTGTGCAAAACGTCACCCCAACCAAAAGCCAAATTGTAAGGCAGATACTGTATGGGATGGACCCACAGTATCCTTCTCTTATTGTGAGAGGTGGTGGCATGGTAAGACATGAATCTTATTAAGTACGCCATATTATTTACGATTATTACCCTACCTTTTTATATGATTCATAATTTCAATACCCATCGTCTCGATCAAAGAGAGCGTCTGAAAAACCAGTATGAGGCGATTATAAACAGTGCTATAGAAGATGGTACTTATGCCCTTAAAACGTATTCAAAAAGGAGTTTTGATGAAGCTAGAGGAAAACACATCAGTATTGAGACCGAGGAAGTGATGGATGCTTTTTTAAGAACCTACCATTATGGTTTTAAGGCCTTTGGTGATGCGGCAAAGGACCAATACAACCAATATATCGTGGCAATTGTTATTATTGGTTATGACGGTTATTATCTTTATGGTACGAAACAAGTTAGGGATGTGTCAGGCGAAGTTAGTCCTATGCCGGTTCTAAGTGAAAAAAAGCCTTATGTCTATGAAGATTTGGATTATGCTATGAAATTGACCTTAGATGATTTTGTTGAGATTGTGGACACGAAGACTTGGGAGGTAGAAAAGGGAGATTTTGCATCCATTGTTCATAAACCTTCAGGTATTAATGAATCGAACTTTGAGGGTATAAGAAAAAGAGCCATCGTCGCTTCCATTGAAGAAGGTCTAAGAGACACCGTTATTAGCCATAATCAATGGGCGAAGCAGCAAGGTATGTTGTACGAATTTATTGTACCCGTAGCGGACAACGATCCTTGGAGTCGGACACTAGATGATATCGGTCTGATGGTATGTATTCAAGGAGCACCTCTTGGATATGGCGCTTTCTTAGATTTTTTTTCTTTTCATCAAAGTAATGTTTTGAAAATACAGCCTATAAATGGTTATGAAGATATGGTAGATGGTTCTTTCTATTACTGTGATCACAGGTGTATCCATGAACAAACAGATAACTTGATCCAGGTCTTTGCAACCAAAGAAGCAGCAGCAGGTGAAGGTTTCTGGCCTTGTCATTATTTGAATAAATGAGAATATAAAGATATAACGTTGCTTGAACTAATTCTTGCCAAACAGACAGGTACTTAAACTAGAACTATACAATATGTGCATATTTTACTGTTTTACCAAATGTAGATTAAATGATGCCTCTTAGTTTCTTTGTAAAATAATACATGTCATCTACTAACCCAATACCGGCGACTGTCTGATGGTTCACAACATCGGAATACGTCTTTTGTTTCCTTGTTATCTCTTTATTGACTTATTTCCTGCCTCTCTTGGATATGCACTGCTATTTTTTTGTTTGTATTTAAACAGATTACCTACTTTATCATCATTGGCCACATAAGCTCTCAGTCTAGCCATCTTATCGACATCGACTTTTGACTAGTTTAGTGAGTGACTACTTTGAATTTCTATAAACCTCATCGATTCCTTCAATAGTTTCTGCAATAATCTCTCTTTTTAGCTCTTGTAAGAACTTTTCGTGTCCTAACACAAACTCTCCAATTTTCATAGTTTCATCATTTATAAAATTTTCTACAAATCTTTCAATCTTTTTGATTCCAAACTCCGTATATTGTTGTATACTTGTTTGCATAAGAAAGACACCTTTCTTTTATGATTGTTGGTTTCTAGGCAAAACTCATAATTTCACAACTTGGTGTTTTTATTATATCTTTCTGTATCCGACACTATCTTTACGCTAACAGTTTAGTGCAACCCATTCACAGCTATCTTTATGAAAAAGAAAGAATGTCTATCATTTTATAATAAAATAGAATTAAAATTCATTTAATGAGAGCTGATTTTGTGCTAATATGAGCTTATATAACTTTTTTATTTATTCAATGATTTCAAAAAAATACAGATCTACCATATAATCAGGTGAGAAATTATATTTTTATGAAGAAAAAACCTTTAAAAAATAAAGTTGTGGCGTTTAAAAATTCCAAGTAGATTAATTAAGGAGGGGGCTATGCTAATTCATGGTGATATGCTACAAAAATTAGTTAATAAAATCATTAAAGATATAGGATATAATATTAATATTATTGACACCGATGGTATTATTATAGCAAGTGGATCTGTTGATAGAATCGGTAAGTTTCATAAAATTGGCAAGCAAGCAGCTGATATTAAAAGTAGAATTGATTTTAAAGAAGAGGAAGATAATGTTTACAATGACGTAAAATCAGGGATTAATTTGCCTTTTTATTACAAAGATAGTTTAATAGGTATTATTGGAATTACTGGTAATCCTACAGAATTAAATGACCTTGCAAATATTGTAAAGTCTATGATTGAATTAATGTATGAACAAGAACTTCTTAAGCAAAAAATGTATTATCGTCAAAACAACAAAATATTCTTTATTAATGAATTATTAAATGTATCAAATAGAGAAGCATTGGTCTCCATAAAAAACTGGGGAGAAAAGCTAGGTTATGATATGAGTGTAAGAAGAAATATTATAGTTTTGCAGTTTTCACCTATACAAAATGAAGATACAACATTTACCGCAGATGATATGGTTCAAGACTTTGTAAAGGACCTTAAACATATTCCAAATCATCATAATAATGACATTTCAGCTCTTTTGTCCCCAAGTCGCATAATAATTGTTAAATCATCTTATGAAATCCATGAGAATGAGGAACGAGAAGTTATTTACAAATATACACAAGCTGTGATGAAAATAATAGAAGATAAATATCCTATGAATTGTTATATAGGAGTCGGTAGCTTTTATGATGATATATTATGCTTGAAAAATAGTTTTTTTGAAGCTGAGTATATTATAAACTGTGTTTCTAATGAGTACGGATGTAATATAGGATTTATTAGAGACTATTTAATTGGATATTTTTCATCACAAATTTCTAAATTTACTTTAGACCATTTTTTCTTTAATGCATATGAATGCATTAAAGATAAGCCGGAAATTATAGAAACTATAGTTTCTTTGTATAAATGCAATATGCACTTGAATCAGTGTGCTGCGAAATTATATGTACATCGTAATACTGTTCTCTTTAGAATGAATAAAATAAAGGAAATATTAAACTTAGACCCAATTAATAATACTTCGGATAGAGCCTATTGGGGTTTACTATCCGAATATATTATGTTAAAGAAATAGTTTAATATCAAAAATCACCTTATTTTTGTGCTAAATGCACAATAAATAAGGTGATTTTTGGTTTTTAGACACTATATGTGTGATGCTAAAAGAACTATAATAAGCCTATTGTTTCAAGAGTTCTGAAAAGGAGAATGTTCATAATGAATATATTAGTAGTGTCAGATTCTTTCAAAGGAAGTTTAACATCGTCTGAAATTTGTGATATAGCAAATTCAGCAATACTAGCAGTAATACCTCAGGCAAATGTTAAAAAAATAGTTTTAGCCGACGGTGGGGAAGGAAGCGTTGAAGCTTTAGTCCTGAATACAGAGGGATCATTTCACGAATGCATTGTAACAGGTCCATTTTTTAAAAAAGTTAAGGCGGTTTATGGAATTTTAGGTGATTATAAGACGGCAATCATAGAAATGTCTAGCGCTTCAGGAATAATGCATGCAAATAAAGAAGAATTAAATCCTATGGTTGCAACAAGCTATGGAACGGGAGAATTGATTCTCGATGCAATGAAAAAAGGATGCAAAAAAATAGTCATAGGTATAGGTGGAAGTGCGACTAACGATGGAGGATTAGGTATGCTCCAGGCTTTAGGATTCGAATTTTTTGATGAGAAGGGAGATGCGGTCGGTCAAGGTGGTCAAGCTTTGATTAATGTTCGGTCTATTTCATCGACTAAGGTATTACCTGAAATATTCGACCTTGAAATACATGTAGCTTGTGATGTAAATAATCCCTTGATAGGCGAACAAGGAGCCACTAGAATTTATGGTCCTCAAAAAGGAGGAACTAATGAAATGCTAGAACTTCTCGAAAAAGGTATGATAAACTATGGAAATGTTATAGAAAATACGTTTAGTAAAAGCATTCTTAATTACCCAGGCGCAGGTGCAGCAGGAGGTATGGGTGCAGGCTTGTTAGGTATTTTAAATGGAACCTTAGACTCAGGTTTTAAACTAATAAGTGACTTAATTGGTTTAGAAGAAATAATAAATTCAAGTAAATTTGACTATATATTTACTGGTGAAGGTCAAATAAATCATCAAACACTAAATGGTAAACTACCTTTTGGTGTTGCTCAGCTAGGTCAGAAGTTTGGTATACCTGTTATTGCAGTTGCAGGTTCGATTGATAAAGGTTTTGAAGAGATGTATGAAAAGGGGTTGACGTCTGTATTCAGTATCATCAATCAACCAATGGTGTTAGATGAAGCCATTATCAATGCAAAAGATTTGTTATATCAAACGTATTTTAACATTGCGACACTCATCAATAAATCATCTAAATAGGAGGTAGTATTATGGTTCAGGGTCCATTTTTATTAGTAATTCTAGCATTATCAATTGTGTTCATTGTACTTGCAACAGCGAAATTTCATGTTCATCCCTTTCTTGCACTGATTATAGCAGCTTATGGTGTGGCTTTCTCTTCTGGTATGTCAGTGTTAGATATTGAATCAACAATTCGTAGTGGTTTTGGTGGTATCCTTACGTATATAGGTATCGTAATAATTCTCGGTACAATTATTGGTAAGATTCTTGAAAAATCTGGAGCTGCAATTGTTATGGCGGATTCAGTTTTGAAGGTAGTTGGTGAAAAAAGACCGGGTCTGGCCATGAGTATAATTGGGTATATTGTTTCTATTCCTGTTTTTTGCGACTCAGGGTTTGTAATTTTAAATTCTTTAAAAAAATCACTTGTTAAAAAATCAAAAGCTTCAGGAATTATGATGTCAGTTTCACTTGCGACAGGTCTTTATGCAACACACACATTAGTACCACCAACCCCTGGTCCTATAGCTGCTGCGGGGAATCTTGGTTTAGAAAATCAACTAGGTCTGGTTATTATGGTTGGTTTAGGTATATCAATCTTTACAATGTTAGCAGGACATGCCTGGGCAGTTTATGCTGGGAAAAAATATACTTCTGAAGAAGATACCCAAGTGATAGAAATGGATTATGAAGTGATTAAACAACAATACGGTAAGTTGCCAACTACTTTTAAAGCGTTTGCACCTATTGTAATTCCGATTTTGTTGATTACACTGGGTTCTATTGCTAACTTTCCAACATATCCATTTGGACAGGATGGCTTATTTACTATAATGATTTTCCTTGGTAAGCCACTTAATGCATTAATGATCGGCTTATTATTCTCATTTTCGTTATTGCCGAGTTTAAGTAAAGACACCCTTACAGGATGGGTTGGTGAAGGATTGAAAGATGCAGCAACAATTATAATGATAACCGGAGCAGGTGGCGCTTTTGGTGAAGTTCTGAAAGCAACACCAATTGGGGACTACTTGGGAACATCTCTAAGTACTTTAAGCATAGGTATTCTAGTGCCATTTATTATTGCAGCTGCATTAAAAACAGCTCAAGGATCATCAACAGTTGCTCTTGTTACAACATCTGCTTTAATAGCACCACTACTTCCAGCACTTGGACTGGCAACAGTATTTGGTAAAGTACTTACAGTTATGGCCATTGGTGCGGGAGCGATGACGGTTTCGCATGCAAACGATAGTTTCTTTTGGGTTGTATCAGAGTTTAGTGGTATGGATGTATCTACTGCTTATAAATCTCAGACAATGGCAACACTGATACAAGGTGTCGCGACAATAACTATTGTATCTATTCTGACGCTATTATTTGTATAATTAGTGAAATAAAAGTATCTTAATAAGATCATTTTAAATGATCCGTTCATAAGAATAAGTATCTCACATACAGATAAAGCTTGATGATTATAATATTGAGCTTTATCTGTAGTATAAAAGTTATAATTATACAAACTCAAACAATACGAGGTGATTAGGATGTATGAATTTCCAACAGAATTAGCTGAAAATATTGTACTTTTACTTAATAAAGTGACTTCAGAAAATGTGAACTATATGGTTGAAGGTGGATTGATTATTGCATCAATTCAAAAAAACCGTATTGGAACAATTCATGAGGGTGCTAAAAGAATTATGGCAGGTGAAATCGAGGAATTAGCAATCACAGCGGAGGATGCTAGTAAACTGACTGGTGTGAAGGAAGGTTACAATGGCGTAGTCATTTATAAAGGTAAAAATATTGGATGTATTGGCATATCAGGAAATCCGGCGAGAATGAAAACCCTCCAAAAAATGGCTTCACTTATAGTTCAAGAAGAATATGAAAAATTTTTAAGTAATATTGCGAAGAATAAAATAACAGAATCAATAGCAAATGGGATAGAAGAAATAACAAAAACGATAAAAGAAATTACAGATCTTAGTATGGAAAATTTTCATCAAATGCAAATAGTTGAAGAACAGTCAAACCATGTTGAAGGGAATCTTCATGACATAAATGGATTATTAATGAAAGTTAATCAATTAACATATCAAACAAAACTTTTGGGCTTAAACGCCTCTATAGAAGCCGCTAGGGCAGGTGAAGCAGGAAAAGGATTTAAAGTTGTTTCAGAAGAAATTGGGAAATTATCCGATAATTCAAACAAAGCTTTTGAAGAAATCAAGGCGATGTTAAATGATATAAAACAAAGTATCGAAGCTATTGCAAGTGAAATTAGAAAAAATACTATAGTTGCACAAGAGCAAACTTTAGCATTACAAAGTATTAACAATAGTATCATCAGCATACAAAGTGAGTCAAGTAAATTAATCGAGGATATTTCATAATTAGAATAAGCTACCTATGGATAACGCATGAATTTTAGCAGTAAAAAAGTCGAAAAGACTTTGGGCTCTTCAAAATATGCTTTTTCTGTTGATAAGTTGTTTTATTTAAGGATTACCTCCTGTGTTTTTTATTTTTCTTATGTAACTTTTTATTATACTAGTGCATCAATATGTGCTTTAGTTTTTATTATTACTAATGTCAATCCTGTTTATTTAGTTTTTAGTCTCTTTTGTTAGATTACTTTTTAAACATTATAATGAAAGTTATATTGGGTTATCAACAGAACACTTTGAATTTGAGATACAAAGGAACAAATACTTGAATAGTCTATTACTTTCACGACTTATAGGGTAACAGAAGTTGTGATTTTTTTGGACATGAACCTGATATTCGGATAATATAAATAATAAATACAAATTCGATATTTAATTATTGAAACTGTTTTTATACTCCCAAAAAAAAGAGCTTTTAAGCTCTTTTTTTTAGAATAAACCAGTAATCTTTAAATCATAAAAGGACTCTTATATTTTGAAAACGTTAGAAGTTAACGTTAACGTAAAATACTGTCGGATAAAGAAAGATACATCATGGGAGATGGCGCATCGTGGATAAAACTAGGAGTGGATGTGTTGGGACAAAGTGTCTTTTTGCCTTGATAAATTCCATCTAAACAAAGCAATTATAAGAGCTATAGGTCATCTTGGTGATTCAGCATCAGATACAAGAAGGGCAATCAATGATGATATAAGATATGAAGATAAAAAAGCAGTCAATAAAGTTTTCACATGGCCCTCGAGTGCTCAGATAGCGAGAGTAGAAGAGAACAGATAAGAATAGGGTATACATAAGCAATCACTGGGAAGACATAATAAGATTTAATAATGATGAATTTCCAAGGATGGGCTGTAGTGCTGAAGGTTAAGTGAGCCATCTCCTATCTTCAAGATTAAGTAGTCGTCCACTAGGATGGTCAAAGGAAGAAGTAACTAAGATGGCAAGACTTCGAGTCAATATTGCCAATGAGGGGTTTTTAGACGATGAATTTAGATATACTAAATTCTAGTAGCCAATATCCTAAATGGACTGGCTTTTTAAGTATGAAAAAATAATGGAAAAGTTATAATGAATTTTTAAACTATGGTAAGATGGATTTCAAAGAACTCATAATATCTTATTAGGATTTTTCTATCCTTACGCTTCCGACAGTAAATAAACGTGACTCGAAGTTATCTTTATTCTTGCCCTTTGGCTTAATATCATTTAATATGAGTATAGGTCTTTTAATACCTTTAGGATTGATTAAGGTATTGAGGACCAAAAGAGGTGAAAGAATATGGAAAAAAAATTATACAATCAGATTAATGACTATTTCAAGAATAGACAATATCAAAAAATTCCAACAGATATTGAAAACGTGGCTATGTATGGTATGTATGATAAGAGCAATCTGTATCTCATCAATGTGATAGAGCTTGGACCGGAATTTGCGCTTGATCCGGAACGATATCTGGAATATAAGCAATTAACAATGCAGCAATTTAGTAAAACAGAAGCAGACAAAGTGATATTGCTCAATCTCATTATAGCCAAAGAGACACAAGTCTTATATGATGCTTTTAATTTTGTACCGGACCTTAGTGAAAGATTTATTGATGTGGTTTGGTTCATTAATGAAAATACACGAAAGTTACAGATTCCAAAGCGCCAACTAAAAAACATACTCAATATCGATAAGGAAATCAAGAAAATACTCAATAATGAACAAACGACCTATTATAAGCTAAAACCAAGAAAAGGAACAGTCTGGATTACTTGGGTTTTGATGTCGATAAACATCGCTGTTTGGGTAAACATGGAAATCAGAGGCAGCTCTCTAGATCTTGAGACACTTATTGCGAGTGGCGCCATGAGTTTTCCCTTAGTTGTGTTAGACGGTGAGTATTACCGTCTGGTTACGGCCATGTTTTTACATATTGGCATCCTACATTTATTTCATAATATGTTTAGTCTTTATATATTTGGCTACCGTTTAGAGCGTTATTTAAAAATATGGCAGTATTTGGTGGTGTATATTGGATCCGGATTATTAGGTTCTTTGATGAGTCTGACAGGCGCATATATCACCGGGATGTACCCGGTTGCAGCCGGAGCAAGTGGTGCTGTGTATGGACTTATTGGCAGTCTATTGGTGGTGACCAATAAGATCAAGAAACCCATTGATGGGGTCTCAAGCTATATACTTTGGGTTATGTTTGGTATTGGTATCGTTTTCTCGATTCTGACGCCTAATGTCGATATATTAGCCCATGTTGGTGGCTTTGCCGGTGGGATTATGATGACCCATATATTGTTGAAACCGGCACAGAAAACGGATGTATTGTGAGGAGAACAACATGAAGCAGATGGCAATCAAAGAGCTGATGCGAGAATGCTCAGCCCATATTACTGAAAAAACCAAAGACATACATAGTCTCGTCCCTGGATATGGTAATGTAAACAGTAAAATCATGTTTATTGCACCTTGTCCATCGGCCAAAGAAGAAGCTACAGGCAACTTTTTTGAAGGTGGTGGAGGGGAAGTTTTTGATAGTTTTTTAGAGCAATTAGACATGAAAAGAGAAGATGTATACCTAACTTATGCGGTTAAATACCGACCCTACAAGATTAATGCCAAAACCGGCCGTATCTTATCTAGAAACTTGTTAGATGATGAAATCATGATGTTTACACCTTTTTTACACAGAGAAATTGAATTGATCAAACCGATGATTATTATCCCTCTTGGACCTACAAGTCATAGAGTGATGTATAATCTTGAACCGGTCAAGAGCGAAGATCTCGGCGTCAAGACGACGGTTTATATTCAGGACAAACCCTATAGCCAAATTGTGCTGCCACATCCTAGTGAAGCAGCATTTGTTGGTGCCACTCAATCAGAAGCACTTCTAAAGGACTTAAGTAGTTTTAAATCAAGTCCTGAGGTTGAGAAGCAAATGGAAGAAAAAATACCGATAAAGTCAAGTACACCAACAATAAAAGAAAAAGAAATGCCACATATAAAAAAGAAAATTATTCTGAAACAAAGAAAGCCAAGAGTTTCCGGTAAGAGAAAAGTCATCTTAATCTATGGCGGCAATAATTTGGCCAATGATCCAACCTTAGTTGCTGCTGAGAGAGTCAGTAGCGTTCTAACAGAGTTGAACGTCAGTGTGAAAAGACTGGATTTGCATCAAGACGGCTATAACATGGAAGATTTTTTTGAAGCCCTTAGTGAATCAGAAGGTGTTATACTTGCAACAACTGTAACATGGTATGGCATTGGTGGTCTCATGCAAAGTTTTCTGGATAAATGTTATGACAGTGGTCAATTTGCCTGTTTTGAAGGTGTTTACCTATTTGGTATCGTTATTAGTAAGCAAGCATATGAAAGAGATGCCTTAAGCCATTTATTGAAATCTTGGGACATCCTTGGTGGGGTTGAAGGCACAACGCTGTGTGCAAGTATAGAAAATTCTGCAGATCTTGAAACGGATAAAAACCTATTAAATGCTATTGATAAAAAAGCGGAAGATTACTATCGCGTATTAAATCAACAACGAAGTATTCTACCAACCAGTATCAGAGATAACAAAGTACTTATAAAGTTGTATGTACCAAATGATGAGGGGCAACAAGAAGTTGAACCGGAAGGTAAAACAATAGGAAAAGAGCTTGCTTTTGAAGGAACAGCCGGAGCAAAATCACAGATCTCCAATTATGACGAATTTATAGAAAAGCAACAGAAAGATATTGAAGATATTGCAAGTCTTTTTAAAGAACGTCTCTCAAATAAAGGCGGTTTGGTACAAAAAACTTATCCGGAGCTTTTTGAGTATAAATTCAAACCGGATAAAACTTTTCCGGATTGTATCATCAGTTGGGTCATAGAGGATAAAAAAAATGAAAGTTTTATTCTGGACTTCAAAAGTGTGAAGCTAAAGTCAAAATTCGGCACAAATCAAGAAGCCGATGTGATTATAAACTGTAACCATGATATTATGAAAAAAATAACAGAAGGTAGATTGACAGTACAAAGGGCTTTTATGACAGGTGAGATAAAAGCCAAAGGCAATTTTACCTTATTGTATAAACTGGATCAATTATTTGCGTTCTAGAATCTAATAAAGTTAGTTTAAGAAAAGGTATAATGAAAGGAGCATAAAATGAGTAAGTGTTTGTTTTGCAGTATTGCATCAGGGGAGTTGGATTCAGCAACCATATTTGAAAGCAGTGAGTTTCGGGTTATATTGGATAAATTTCCATCGGGTAAAGGTCACACATTAATATTACCCAAAGAGCATATTGAGAATATCTATGATTTGGATGGAGAGACGGCTGGTAAGATGTTTGCCTTAGCAACGGTTATTGCAAAAGCATTAAAAAAAGTATTAAAGTGCGACGGACTCAACATACTTCAAAACAATGGGATAGCGGCCGGACAAACCGTCATGCATTTTCATCTTCATTTGATACCCAGATTTGAAGACGATGGCATGAATTTCAAATGGAAAACCAAGGCATTTTCAGATGATCAGATGTTGGAACTGGTTTCAGAAATCTCTAAGGAAATCTAAAAATTTAATCATCATAAGCCCATAGAAAAGTACCGGATGCTCATGAATCATTCATAGGCATCCGGTACTTTTTATAATCTCTCTTTATTTTTAAGTCAATAAGCTTTCAAGTGTGTTTAGAATATGCTTGGTACCGTCAGCAAAAGCATATTCTGCCATTTTTTCTATAAAAATATGGGGGTGTTCGTGTAGAGCGAGAATAGATTCTATTAAGGTTTCAGAGGTTAGATTTTCTTGTTTTAAGACCATACTGTAGCCGAGTGCTTCAAAAGCATCAGCATTAAGAAGCTGATCACCTCTACTTTGTGTAGCAGGTAAAGGAACTAATAGATGGGGCTTCTTAAGTGCCACCAGTTCAGTAATGGTATTTGAACCGGCTCGACTTACGACAACATCAGCCATGGCATACAGATCAGCCATATGTTTACCAATGAATTCATATTGCCGATAACCTTCAAGGTAGTCATAGCTATGATCTATATTGCCTTTTCCACAAAGATGTACCACATGAAAGGTTTTTGTCAGTTCAATAAGGCTATCTCGTAGACAGTCATTAATACTTTGTGCACCGAGACTACCACCTGTTACCAATAAAATGGCTTTATTATGATCAAGTTGCGTATATGCATGCCCCTTTTGACCTTCACCAAGAAAAAGTTCGCCCCTTATGGGTGCACCGGTATGAATACCTTTTGAAGCCGGTATATGAGATAAAGTACTTTCAAAAGTGGTACATATTTTCACTGCAAACTTTGAAGCAATTTTATTCGCTAGGCCAGGCGTCATATCAGATTCATGTATAACAACCGGAACCTTAGCCAGCCATGCAGCCAAGACGACAGGTACAGTGACAAAGCCACCTTTTGAAAAGACCAGATTTGGTTTTAGTTTATGTATAAGAAATATGGACTCAAGGGTTCCGAAAAAAATTTTAAAAAGATCCGTGAAATTCTTAAAATCAAAATAACGTCTGAGTTTTCCGGAAGCTATGCCATAGTAAGGTAGTCCTTCTTTCTCAATAAGTTTTTTCTCGATACCTTGTTTGGAGCCAATATAATCCACATGGTAGTCTTTTTCCCTTAGAGAAGGTAATAAAGCTAAATGAGGCATGACATGACCGGCGGTGCCACCACCTGTAAGTATAATTTTATTCATAAGAACCTCCAAAGATAGTAATCTCTATTTATTATGAATAAAACAAGCTTGAAAGTCAATAGATATGCTATATTCCATATTGACAATAAAAAAGCAGATGTTATAATAAAAATAGAAAACCTTTTCTAAAAGGAGGCAAATCATGAAAAGAACTACCATACAGGATGTTGCACAGGCCGCAGGTGTTTCCATTACAACAGTTTCAAGGGTTATTAATAATAATTACCCTGTTAAAGCTTCAACTCGAAAGAAAGTTGAAGAAGCCGTTGATACACTTAAGTTTAAACCCAATCTATTAGCACGTAGCCTGATTCAAAATTCGACAAAAACAGTAGGTATTTTGACACCCTCTATAGAAAACCTTTTCTTTTCGGAAGTCATCAAAGGTGTGGATAGTATCTTAAAGGAAAAAGGATATACAACTTTCTTGTGTCATACAGAAGGTGAAGCCACCAACGAGGTGGAAGTGATTCATAGCTTAGTGGATCGTCGTGTGGATGGCATGGTTGTTCTTGACCCTAGAAAAGAAAATGTGGTATCAGGATATTTTGAAGAACTTGCCAAACGTGTACCTTTACTTTTAGTTAATGGTTATGCCCAAGGTACCGGATGTAGTTATGTTTTAAATGATGGCGAAGGTGGTGCCCGTATGGCCTTGAAATATTTAATAACAGAAGGATGTAAACGCATAGTTTTTTTGCGAGGCAAGAAAAGTCATTCCTATGATATTAAAGAAGAAGTCTATTTGGAATTCATGAAAGCCCATGGTATGGAAAGTCGCATTCTTAGAATAAAAGATGGGAATGATATCAAAACGGTGGAACAGGCTAAAGAAGCTGTAGCAGATTATATTCGGTCCGGTGAAAAACCGGATGCCTTGTTGGCTTGTAATGACTGGATGGCAGTGGGTGCCTTAAGTGGTGCCAAATCAGAAGGACTTTTGGTTCCAAAGGATATGCGTATTATCGGTTTTGACAATACCATCATATCCATGATTACTGAACCGAAGCTATCGACAGTCGATCAACAGATGACAAAGCTTGGTCAACTAGCTGGCAACCGCATTTACAAAATGATGACTACAAAAGATATAGAAAACCAAAAAACGTATCTGGAAACAAGACTGATGATTCGAGAGTCTTAGCAAGAGAATTATGATATAAGAAGAGGAGACAGGTATGAATAGTTCAATGAAAATATCCATGAAAGCATCTTTTGAATCCATCTATGGTGAAGGTGGGGAAATACGATACTATTTTGCACCGGGACGTGTGAATCTGATTGGAGAACATATCGATTATAATGGCGGATTTGTTTTCCCCTGTGCACTGGGTTTTGGTACTTATGCAGCGGTTCGATTAAGGGATGATGACAAGGTAAGCTTTGCCACTATGAATTTTGATACAAGGGTGACTGTAGATTTGGATCATATTTTGTACAAAGAAGAGGACAGTTGGACCAATTATCCCAAAGGGGTCATCAAAACATTTTTGGACTTAGGTATATCACTAAAAGGCTTTGAGGTACTATATTATGGCAACATACCTAATGGTGCAGGCCTATCTTCATCGGCCTCTCTTGAAGTCTTAACTGCGGTAATGATTAATGACTTATTTGAGTGTGATCTAGATAGGGTGGATCTGGTTAAGATGAGCCAAAAAGCTGAAAATGATTTTGTTGGTGTTAATTGTGGCATCATGGACCAATTTGCTGTTGGTATGGGTAAGGCTAATCATGCTATTTTATTGGATTGTAATACACTTAAATATGAATATGTGCCTTTAAAGCTAGAAGGTGTAAAAATAATTATCAGTAATACCAATATGCGAAGGGGCTTAGCTGACTCAAAATATAATGAACGACGTCGCGAGTGCGATAAAGCTGTTGCTGATTTGAACAAAGATCTGGATATAAGATACCTCTGTGATTTGGATGGTGAGACTTTTGAGAATAATAAACATTTAATTGAAGATCAAGTGGTCAGAAACAGAGCCGAGCATGCCGTATATGAGAACCTGAGAACACTTGAAGCAAAAGAGGCCCTTGAAAAAGGAGATTTATCGCGTTTTGGGGTTCTGATGAACAAGTCTCACGATTCTTTAAGAGATCTATACGAGGTAACTGGGGATGCCCTTGATACTATGGTAAATGAAGCACGAAAAATTGATGGCACCATAGGCTCTAGGATGACCGGTGCAGGCTTTGGCGGATGTACAGTAAGTCTGGTTAAGGAAGAAGCGGTTGAGCAATTTATAGAAAAAGTAGGTAAAGATTATGAAACATTAACAGGACTGACGCCTGCATTTTATGTAGCCGGTGTAGGTCAAGGTGCAAGCAGGATTTAAGGAGGACAATATGGCTATTTTAGTTTGTGGTGGTGCAGGATACATCGGATCTCATACAGTAGCAGCTCTAGTTGCAGAAGGTGAAACAGTGGTTGTTTTTGATAACTTAATTACAGGACATCGTAAAGCAGTGCCGGAAGAAGTAATCTTTTATGAAGGCGATCTAAGAAATGAAGTAGAGTTAGATCGTGTTTTTGCTAACGAAAACATTGATGCGGTCATTGACTTTGCCGCCTATTCTTTGGTGGGTGAAAGTGTGACACAACCCTTAAAATACTATGAAAACAATGTTTATGGGACATTATGTTTATTGAAGAAAATGGTTGAATATAAAGTGCCTCATATTGTTTTTTCATCAACAGCAGCTACTTACGGAGAACCTAAAGAAATTCCAATTAAGGAAGAAGACCCTACGTTGCCCACCAATCCATATGGGGAGTCAAAGCTGGTGGTAGAAAAGATGCTAAAGTGGGTAGGAGAAGCTCATGGCATTCGGTATACAGCCCTTCGATATTTTAATGCTGCAGGTGCCCACATAAGCGGACTAATTGGTGAAGATCATGCACCCGAAAGTCATTTGATTCCCTTGGTGCTTCAAGTGGCCAATGGACAACGGGAGGCAATTAAGGTGTTTGGTGATGATTATCCCACAAAAGACGGAACCTGTGTCAGGGATTATATCCATGTGACGGATTTGTCGGATGCCCATGTTCTGGCCCTTAGAAGACTCCAAAAAGGTGGCGACAGTAGAATCTATAATCTTGGAAACGGTCAAGGTTTTTCCGTCATGGAAGTCATAAGTATAACAAGAGCTGTGACAGGACATCCCATTCCGGCAGTTATAACAAGTAGACGAGAGGGCGATCCTGCAACTTTGATTGCATCGGCTGAAGCAGCTACAAAAGAACTGGGTTGGAAGCCTAAGTATGATACCATTGAAGACATTATAAAAACAGCATGGACTTGGCATCAAGCTCACCCTAAAGGCTATATGGATTAAATATATTAGAGTGAAGGAGCATACATGGAGACGATTAAGAAATACATTGAGGAACTTATTTTATTTGGTTTGCATCATAAAATGATTGAAGCTCTGGATGTACCTTTGGTACGTAATCAGCTGTTGGCATTATTAAAAGTGAATGAACCTTATGAAGGTACGGTTGGAACTATAGAAGATCAGACACCGACGAGAATTCTGGAAGGTATTCTAAATGAGGCGGTCTTACTGGGTATTGTTGAAGAAAGCCTTGTAGAACGTGAGATTCTTGACGCAAAGATGATGGCGACACTTATGCCGAGACAATCTGAACTTAATCGATTGTATACGAGGGTTAAAGAAGAAAAGGGCATTAAGGCGGCCACGGACTACTATTACCACTTGAGCCAGATGTCCAATTATATACGTACAGATAGAATCGCCTTAAATAAATACTGGCAGACCAAGACCCAGTATGGCAACATGGAAATCACCATCAATCTTTCCAAACCGGAAAAAGACCCAAAGGATATCGAGAAAGCGAAGCATCAGCCACAGTCCAATTATCCAAAGTGTTTTCTATGTCTGGAAAATGTAGGTTATGAAGGCAATCTAAATCATCCGGCAAGGAGTAACCACCGTGTGTTGCCCCTTAAGCTAAATAATGAATCCTGGTACTTACAATATTCACCCTATGTCTACTATAATGAACACGCCATCATTTTCAAAGATACCCATGAACCTATGAAAATTAATCTTCAAACCTTCAAACGTCTTGCAGATTTTATTGAGTGTATGCCCCATTATTTTATCGGATCCAATGCAGACTTACCCATTGTTGGCGGCTCCATCCTAAGTCACGATCATTTTCAAGGTGGTAGGCATCGTTTCCCCATGGTGGATGCCAAAGTTGTAAAATCTTATAAGCACTCAGATGTACCGGATATATGTTTGGAGTTATTGGCTTGGCCTTTATCCGTGATTCGACTATCTTCAAGAAACAAGTCATTATTGGTTCAACAAGCCTATGATATATTCAAACATTGGCAAGGGTATAGTGATCCTCATGCAAATATACTTGCATTTACAGAGACAAGTGAAGGCACTGTACCTCATAATACAGTAACACCCATTGCCAGAATGAATGATCGAGGTTGCTATGAGATAGACTTAGCTCTTAGAAACAATCGAAGAGACGAAAGACATCCCGAAGGTATTTTTCACCCACATGAGCATCTGCATCATATTAAGAAAGAGAATATTGGTTTGATTGAGGTGATGGGTCTTGCAGTGTTACCGGCCAGACTGGACCAGGATTTATCTTTACTAAGCGAAGTATTACGGGGTAAACATTCTATGGATTTGGTTAAGAAGAAGCTCCCCCATCACTATGCTTGGTTTGAATCTATTGTTTTAGAAGTTGGCCTAACCTGTAGTGAAGCAATGGCAAAAGAAATCTTAGAGAAAGCCATAGGCAATAGATTTGAAGAAGTTCTGGCGTGTTCAGGCGTTTTTAAACAAACACAACAAGGTCTTGCAGCTTTTAGCACATTTGTTGAAAGTATGGGTTTTGAAGAAATTGACTGAAAAACCAATATTTCATTCAATAGCTTAATAATTTCGTTTATTACAACAATGAAATGAAATGTTCATAATTATTTTACAACTTGGTCACTTTAAAGCCATAACTTTGTTCTATAATCATTTCATAGCATTGATAGCAGTTAGTTCATTTCATAAAACTCCCCTCATATAATATTTAAAAGAAAGAAGCTTTCCCCAAAAGCTTCTTTTTTTGTTGCGCAAAACGCGACAAAGTCGCTTTGTTCTTGTATAATTAAACAAAACAAAACTAATTTTGAAGGAGTGGTTATGATGAATAAAAAAAATATTACAACCGATCAAGCACCAGCGGCTATAGGACCCTATTCTCAAGGGATTGTTGTAGATGATCTTCTGTTTACATCCGGACAGTTACCGATTGATATCAAAACAGGGGTGATGCCAACGACCATAGAGGAACAAACAACAGCATCATTAACAAATGTGAAAGCGATTGTTGAAGCGGCCGGTTCAGGTATGAAAGATGTTATTAAAGTCATGGTATTCTTGAAAGATATGAATGACTTTGCAGCGATGAATCAGATTTATGAGACCTTTTTTGAAGCACCTTATCCATCTAGAAGTTGTGTTGAGGTTGCAAGACTTCCAAAAGACGCAAGTATTGAGATTGAAGCCATAGCACGAGTTAAGATATAGTTTTGACACCTTAACCTATATATATGCATTAAGGAAAGGAATATTATGATTGAGGTAACTAATTTTACAAAAGTGTACCGCTTGACGAAGAAGCAGATGAAAGAACAAAAAGTTAAAGACCAACAAAAAATTGCTGTGAATAACATTTCATTTACAGCAAATAAAGGTGAAATATTCGGGTTGCTCGGACCAAATGGTGCAGGAAAGACCACAACCTTGCGCACCATTGCAACTTTATTGAAGCCAACAATGGGAGAAATCAATGTTGAAGGCTATGATGTGGTGAAGGATGCCAAATCGGTTCGTAGTAGTATTGGTTTTTTAACCAACGAACTTAAGATGGAAACCCATTTTACACCGGATTATACTATGAAGTTTTTTGGACAACTTCATGGTTTAGATCTTGAGACAATCAAATCCAGAACAAATGAATTATTTGATTACTTTGGCATCACTGAATTTAGAAACAAAAAGATCGGTGAATTGTCCACAGGTATGACTCAAAAATTGGCGATAGCCGTTAGTCTGGTTCATGATCCTGCAGTGGTCATATTTGACGAACCAACCAACGGTCTGGATATTATTACAGCCAAGGCAGTAACAGAATACCTTCAAGGACTTAAAAATAAAGGTAAACTAGTCATCATATCCACACATATCATGACCGTTGCAGAAAAGCTGTGTGATAGAGTAGCGGTTATTATTAATGGGAAAAAAGTGGCCGATGGGGATATAGCTTCTATAACAGAAATGACAAGTACCACCAACCTTGAGGATGCATTTTTTGCCTTATATAAAGAAAATGTAAAGGAGGTACTGTAATGCTGTGGGTCATAGTGAAAAAAGAATTAAAAAGGGTCTTTTCAGACCGAAGATTGGTCTTTTCTGCCTTTATATTACCGGCAGTTGGTATTTATATCTTGTATTCTATCATGGGAATCATGCTTGGAGATATGTTTGAAGACAGAGATCAACATCAATCCCTTGTCCATGTCTATGAGGCGCCAGCATCATTTATAGATTATTACGAAAGCCAAAAAGAAGAAATTGGTATGAAGATGACCTTTGACCAAGAAGACTTTGAGGCGGATCTTATTGGCGTTAGAGATGGCAACATAGATTTAGTGGTTATGTTTGAAGAAGATTTTGACCA